>JAAZAD010000053.1 GCA_012514505.1 Rhodococcus sp. (in: high G+C Gram-positive bacteria) | reverse complement strand
CAGCAGCGCTGATGGCCATCTCCTTGCAACGCAGTACCGCCGTGCAGGCCGGTACCACCGATCGGCTATCGCCCTGCGCGGCACTCCGGGTGTGGTTCTCGCCCCAGGCGACGTGGCTTCTCGGTCGAGTCGGACTTTTGTGAGTCCAACGTGTAAAGAAAACGATAAGTCAAAACCCCCGCATCCTCACAACTTAGGTTGCCCTTCCACGCCTGTGAGCTGCGCTTTTCTTCGGCGGCCTATAGAACACCTCACAGTTTCGACCGCGTTACGTGAGCGAACACCGGTAATGCCGCCACCAACGAATGGTTAAGCTGGCCTGTCCCGGGAGCGGTCCCACACCACTTCACCGTCGGGGCGCAGCCGTGCCCCGGGCGCCGGAGGATGTGGGGTCTGTCGACCGTCGTGCATCAGGTGCGAGGCAGAGCAACCGCGCGCAAGGACGGTCACGTCGGCTACCAGGCGTCGGTGGCATCGCCACCACACGCTCTCACTGCACATCACCGCGGTGGGGCGTTGCCTGGCCAGTTGGAGCACCTCGGTCAAAGCTTCCGCGAACTCCGCGGTTCGAGTGTGCGCCGCATAGGCGGCGAACTGTTCGACCTTCCACCACGGATCTTCGTGTGGAGCATCGGCCGGTAACCGACGGCGTCCACCCAGCCGTGATTCCGCCCGGTATTCGATGTCGGCCAGCGGTAACCACTGCGCCATGGCGTCGCCGTGGACGTCGGGGTTGTGCCTGCTGCCCGGAAATCGGCGGATGTCGACCAGAGTCTCGACTCCGGCGTCGTGCAACAGGGCGGCCAACTGGTCCTTGTCGAGTCGACCGTGCCCCACGGTGATCAAGGTGGTGCGCGTGTTCGTCATCGCCTGGCGACCAGAGCGACGCAGGTGTGCGGGGTGTCCCAGGGCGTCAGTTCACTGTCCACATCGGGCACGTCGGCCCGGTCGAGGATTCCACGCAGCAGTCCGAGATGCAGAGAGCACACCACCTCCGGGCTCTTGCGTGCGACCGATTCGAACGGGCAGGAGTGCAATCGGATTCGGATCTCCTTACCCTTCGTTTCGGTTTCCGGTTCGAAGCCCATCTCCTCGAACAAGCCCGATGCGTCGGCGATCGCGCCGTCGAGGGTGCGGGTCGCCGCATCAGGCGCCCATTGCCTCCCCGCCTCCAGAGCCCGCTCGACCGGATCGTCTCCGGGCGTCGCCCACTGCTGCGCCAGCACCTCCGCCAGCATCCGGTATCCGGCCCGGCGGCCGTCCTCCCGGGGAGTCACGGCCCGGTACAGCCGGCGGGGCCGGCCGCGGGGCGCCTTCTCGAACTCTGCAGTGACCAAACCTGCGTCCAGGAGCGCGTCGAGGTGGAAGCGCACGGTGCTCACATGCAGGGACATCAGTTCTGCCAGCGCCCCGGCTGTCGTCGGCTCCGAACGGGCGCGCAGCACGTCCAGGAGTTCGACCCGTCGACGCGACGCCAACACAGGATGCGCGATGACGCTTTCGCCCGTCCGATGTGTTCCCTTTCGCCTGGCCATACTGTAAAACTTTAGAGGAATGCATTCCTCTAAAACAGTGTGAGTCTGTGGAGGTGGGTATGACGTACGTGATTGCGGAACCCTGCATCGACGTGCTCGATCGTGGCTGCGTGGAAGAGTGCCCCGTCGACTGCATCTACGAAGGCAAGCGAGCGCTCTACATCCAGCCGGACGAGTGCATCGACTGCGGCGCCTGTGAACCGGTCTGTCCGGTCGATGCCATCTCCTACGAATCCGACGTCCCGGCCCAGTGGGAAAATTACATCGACGACAACGCCCGCTTCTTTCACAGGCCGCTTCCGGGTACGGCGGAGGCTCTCGGCGCTCCGGGAGGTGCGCAGAAGTTGGGCCCGGTGGGCGTGGACACCGAACTGGTGGGCGCGTACCCGCACAACGAACTGACCGGCACGAACGAGTCAGGCGCACGGTGAACGCGCCGGCCGTCGCGAAACCCCTTCCTGTTCGCCCATACCCGCCGAGACGTGGTCTGAAGGGGTCGTTTCTCTACAGGGCGGCTACCACCACGGACCCCAAGCTGCTGGGGTTGATGTACCTGGTCACCTCGTTCGCCTTCTTCATGGCGGGCGGACTCATGGCCCTGTTGATGCGCGCAGAACTGGGCGTGCCCGGCATGCAGTTTCTGTCGAACGAGCAGTTCAACCAGCTGTTCACCATGCACGGCACCATCATGCTGCTGCTGTACGCGACGCCGGTGGTGTTCGGGTTCGCGAATTACATTCTGCCGCTGCACATCGGGGCACCCGACGTGGCGTTCCCCCGGCTCAACGCGTTCAGCTATTGGCTTTATCTGTTCGGCGGCCTGATCACCATTTCCGGGTTCGTCACACCCGGTGGCGCGGCCGACTTCGGGTGGACTGCCTATTCCCCGCTCAGCAGTGCGCTGCACTCACCGGGGGTGGGCGCAGATCTGTGGATCACCGGCCTTGCCATTGCGGGTCTCGGAACCATTCTCGGCGCCGTCAACATGATCACCACCGTGATCTGCCTGCGTGCACCGGGCATGACCATGTTCCGGATGCCGATCTTCACGTGGAACATCTTCCTGACGTCGATCCTGATTCTGATGGCGTTCCCGCTGCTCACCGCAGCTCTGATGGGCCTTCTGGTCGACCGTCACCTCGGCGGCAACATCTTCGATCCGGCCACTGGCGGCACTCTGCTGTGGCAGCACCTTTTCTGGTTCTTCGGTCACCCCGAGGTCTACATCGTGGCTTTGCCGTTCTTCGGCATCGTTTCCGAGATCTTCCCGGTGTTCAGCCGCAAACCCGTGTTCGGCTACCTCGGCCTCGTCTACGCGACGATCGCCATCTCGGCACTGTCCATGTCGGTCTGGGCGCACCACATGTTCGCGACAGGCGCAGTGCTGTTGCCGTTCTTCTCGCTGATGAGTTTCCTGATCGCCGTGCCGACGGGAGTGAAGTTCTTCAACTGGATCGGCACCATGTGGCGGGGACAGTTGACCTTCGAGACCCCGATGTTGTTCTCCATCGGGTTCCTGGTCACGTTCCTGTTCGGCGGTCTGTCCGGGGTCATTCTGGCCAGCCCGCCGTTGGACTTCCACGTCACCGATTCGTACTTCTTGGTCGCGCACTTCCACTACGTACTGTTCGGCACCATCGTGTTCGCAACGTACGCCGGAATCTACTTCTGGTTCCCGAAGATGACCGGCAGGTTCCTCGACGAGCGGCTCGGAAAGTGGCATTTCTGGACGACGTTCTTCGGCTTCCATTGCACCTTCCTGGTGCAACACTGGCTCGGCGCCGAGGGGATGCCGCGCCGCTACGCCGACTACCTGCCCTCCGACGGGTTCACCGTTCTCAACACGATCTCCACCATCGGTGCGTTCGTACTCGGTGCGTCGCTACTTCCCTTCGTGTGGAATGTGTTCAAGAGCTATCGATACGGGCAGGTCGTGACCGTCGACGACCCCTGGGGCTACGGCAGTTCCCTCGAATGGGCCACGACGTGTCCGCCGCCTCGACACAACTTCACCGAACTCCCACGCATTCGCTCGGAACGCCCGGCCTTCGAACTGCACTACCCGCACATGGTGGAGCGAATGCGGGCCGAATCCCATGTGGGCCGTCTCCGCAAAGCCCGTTCGGTAGTCGTTGCCGGACAAGCCGAATCCGGCGTACCGAACAGGGAGTGAAACGGTGCCCTACGCCACGGAAGCGATCCTCCTTGCCGTGTTCGTGCTGGCTACCAGCATCTGGATCGGCGGATACGTCGCCATCGCGGTGGTTGCCCGCACGGCCACCACCACTCTGAGCACTGCCGAACGCGTCACGTTCTTTCGTTCGCTGGGTCGGGCCTATTTCTGGGTCGGCTGTCCCGCCCTGATCGTGGCCCTGGCGACGGGCGCAGTGCTGGCCCGCGACCTCGCCTGGGATGCGCTGCTCGTCACCACCGTCGTGATCGCGGCATTGCTGGTCGTGAGCTTCGCCGTCGCGGTTGCTCAGGCTCGTCGGATGACACGGCTGCGCCGCGCCTTGTTGCAGTCGCCCGACGACGAGCAGTTGACCGCTCGAGTGCGTGCCGGGGCGAGGGCCGCCGCCGGGTTACGCGCGGCACTCGGCGTGCTCAGTGTCATTCTGGTTGTTTTGGGCGCATTCCTCGCCGCCTGAACGGCGGCGAGGAATCACGAGTTTCGCAAGTGCGCGAGCACAACGCCCACCGGGATACTGAGTGCCAGAAGGAGCAGCAGCGCCCGGTAGGTCCAGAGGGCTGCGCCGGAGCCGACCCGAGGTGCGTGCAGCGCAATCACCAAAGCGACGACCAACCCCACCGAACCGAGGTCGACCACCAGCGGCAGAGCCGTGAGGGTACCGACGATGACGGCGACATTCCCCAGGTTCCAGGACCCGAGCTGCGTCCACGCCCACCAGGTCGGCTGCGGCGAGGGGTTCCACACTCGGGCCAGGCCCATGGCGCACTGCGCGACACCACCGACCAGGACCAGATAGGCCGCAAGCCAGCTTCCGTGGGCCAGATCGAACGGTCCGGTGACAGCGGCGATCACACCACCGAGTACGACGCATCCGATGCCGGTGGTGATCAGAATCGTCGCCGGATCCCTGACTGTGAAGTCCTCCGGGTGCACGAACTCGATTGTAGGACTATCGGATCACCGCTCGGCGCCCGAAGGAACCTTTACCGCTGACAGCGCAAGAGCCGCGACAACTGCGCTGGCGAGCATGACGAGCGCCATCGGCACAGCCGTGAACTCTCCACCGAGACCGACGAGCGGCGAGACGACGGCGGCGAGCCCGAACTGGAGGGCGCCGAGAACCGCCGATCCGGTACCGGCAGCGTGTTGAGCTTCCGCCAGTGCCAATGTCGTCGCGTTCGCGATCACCAGGCCAAGGCTCGAGACCGCACCCCACAGCACGACGATCGTCACCCAGAGGTGGGGGCCGATCAGCGCGTTGACGAGCATCAGCGCCGAGAACAATCCGAGAAGTCCGACTCCCCCGCGCAGCAGTGTGCGCGGATCGATGCGTTCGACCAGTTTGGCGTTCAGTGCGCTCATGAATACGAGCCCGAGAGCGTTGCTGGTGAATGCCGCCACGTACCAACCGGTGGACAGGCCGTGCACGTTCTGCAGCACGAACGGCGATGCCGAGATGTAGGCGAACATCACCGCGAATCCGAATGCGAAGGCGAGCGTGTAGCCGAGGTAGCTGCGATTGCCGAGGACCTGGCGGGCATCATGGACCATGGTGGCGAACCCGCCGGTGCTTCGGCGCTCCACGGGATGACTTTCCGGAACCCAGGCGATCACGCCAACGAGGATGGCGAGGGAGATTCCGGCGAGCACCCAGAACACACCGCGCCAGCCGAAGAGTCCGATCGTCGCTCCACCGAGCAGTGGTGCGATCACCGGCGCCACACCGTTGATGACGATCAGCAGGCTGAACATCTTTGCCGCGCGAGCACCCTGCGCACGGTCGGAGACCACCGCACGACTCAGGACCACACCTGCGGCGCCGGTGAATCCCTGAACGAACCTGAAGAGGGCAAGGAGTTCGACGCTCGGAGCCATGGCGCAGGCAACGGTTGCCAGCACACAGAGCAGGCTGCCCACGATCAGCAGTGGCCGGCGCCCGTAGCGGTCCGACAGCGGACCGACCACGAGCTGCCCGAGCGCCAGGCCGATCAGGAAAGCGGTGAGCGTCAGCTGGACGGCGGAGGCACTGGTGCCGAACTCCTCTGCCATCGCGGGAAATGCCGGTAGATACATGTCGACGCCGAGTGGGGCGAGCGCAGACAGTGCCGCCAGCATGACCATCAAGGTGGCGGGCAGCTTCGAACGATCTTCGACTTCGTCTACGGCAGGACCGTCCAAAGTAGATATAGTTTTATATGTAACCACATAGGTATGATGGCATGCATGCCCCCTTCGGAGCCAACGAACAGTGACGCACGCGACATCGCGACACACGTCCAAGACGTCGTCTGGTCGCTGCGCAGATTCGGTGAGAAGCAGGCCGGCCTGGCACTCATTCCGCATTCCGAGGTCGAGGTGCTGCGCCTGATCGTCGCCCACCCGGGCAGCACCGTTTCGGACATCGCCCGCACGCTGGAGCTGCAGAGCAGCAACGTCAGCACCACGGTGCGCCACCTCGTCGAACGCAAGCTCGTCGAACGCACCGAAGACCCCGCCGACCGTCGATCACACCGCCTCCACGTAACCCCCCTCGCGCGCAGGGAAGGCCAACGAATCGACCAGGCCTGGGTCGACGCCATCGGTAGGCAGCTGGACACGATGACGCCCGAGGAGACTGCACTGCTCGCTGCCGCGGCACCCCTGTTCGGGCGCCTCGCCGCGATGACCGGGACTACCTGACCACCGCTTTACGGCTGAAGAGCAGGGCGCGTTTGACTTCGGTGATCGCCCGAGTGACCTGGATTCCACGCGGACAGGCCTGGGTGCAGTTGAAGGTCATCCGGCACCGCCACACCCCGTCGACATCGTTGAGAATCTCCATCCGTTCCCTGGCACCTTCGTCCCTGCTGTCGAAGATGAAGCGGTGCGCGTTGACGATCGCGGCGGGACCGAAGTAACTCCCGTCCGCCCAATACACCGGACAGGCACTGGTGCAGCAGGCGCAGAGAATGCATTTGGTCGTGTCGTCGAATCGCTCGCGGTCGGCTCTGGACTGGATTCGCTCACGATCCGGTTCGTGGCCCGACGTCATCAGAAACGGCTTGATCTGCCGGTACGCATCGAAGAACGGTTCCATGTCGACGACAAGATCCTTCTCGACAGGAAGTCCTTTGATCGGCTCGACGGTGATGGTGGTGGGTTTGCCGCCGGAGGACAGCATGTCTCGCATGAGCACCTTGCAGGCCAGACGGTTGATGCCGTTGATCAGCATCGCGTCGGAACCGCACACACCGTGCGCACACGAGCGTCGGAAGGTGAGAGTGCCGTCGAGGTAGCCCTTGATGTAGATCAAGAGATTCAGCAGACGGTCGGTGGGCAGCGCCGGAACCTCGAACGACTCCCACCCCGCAGCATCGGGGTTCTCCGGATCGAATCGGCGAATCCTCACGATGACCGGCACTGCAGCTTCTGGACCGCCTGGATTGGCCCGCATGGGCATCGAGTACCACCTCACCGGGCCCGGTAAACCCACACCGAATCCTGCCTTGCGACCTGCGCCGATTGTCTAGCATTCGTGGTGGACACACACCGAAACGAAGAGGCGCCTCATGATGAAACGGTCGTTGGAAGCACTCGCCCGAGAGCAGCTCGAGAAGGCAGCAGCAGCTTCGAGTGGACGCGCCGCGCACACCGTGTACGGCGGTCACGAACACGTCCTACGGCAGACACTGATCGCGATGACAGCGGGCACGGAACTGAGTGAGCACGACAACCCCGGAGAGGCGACCGTGCAGGTACTCCAGGGGCGGGTGACACTCCGGGCGGGCGACGTCTCGTGGGACGGCAGACGCGACGACCTGCTCGTCGTCCCGCAAGCTCTGCATTCTTTGGAGGCGATCAAAGACTCGGTGGTGCTCATGACCGTCGCGAAGCTGCCCTGATCGTGTGCGGGCCCGTCGTCGCGGTACTGATATCTTGACGAATCAGACATAGCAACAGGGGACGACGGTCACGGGGGCGGAGAAGAAGATTCGATGGTGACAAATTCCGACCGCGGAGAACAGGATCGTTACGGTCAATGGTTCCCGCCATTCGAGCCTGCCGCAACGCCTGAAGGCTCGGCACCAGTGCCCACACCGGAGCCTCCGGCACCCAACACTGCGCCCGGCCCGGTTTCGGCTCCCCCAGCCGAGCCGGTAGCCGAGCCCGACTACAAGGCCCCCGCAGCGGCCGCCGAACCCTCCGCATCACGGGACGCCCCGACACCCACTTGGCTTGCGGCCAATCCGGAGTCGGAAACCGTTGTGTCGTCGAGAAAGCCGCGCAAAACGCGCACGCCCAAGGTGCCGAAGCCCACCAAGGCACCCACACCGTCCAGGGCACCCGAAACGTCCGCGAACTCGGCCGGCACCCCCACCGCATCGGCAACGCCGCCGCCTCCCCCACCGGTCGCCGAGCCGACTCCGCAACCCCCACAACCTCCGCAGGTGCCGCACCCGCAACAACCGCCGAAGCAGAAGTCCAAGCGACCGATTCTGATCGGCGCCTTCGGCGCTGTCGCAGCGTTGCTGGTCGGCATTGTCGTCATTGCCATCGCCAGCAAGCCAGGCGGACTCGGCAACGACGACACGGCAAACGCCGCCGCACCCACGACCACCGCTGCGGCGGACAACTTCTGCGTCGAATCCACCGACGGCAACACGATCACCAGCAACGGGCCGGGCGACCAGTCGAGTGGACCCAACGTGATCCTGGCTTTCGAGCACGCCTACTACGTGGCACGAGACGGCGAGCAGGCGTACGCACTGTCTGCGCCGGATGCGCTCGCCGTGGACGCCCAGGACATTCAGGACGGAATCGACCAGGCACCCGTCGACACGGACTACTGCGCCACGATCACGGAGAGGGCTCCGGGGCAATTCAAGCTCGACCTCGCCGTTCGCATGTCGGCGTCCAAGGTGGAGAACTACGAGATGTACATCGACACCACCGAGATCGACGGCAAATCGTTCATCACTCGTATGGGAAGTAAGCCATGACAGAAACGCAGTCCGCGCTGACCCTCGCACCCCTCACGCTCGTCCTCGGCGCCTGCGGCGGGGCTGGTGGCACCACCACAGCTCTGGGGCTTGCGAATGTCACTGCCACCCAAGGATTTCCGGTGGTTGCTGTCGATACGACGCCCGCCGGTGGCGATCTTGCCGACCGTGGCGCCGACACACACCTGTCGAAGGGGAACCTCGAGCAGTTGGTCGCCACGTCGTCGGGCGGACCCATCAAGGACGACGTCTTCGAGGCCTGCTCCTCCCGCACCGCCGCGGGCGTCAGACTGCTGCAGCGAGCCGGAGAGCACACAGCCGGGAACGCAGACTTCGGCGCCGTCGACCTGTACCTGCGCTCACGCGCTGTTGCCGGCGTGTACGACGTCGGGCATCGACTTCGCGCGTCGTACCTGGCGCCGCTTCTCACCGACAAGAAGGCCCCGATCGTGCTGACCGTGCCGTGCCGGGCAGATGCCTTCAATCGGATGCGCGGCGCTCTCGAATCCATTGCGAGCACCCTCGGCGCAGCTGGTCTTGCACGCACCGTGATCGCGGTGTCCAATCAGGACGCGAAGGGCTGGCAGGTCGATGTCGATCAGCTCCGCGAGTACCTGGCGGGCCGGGTGTGGGGCGTCGAGCAGATTCCCTACGACGAGCACCTGGCGTCGGGTGTGGTCGTGGATCACAGCAAGCTGGCACCCGAGACGGTTGCCGCTTACGGGCGTCTTTCTGCGGCGACATCAGCCATCTCCGTGCAGTAGCGTTCATGTGACACCCATCACATGACGCTAGGAGTGGCCATGCCGACCATGCTCAACCCCTATCTCAGCTTTCGGGACACCGCCAAGCAGGCGATGGAGTTCTACCAATCGGTGCTCGGCGGAGAACTGACTCTCAGCACGTTCGGCGAGTTTCACGCCAGCGAGGACGCCGCCGAGCAGGACAAGATCATGCACGCCATGTTGACGGCCGACAACGGTCTGGTCCTCATGGGTTCGGACACCCCGAACGGCATGTCGCACAACGTCGGAGACAACATCTCGATATCCCTGAGCGGCGACGACGAAACCGAGCTGACCGGCTACTGGGACAAACTGTCCGACGGCGCGAACGTGACCATGCCGCTCGGTGACGCACCGTGGGGTGCCAAGTTCGGAATGCTCGTCGACAAGTTCGGCATCGGCTGGATGGTCAATATCGGCTGACCGAGACCAACTCCCCTTCCTCCTCCGGTTCGGGGGCTGTCCTCGGTCCGAGCTTGGCACCCTCGATGTCGATGTTCGGCAGAATCCTGTCGAGCCACTTCGGGAGCCACCAGGCTGCTTCGCCCATCAGCGCCAGCAGCGACGGGATGATGACCATCCGAACGATGAAGGCGTCGAGCAATACACCGACGGCCAGCGCGAAGCCCATAGATTTCGCTGCCACGTTCTCTTCGAGCATGAAGGCACTGAACACCGAGATCATGATGATCGCAGCGGCGGTCACCACGCGTGCGCCGTGGTGGTAGCCCTTGACCATCGCCTGCTTCGGCGTCGCACCGTGCACGTATTCCTCACGCATCCGCGTGACCAGGAAGACCTGGTAGTCCATCGCGAGACCGAATACCAAGCCGATCAACATGATCGGAAGGAAGCTGACGATCGGGCCGGGATCGGAGATCAGGCCCAGCGCACCCTCCTGGAAGATCAGCACCGTGGCACCGAAAGTCGCCGCCATCGACAACAGGAATCCGAGAGCCGCCGTCAACGGCACCAGAATCGAACGGAACACGAGGATCAGCAGCAGGAACGCGGCTCCCGCAACGATGCTCATGTACGGCACGATCGAGCCGAGCAACTTGTCGTCCACGTCCGCAAATATGGCCGTGGTGCCCGTGACGCCGTATTGCATTCCGAACTGCTCGGCGAGTTCACCTTCTGCGCCGCGGACCTCCTGGACGAGGTCTTTCGTGTCCTGGTTGTTCGGCCCGGACAGCGGGATCGCCTGGAACAGTGCGCCGGCCCCGTCCTCGCTTCTGGTCGGTCCGACAACGTAGTCCATCTGGTCGTAGGACTCCATCTCGGTGCGCAACAGGTCGAGTGCGGTATCCCGTTCGTCCACAGCCACATCGGACAAATCGACCGCCACTTGCAGCACACCGTTGCTGCCTTCACCGAACCCGTCGGTGCGCAGTTCGTAGGCCTTGCGCACGGTGGACTCGGTAGGCATGCTTTCTTCCCCTGGCAGACCCAGCTCGAGGCCGGAGGCCGGCACGGCAAGCACACCGAGGAACACGACGGCGAGCGCCAGCGTGACGGCAGGAACCTTGCCGATCAGCCGTGCCACCCGTTGACCGTTGGTGACGGAGGTGTCGTCCTCCGGATCGTGCTTCGCCACGAACGGCACCTTCGGCTTGAAGAGGAACCGGCCGAACGCGCCCAGCAAGGCCGGCATCAACGTCAAAGCAACGATCACCGCGAAGGCAGCCGCTATGGCGCCACCGAGTCCCATGAACGTCAGGAAATCGACGCCGACGATGCTGAGGCCGCTGAGCGCGATCACCACTGTCAGGCCGGCGAACACGACCGCAGAACCTGCGGTACCCACAGCACGTCCCGCCGCTTCCTCCGGATCGGACGAGACGCTGAGCTCATGCTTGTACCGGGAGACGATGAACAGGGCGTAGTCGATGGACAGCGCGATGCCGATCATCGACGCCAGGAAGGTGGTGAATGTGGGGATGGTGACGACGGATGTGCCCGCCAGGATCAGCGAGGTGGCCGCACCCAGTCCGACGATGGCGGTGATGATCGGAACGAACGCTGCCACGAGAGCACCGAACGCGATGATCATCACGATCAACGCCACCCCCATGCCGATCATCTCGGCCGATCCGCCCGGGGCGCCTTCCTCCATGGCGATGCTGCCGCTCAGCTCGACCTCGAGTCCGGCGTCACGTGCGATGTTTCCGGCGTCGTACGCGGCTGTTCGATCCTCGGGAGTGATGTCTTCGAACGACGCGATCGCGAAGGGCACGTCCAGGACGGCGACGGTGTCCGGATTATCCGAGTTGAGGACGTTGAGCGGCGCGCCCGTGCAGGTGGACAAGAAGTCCGGGCTGCTCCGATCACCGCCGAGGCATCCCATCTCCTCGGTGGCAGCGATCGGATTCTCGAGCGACGCCGAGTGGTCGACGATGCCGAGCCCGTTCAGTTCGGCGATCAACGCGTCGACGGCCGCGCGGTTCTGCGGGTCGGTCAGGCGCGTGCCCTCGGGCGCACCGATGACGTAAACGCCGGTCACGGCGTCGAAATCGAAGGCCGCCGACATACCCGGGAAGTGCTCGTCCATGATTTCCGTCGCCCTCTCGGACGGCAGGTCGGGCATGGTGAAGTTGTCCTCCATGGGCTTCGAGATCGCTGAGGCGACGCCCCCCAATGCGATGACGAAGACCAGCCAGACAGGCAGGACGATCCACTTTCGTCGAAACGCGAACTTGCCGAATCGGTAGAGATAGACGGACACAATATTCCCCTAAGATTGTGTGCTGACTCTGTGTTGCTTGCCGGCACTGGATAGTGCTGGCTCGAGTACCGAACGACCGCAGTCTCACTCACAGTCAAGATCATCATGGTGGGGTGGACGGCCCTGTGTCATCAGGGTTTTCCCCGAGATTGGGCATCCCGCCTCATCCGCCAGTACGATTCCTACGTCATGCTGCCCCTTTTGTTCGCTCTCGCGGGCCTGGCATTCCTCGATTCGCTCGACGTGCTGTTGGTGGGCGTCACCACCGCCGTCGTCTACGACAGCCGGCTCGCGCGCCGGTCACCTCTCGCTGGAGGGCTGAGCTTTCTCGGCGGGGTTTTCGCAGTCACCGGCACCTTCGGCCTGTGCACGGTGCTGGGGCTGAGCTTCCTGACCGAATTGCTCGACTTCGAACTGACACCCACGTTGCGGTACTGGGGTGGTCTGGCGGTCGGCATCGTTCTGCTTGTTCTGGCCTGCTTACCGCAGGCTTCTGCGCCGCCCGCCAAGGCTCGGTCACTTCGCCGACGCCCGTGGGTCCTCGGGATCGCCGGGGTGGTCATCGGCCTCGCTCAGGCACCCACGGCGATCCCCTACCTGGCGGGATTGGCGATGCTTGCGGCGCAGGCCCCCCTACCCGGCTGGTGGCCACTGATCGTGGTTGTCTACTGCGCCGTCGCCTTGCTGCCACCGCTGGCAATTCTTCTTCTCTCGTTGAGTCGACGCGGGGTCGCTCGGCGGGTGTACCGCAAGATCGTCCGGCTGATCACCCGGTACGGCCCGGTTTCGGTGCGCGTGCTGTTCTTCGTCTTCGGCGCCGTGCTGGTGATCGACGCACTGATTCACCACCAATACCTGTGGTGAGCAGTTAGGTTCGTGGCATGCCAAAGCTGATCTACTCCGTGATCGGATCACTCGACGGCTACATCGCCGACGAACAGGGCAATTTCGACTGGGCGGTCCCGGACGAAGAGGTGCTCGCGTTCGTCACCGCGAGAGCCGAGCGCGTCACCACCTACCTGTACGGACGGCGCATGTACGAGCTGATGCAGGTGTGGGAGACCGATCCTGCGGCTGCCGCGCAGTCACCGGAGTCGGCCAAATGGGCCGAGGTCTGGCAACGAGCTCGCAAGATCGTCTACTCCACCACGTTGGAATCCGTTCCAACCCGCAACACCACACTCGAGCGAACTTTCGATCCTTCTGCCGTTCAGCTCCTGAAGGACGAGTCCCCCGGCGATCTGTACGTCGACGGTCCCACCCTGGCTGCGCACGCCTTTCACGCCGGACTGATCGACCAAGTCGAGGTCATCGTCGTCCCCACCATCGTGGGCGGAGGCAAACGCTTCTATCCCGACGACGTTCGCCTCGACCTCGAACTCGAGGAGGAGCGGCGGTTCACCAACGGGATGGTGCATCTGCAGTACCGGGTTCGTACATCGACAGATCACAGACAGGAGTAGTTCATGCGTCGCATCTGGTTGGCTCGCTCGTCGCTGGTGGCCGTCGTGGGTATGGCGGCAATCCTCGGTTCTGTCGGCCCAGCATCGGCGGAAGTCAATGCGCGCGTACACACGCTCTCGAACAGTTCACCGCTGTGTGGAGTGCTGTTGGTGGACGCGAAAATGTTCTCGGGACCGGAAGCACCCGGAACCCTGTCGCTTTGGTACGTCGTCAACTCGATCGGCCTGAGCACGTACAACTCGGCCGACATCGACTGCTTCACCACCGTGACCGCGCACTGGCGCAACCTCGATACCGGTGCCGCCGGCGCCATGACTGCGGAGGTCAATGCGTGGCGCTTCCAAGGCCCGTGGCTGCGACGCGATCACTTCGATATCGACACCGGCCCCGGCCGGGTGGTCGTCGACTACACCACCGATGCCCAGCACATCCCAGCGACGGGTGAGATTTTCGTACCGTAGTCGGTCCGGCACGGTCGTTCGCAGCCGAACTCAGCGCACCACCAGATCGCGATCTGTTGCGCTCAACGTGATCGGGGCGATCTGCTTGCCTCGCATCCAGTCGCGGACGAAGGCGTCGAGCGCGGGTTCCGATCCGCGCGTGGCGTACGCGTCGTCCGGGAGTTCGATGGCACCGATCAAGTGACGGGGCTCGGAGCCGAGTCCGGGACCGCTCGGCGTCATCCGCATCCCGTCTGCGGTGTGCACGACGACGGGGATTCGGGTGCCGTCCGGGGTGGTCACCGTGGCGTCGCGAGTCGTGACCGCCGGATCGAAGTGTTTCACTTCCAGGCTGTAGCCGGACGGCCGCGCTGTCAGCCCGATCTGGTCGAGCATGCGCGGGTCGATCACGCTGTACGGGAGTCCGATGTCGACGAGCAACTGGCCGTCGACAAGGGCGTCTCGCGCCGGCAGCGGTGCAGACAGATTCCACGGGGCTGGCGGGGCGAGGGTGTCGGTGGAACGATCCTCGCTCGGATTTGCCTGCGGCGTCCCTTGCAGAGGTGCACCCGTGGGTGTGAATTCCCATCGTTCGGCTGCGATGGGCTTGTGCCAGAAGCCCGTCTCGCCGTTGCGGGTGCCTTCTACTCGCAACTCACGAACTTCCGGACCGGGACCGGTGGAGTGAATGCTGATGACGGAGGTGATCTCGCCGGGAACCTTGGGCTGGTGTGTCCAACCCGGTGCCGGTAGTTGGATCGCTGCGGTATTGCGGTCGAGCGTCTCCACGAGGAGACCGGGCGCACTGGGTTTACCGGACTGATCTTCCCAGCTGTACCGGAAGAAGACCGAGTCCGATCCCGAGGAGTCGAAATCGAAAGTGCGGGTGTACATGTCACCGAACTTGTTCATCACGAACGTCGTCGACGCGGACGCGGACAGCGACGTCGCCTGGAACCGTCCACCGAGCGGACTGCCGATCTCGTAGCTGTAATCGTTGGGCAGCCACGGGTCCAGATACGTGATCCGACTGCCGTCACCGGTGAGCACCGGAATCATCGTCATCTTGGCCAGACCGCTCTGATGTACGCGGCCGGCGATATCGGTGAACGACTGGTTGTCCCACGGGGACGCCACGCTCAGCGCCCATCCCGTATCGGTGGTTTCGGGCAGTCGGTGACCGCCACCCGTCCACAGCATCGCGCCCCAGCCGGAAGTCCAGTTCCACAGCAGCGGGAACTGGGAAGCGTTGTCCATGGTGTAGATCCAGCCGTTCCGGTCGACGGCCACGAGCTCGTCGTCGTCGAGCGAGATGGCGGTCAGTTGGCCGCGTAGACACTCGGGCATCGGCACGTACCGCCAGGCTTCGTCAAAATGCCGGGGGCGAGCAAGCAGGTCCGTCCCCACCAACGCGAACTCCCAGAACCGGTTGAACTGGGTCGACACCGTGCGCAGCTCGACGGACGAGGGAGCGTTGACACCGGCGAACTCGGGCAGGTTCTCGAACCCAGCCGTACCGCCGGCAGACGGCGCGCCGGGAGGCAACTGCGCGGTCCCGAACGGCACACACCCTGGGGTTGATCTGGCCCCGGTGCGGCGAGTGCCTGCGTGGGCAGAAATCCCGTCACCATGACGGCGGCCGCCACCACGGAGTACGTGCGAATTCTGCGCCGGTGCGTTCTACTCACCGGCCGCATGTTAGATAGTGAACAAGGATGTAACTGCGTTTTGCCGGATTTCGCCGGAAGCGTGGGACGGATAAGCAAACGGCCACGAACCCATTCGAGTTCGTGGCCGGTGCGGTGGTGTCTGTTTACCCAGGCTGGTTTGCGCGGCGAGGAGTCTCGGTCAATATGAAGTTCCCCATCGGAACCCCGTACTGAATGTAGGTGCCGTAGTAGCCCGTGGGCGTCTTGGTGACTTCACGACGGATCATCCATTGACTGACAGGGTCGGACCCACTGTGGATGATTCCACCGTTCGGCGTCGGGCTAATGAAGTATTCAGCAAGCACCGGGCCGAGTCCGTAGAAGTCCGACAGATACTGGTTACCGACCACGGTGACGTTCGATTCGGGCATCGGAAGGAACCCGTACAACAGATCCTGGGAGACATAGTTCCCCGGAGCGATCTCGGCCTGAGCGACACCCGAGCCCATGACAACCCCTGCCAGCGTTGCACCGCCCACGAGGGCGCCCCCGACAATTCTGGACATGATTCGATTTTTCACAGCGCAGACCCTATCCGGCGGCCCTGCCCGCGACTCTTCCGTCCTGGTCAAGATGTGACGGGGACCCCAACGCGCCGAGCATGATTCGCGCGTGAGAGTGATTGAAAAGGCAACGGTCACGAACCCCTTCGAGTTCGTGACCGTTGCAGTGGTGGTTGTTTATCCAGGCTGATTGGCGCGGCGAGGAGTCTCGGTCAGCACGAAATCGCCCATCGGGACCCCGTACATGAATACGGGGCCAAAGTATCCCGTGGGCGTCTTGTGGAGTTCATAGCGGAAGAACCATTGACTGAAAGGATCAGATCCAGACGCCATGATTCCACCGTCTGGCGTCGGCATAATCGCCACTGCCGCTGGCAACGTCGGCCCGAGACCGTAAACGTCCTGCTGCCACTGGTTACCGACGACGGTAACGTTCATTTCAGGCAACGGAATGAATCCATACATCATAGCCTGCCCGACATAGTGCCCCGGCTCGATCTCGGCATTGGCGACACCCGAGCCCATGACGAGCCCTACCAGCGTTGCACCACCCACGAGGGCGCCCCCGACAATTCTGGACATGATTCGATTTTTCACAGCGCCGACCGTATACCACCGGACGCTCTGGCGGTAGCCCCAAATCCACTTGTCCACAGGGTATTCCACAGAGTCGGACAGTCAGGGGCGTGGGTGGTAGCGTCCGGAACAATCGAGACTCTGGTGGGGGCGCTGTGGGGGAATTACTGAAGGCCGATGCCGACGCGTTGCGGGTACTGGGTGGAACTCTGTCGACTGTGGCCGATTCGATCGCCGGCATCGGGATCACCGCAACGGTGACGATGCCGGGTTCGCCGGTCGCTGCGGCCACCGAGCAATCCACCAGGGCGGTGTTGGATGCGTACGGGCACATCGAGGCGAACGTTCGCGAGATGTCCACGACCTGCGAATCCGCCGCCACCAACTACGAGTCCGTCGACAGCAGCTTCGCCGATCAGATGCGCAGCTACGAAGGCGGTCTGTGATGCCGGGGATCGCGCACGTGCGGGGCTGCCAACCCGACAGCATGGTTGCTTACGGTCGGGCCCTGCTCACCCAGAACAAGGCGTTCGCCGACCAGGTGGAAGAGATGGATCGGGCCGTCGATTCCACGATGACCAGTTGGCAGGGTGACGCCGCTGCCGCAGGGTCGGCGCGGGCCTTGGCGGAGAAGCTGGCTGCCACGCACGTCGATACCGCAGTTGTTGCTGTCGCAGAACACTATTCCGAGTACGGCACTCGGCTCGGCGACATCAAGGCCGCATTGCTCGCGATCGTAGATGTCGAAGCCCCGGCGGCGGGAATGGCAGTTGTCGACGACGGATCGGTGACGCCGCCGACGATGCCGTACAACGACATCTCGGTCTACGCAGCCATCGCGCAGAGGCAACTCGACGATCAAGCCACTGCCTTCGAGAGTCGCATCAAGGAACAGCTGGCCGACTTCGGCGATGGCGAGAACCAGGCAGCGCAATCCATCCAGGACGCCCTGACCGACCTGGCTGATCTCAGAACCACACCAGCTCCGGCGATCAGCGATCCGGTGCAGAACATCGTCGCCGGCAACGCTGCGCTACCCGCCGATCCACAGCAGTTGCACGATCTGTGGGAAACCTTGTCGCCCGCGGAGAAGGACGCGTTGTACGAGCACGATCAGTACATCGGAAACCGTGACGGACTGCCCGCCGTCGACCGCGACTACTACAACCAGATGAAGCTCGAGGACGAACTCGCACGTGCCGTGAACGGTGGCGACAAAGCCGAGCAACTCGAGGACCTGCAAGCGATCGAGGAAACGTTGAGAGACAGCCCCGATCGAATGCTGTTGGTGCTCGATACCGAGAATGGTGCCGAAACCCATGCCGCCATTTCCGTGGGGAATCCTGACACCTCCGACCACGTGTCCGTGACCACTCCCGGCCTGAACACCACGGTCGGCGGTTCAATCGGTGGGATGGTTAGCGAAGCCCAGGCCATGAGGACCGAAACGGAGTCATCGCTCGCAGGTTTGGCTGGGCGGTCCGACGAGACCGTGGCTACCGTCGCATGGATCGGTTACGACCCGCCACAGCTGAGCGGCAGCATCGAAGAAACGATCAGCGGAGGTATTCAGGTCGCGAATGATGGGAATGCCCAAGCAGGCGCGCCGGGGTTGTCACGGTTCTACGAGGGACTCGATGTCTCGAACGCAGAAGACCCCCACCTCACTGCGATCGGGCACTCCTACGGATCAGTCGTCACAGGGTTGGCCCTACAGCAGACGGAACCCGGAATCGTCGACGACATGGTGGTGTACGGATCACCGGGCGTGGGCACCGGACACAACCCGTTCGAAGACGCCGTCGACAAGTTGAACATCGAGCCCGGCCATGCCTACGCGATGACCGCGCACGACGACCCGGTTGCGCATTTCAATCGGTTCGGGCTCAGCCCCGGCTACATTCCAGGGTTCACCCACCTCGAGACGGGGCCCATCCATTCGTCGGACGGTGCTATGCGAGAGGGCGCTACCGGCCATAGCGAGTACGCGCGGCTGGGCGAGAACAACCAGCTGCGGACCACCGGCTACAACACTGCGATGATTGTGGGTGGGATGACCCCGGTTCCAGGTTCAGCAGGCCCCGCGACCGGGTTTCTCGACGTCATGGAAGGACTGTCGCCAGGATGACACGCGCCCGACTACGGACCCTCGCGGCAGGCCTCGCGCTTGTGGCGACGTTGACAGGATGTGGAGATTTGACGAGCAACCCCTACGAGAAGACCGGCGCTGAGGACACCGCTGCGGCGGCACAACGCCTCACCGAACTGCCGACCCTCGAAGCCACCGAAGCCCACGCACACCGCGTAGTCGAGGAACTCAGCGCCTACATCACCAGCCTCGTGCCCGCGTTGCAGTGGGAATGGACCCGCAGCCGCAGTGAATCCAACTGCCGCCGCCCCTACGATCAAACCGACGGCAGAATGGTTTCATTGCCGAATTACGTCGCCAAGGGCTCGATCCCCGACCACGTGTGGCCGCAAGCTGTGCAGCGCGCTCGCGAACTCGCTACCGAACTGGGCAACACCGGAGTCGAAACTTTCCGCGACGAACCAGGCAACCGGGATGTGCGTTTCTACGGCCCGGAGGGCACGGCACTGAGATTCCTCAGCATGGACAACACGGTAATTCGCGCAGATACCGGGTGCCGCCTACCCGAGGCAGTCGCCGACACGCCTCCGCCGACACCATGATGTCCGGTGGGCGCTACGAAGAACTCGGCGCGAAAGTGCGGCGGGCACAGTCCGAACTGGACAGTGTCCGGGGCGTCGGCACGATCGACGGCGTAACCGTGGAAGTCGGTGCCGACAACACGATCACCTCGATCACCGGACCTCGCGCCGTGGACCCGAACGCTGTGCTCGAGGCCTACCGAATCGCGCTCGGCGATAAACAACCCCGAGTCGACAGCGCCATGCGCGAAGTACTGGAAGATGCACGCATATCGCAGATCTCGACCTTCACAGACATGCACAGCGGGCGCGAACCAGCTCCTGCGCGGCGGGCCACCGAAGATGAAGACGGGGTCTGGGAGCAGATTCGACAAGACCCACTCGGCCGCCGCGACTGGTGACGTGAGTCCGATTCGTGGCGGGAAGCTTTGGACACCAACACAAACGGTCACGAACCCTGTTCGAGTTCGTGACCGTTGCGGTGGTGGTTGTTACCCGGGCTGGTTGGCGAGGCGCGGAGTCTCGGTCAGCACGTAAGTGCCGTACGGAATTCCCCAGCTGATCATGGTTCCGTGGTAACCCGTCGGCGTCTTGTGGAATTCATAGCGGCCGAACCATTGCGTTACGGGATCGCCCCCAAGCGAGGCGATGCCACCGTCCGGTGTCGGCGTAATCGCCTGCGAGATAAGGTTCTGCGGTCCGAGACCGTAGTAGTCCTGCTGAAACTGGTTGCCGATGACGTTGATGTTTGATTCGGGCGTCGGAATGAACCCGTATATAAATGCCTGCCCGACATAGTGTCCCGGCTCGATCTCGGCGTTCGCGACACCCGAGCCCATGGCGAGCCCTACCAGCGTTGCACCGCCCACCAGGGCGCCCCCGACAATTCTGGACATGATTCGATTTTTCACAGCAGGCACTGTATCGGATCGGCTATTGCCGGGATCTTCGCCTACGGCAGAAGCCCACTCGACATCGCGGCGGTGACCGCGGCGGTGCGGTCGGTGACATCGAGTTTCCCGAAGGCCCGGACCAGATGGGTTTCACGGTCGCCTCACCGTTATCTGCCTACCGGCGGTGCCGGGGCCGACGCCCGGACAGCCGTGCGGCTGTAGCGCCTCAGACGCGCGAGCCCATTCGCCACCCCGCTGCATCGTTCTGGTGACGCCAGAAGTCGGCGAACCGTCCCTCCGCCGCCAACAACTCACTGACCGTTCCGTCCTCGACGATGCGTCCGCCATCGAGGAACAGCACTCGGTCCGCTCCCGCGATGGTCGAGAGCCGATGCGTCACCACGATGCGGGTGCGACGACGGGGGTCGTCGGTGATGGCGGTGACCACCGCCGCCTCGTTCTCTGTGTCGAGTGCGCTGGTCCCCTCGTCGACTAGGAGGACCGACGACGGTTTCAGCAGGGCGCGGGCGATCGACACGCGTTGCCGTTCGCCGCCGGACAGGGCCGTACCGGCCTCGCCGACAACCGTTTCGAGCCCGTCGGGAAGACGGCTGGCGAAGTCCTCCACCCGCGCGAGCCGCAACGCCGAATCGAGTTCGTCGTCGGTGGCTTCGGGGTTTCCGGCGAGAACGTTGTCCCGAATCGTTCCGGCAAACAGGTACGGCTGCTGGAACACGACGCTGGTACCTGCCGGGCGCTGCGACGGATCGAGCGTGCCCTGATCGACACCGCCGATGCTGACCGTGCCCGCCGTCTGTTCCTCGAGCCCGGCCACCAGTGCGAGCAATGTGCTCTTCCCCGAACCGGAGGGGCCGACGACGGCGGTGGTTTTCCCGGCTTCGAACACGACATCGAGTCCGTCGAAAACTGCTGTCTTCGCCGATGATTCCGCGGCAGCGTCGGCGTTGCCGTAATCGAAGTGAACGCTGCGCAACTCGACCGCCGCCGACTCCTCCACGTCGCTCGGGCGGTCGGCTCCACTCCCCGAACCCGGCGCCTCGAGGACGGAGCGAATGTCCCTCAGCGCACCGCGGGTCGCGGCGGTGGCCGGGGCCAGATCACCGATCGCGGCGAAGGGCTCGAGGTAGCGGACGATGACGACGATGAGAGCGATGGCCTCGGGGACACCGATCGTCGAACGCACGGCAAGCCAGGTGGTGGTTCCGGCGAGCAGCAGCAGCGCCACCTGGGTGGCAATGCTGAACAGCACCTGTCCTGGAACGTGCAGCGCCAACAACCGGATCGTTGCACCGTGCTGCGCTTCGAGTGCCGCACCCGCGTGGCTGCGAGCGGGCTCGACCCGGCGGGCGGCCCGCAATGCTGCCTGTGTTCGAGCGAATTCGAGCACCCGCTCGGTGAGTGCGCTGTTGGACTCGGCAGCAACCTCGTTGGCGCGCCGGGTAATACGTTCGGTGACCCAGAGTGCCCCGAGAAGCACGGGCACTGCGACCAGTGCAATGACTCCGAGCTGCCAGACGATGGGGATCAGAGCCAGGCCGATCACGATCGGCAGCAGCACCCCCTGGATCATCGGGGCCACCAGGTACCCGACGAGTCCCACCAGATCCGGCCCCGTGGTGGCGATCGCTCGGCGTGCGGTGGCCGAGTTGTCCTCGGTGAACCAGCGCAGCGGGGTGCGTGCCACCTGTGCGGAGACGTCACGCTGCGCGTGGTCGAGGATGGCGAATCCGAGGTCGAAACCGAGCCGCGAGGCAATGGAATCCACGATCCACCCGGCCGCGACAACACCCGTCAGCGCCGCCACCCAGGGCCACGCCCCGGACGGGTCGTCACCGAACAGCGCCGACACCAACGGCACGATCAGCACAACCCCAACAGCACGCAGGAGTGTCGAACCGATCGCCAGTGCGAGGTAGCCGGTCACCCGTTCGCGGTGCTCGTTCGGGAGCAGGCTCAGCAGAGTGCGGATCATCGAACTGGCTCCTTGATATCGGTGGGTTTGACGACGCCGGCATCCCACAACTGCCGGTACCGCCCGTCGGAGGCGAGAAGGTCCTCATGGGTGCCGGACTGACTCACCTGACCGCCTTCGAGGACGACGATTCGGTCGACGTCGGTGATGGTGCGTAGACGGTGCGCGATGACAAGGACGGTTCGTCCGATTGCAAGCCGGTCGAGCGCCTGCTGCACCAGGTACTCCGACTCCGGGTCGGCGAACGCGGTGGCCTCGTCGAGAATCAGAACCGGGGTGTCCGCGAGCATCGCCCGGGCGATGGTGAGCCGCTGCCGTTCACCACCGGAGAGGGTGCTGCCGGCTCCGAGCACCGTCTCGTATCCCTGCGGCAACGCCATGATGCGATCGTGGATCTGTGCATCGCGCGCAGCCCGTTCGACGGCCTCCTCGGACGCGTCGGGTACGGCGAGGGCGATGTTCTCCCGCACGGTCCCCTGCACGAGTTGGGCGTCTTGGAAAACGAAGCCGACCTGCGCATACAGCTCGTCCGGAGTGAGGGTCGTAATGTCACGACCACCGACGCGGATCGACCCCGAGTCCAGGTCGTGGAATCGCGCCAACAGCGCGGCAAGTGTCGACTTCCCCGCGCCGGACGGTCCGACCAGCGCCGTCACCGTGCCGGGTTCGAGTGTGAGCGACACGTTCTCGACGACGGGAACGCCGGGTCGGTACCCGAACGTCACAGCGTCGAATTCGACTCTGCCCGGGCTTGCCTGCGAGGACCCGGCGGCCGCCTGTACGGCCAGTTCGCTCTCGTCGAGCGCCACCTGGATGTTGCGTGCCGCGATGTTCCCGCCTCGCAGGCCGGACACGCCGTAGCCGATTCCGAGGAGGCGGGCACCGAACGTGGTGCCCAGGAACAGGAACGGCAACAGATCCACCGGGTCGAGCGAACCACCCGCCACCAGTGCCGTTCCCACGACCGCGATGAGCCACAGGAAGGTGGCAGGCCGGGTGGCGAGGTCCATTGCGGACTTCTTGTTGACGAAGGGGCGCTGCCATTCATCGAGGAACCGGACATAGTCGTCCAGGCTGCGCCGGAACGGTGATGCTGCGGAACCGCCGAAGACGCGAATCACGGGCTGACCGTCGAGGTAGGAGGTCGCCTCGGCGCTCATCCGTTCGTTCCATCGCTGCGCCTGCATGATCTTCGGCCCGGACTGCGCCAGCATCGTCGCCATGATGAGGATGTAGGCAAGAACAGGAACGAGCAGCACCAGTCCCAGGCGCCAATCCACCCAGAACAGGTAGCCGAGCACAGCGATGGGCGCGACGACGGCCGCCACGGCATCGGTGACGGCGTGCGTGACCAAATAGTGCAACGACAGCGTGTCCGCGGAAATCAGAGTGTTGACCTGGCCCGAACTGCGTCCGGTGAACCAGCCCAGCGGCAGCCGGGACAGCTTGGTCAACAGGCGTGCTCGCAACTGCCGGCTGAAACGTGCGTCCACGGTGTGCAGCCACAGTTGCAGGACGGTTTCCAGCAAGGCACCGGCGGCCAGGAGGCCCACCGCCCACAGACCGAGCGTCCACAGGGTCGAGGTCTCACTGCCTGCCAGCAGGTTCCGCGCCAGCTCCACCAGCACCACGTATGGCGCGAGCTGAACCAGGGTGACGAGAAATTGCAGTACACCGGCGATCCACAGCTTGGTACGCAACGGTTCGAGCAGTCGACCACCGGCCTGCGAGCGCCAGCTTCCGCGTGCCGACGTCTGTTGGGCGGCGGCCGGCGTGGCCTCGGCGTCGACGGGGGCGGGGGTCGATTCGGCGGTCGGCGAGACTGCGATTACGGGCTCGGCGGCCGCAGGCGTGGCGACGCTCGAATCGGCACCGCTCGAATCCGTTTGGTCCAGCTCCGCACTGTCGCGTTGCTTGCCCATCGCCCGTCCGTGCACCCAGTAGGCCTGGACGTACATCTCGGATTTGGGGAAGCCGAACTCGTCCTTGAGCCGCGCGCGAATGTGCTTGAGTGATTTCGACTCCGGGCCCACCCACGCGTACCAGTTCGACCAGTCGCGGGCCTCGAGTGCGTCGGCCAGTGCAGTTTCCGAGGTGCGCGGCACCCAGTGCAGGCGCACGCGCGGGTGCTCGGTGAGGGGTATGAGCAGATCGTTCTCGTCGTGCTTTTCGAGATACAGCTCGACATCCACGGTGTGTGGTATCACCGCGAGGATGGAATTGATTGCGGGGATCGAGGCGGAATCACCGATCAGCAGGTAGCCCGCGGGGAGTTCGTCGGCGATCGTGAACCCTTTGGAGCCGAAGGATGTCACCTCGATCGTCTCGCCGCCGCTGACCCGAAGTGCCCAGGTCGATGCGGGTCCGCTCGGCTCGTGCAGGACGAAGTCGATCGCGAACCGTCCGGATTCGGGATCGACCTCGGCGATGGTGTATCCGCGCTGAAATTCCGTGTCGGTGCCGTCCGGATCGGGAAACCAGATGCGCAGCCAATCGGTGGGCCCGACGGTGATGTCCTCGAGCAGTGTGTCCGACGTCAGCCACACACGCTGCATGTTCGGGGTGGTCTGTTCGGTGCCGACCACCGTCGCAGTATGGTATTGGGCGCCCATACTGCGGAGCATCGCGCCTTGGAAACCTCTGCGTGCCATGGTTGTAGGCCCTTCGATCGACTGTCTCCGGTGTTGTCCACCACGCCGTGAACGGGACGCCCATCAACCCACCGAGCTGGGATCCCCACCATTTTCTTCGGTGAGCCTACACTTAGTCAGTGGGTGACGGCTCGCCCACCTGACGTACGATCGCTGCTGGTGGAACAACCGGGGTACGACGCGCTGGCCGAGCTGTATACCGAGACGTTTCCTTCTCCCTATCTCACACCGCTCGAACGCCACGCCGTACACGCGTTCGCCGATATGGTGGCGGCAATGAACGGCACCGGCGTGGTCGTCGATGTGGGGTGTGGACCGGGCGACGTCACCGCTGACCTCGCGCAACGCGGCCTGAACGTGCTGGGCGTCGATCCGAGTGCGCAGATGCTCACCATCGCGAAGCGGAAGTACCCCGAATGCCGATTCACGCAGGACGACGCCTACCTGGCCCGCTCGACGATCCCCGAGACCATCGACGCGATTCTCGCTCGCTTCAGCCTCATCCACGTACCCCCCGCCGAGATTCCTGCGGTGCTGTCGGCGTGGAGCGCACGCATGAGGCCGGGAGCTTTGGTGGCGGTCGCCTGCCAGCTCGCCGACAGTGACACCGCAACCGTCGCCGAGTTCGATCATCGCGTTGCACCGGCGTGGCGGTGGAATCCCGATCACCTCGCCGAACTCTTGGCAGATGCGGGGTTCGACGAGCTGTGGCGGACGGTGAGCCGACCGGACGACGACCACCGGTTTCCGGAAGCGCACCTGGTCGCGCGGCGGTGTTCCCGAACGGCCTGATCAGCTCACGATCACCACGTGCAGGTTGCGTGGGCCGTGCACTCCTTCGACGCGCTCGAGCTCGATGTCCGAGGTCGCGGACGGGCCACTGATCATGGTGGTCGGACGTTCGGGCACCAGCCTGGCCATGGCCTCCGGGACACCGACTTCGACGGTGGCGAGCGGCACGACGCACACGTGCAGATCGGGCACCAGCGTCAACGCACGACGACCCTGGTCGGGGCTGCCGTCGAGGAAAATGGTGCCGGTCTCTGCGCACGACACCGTCGAGGCGGTGACCACACCGTCCAGGGAGGACAGGTCCGGCGCGGGCACGTCCGGGGAATCCACAACAACCTCGCCGGTGAACCCGGTAAGCCACGAACCATCCAGCCCGGCAGGCACGCCCACCCGGACTGCACCCGCACGGGCCAGGACTCGCGCGAGCGTCGCGGGTATATCGTCGCTGCCGCACTGGTGCACCTGGGCTTTGTAATCCACCAGCCGGTCGATGAACAGGTCCAGGCGTTGGGTGTCTCCCATGGTTCGCCCGGTTCGGTACTCGCGGGGAATCTCTTGCGGCACCGGCGGAGCCAGCGTGATCGCATCCCGAATGCGTCCCAGGATCACGTCGCGGGAACTCATTTCTGCTCCTCCGGCCGCTGCGCCGCAATCGCCACGCGGCCCTCGTCCGAATCCCACCAGTCCCGGAACGTCTGCTTCGGTGGCGCGGGAATGTCTCGGGCCGCGGTCCATCCGTTCAATGGCGGCGGCAGCGTCGAGATTCTGCCCTTCTTCCCGGCCATCAGCCGCCCGATCCCGGCGGCCTTCTGCGCGGTGGCGAACCGTCCCGCGGATGACATCGCGAACGACGCCGCCTTCATGGCCGCCGCCTCGGCACCGAATCCGGACTTCTCCACCTTCTGGTGCCGCAACTCCACCAGCAGGGACGGAATGTCGATCTTCACCGGGCAGGCATCGAAGCACGCCCCACACAGACTGGAAGCGAAGGGCAGCGACGCATTCGGATCGTTCTTGTCGTCCATGCCGGTCAATTGGGGGGTGAGCACCGCTCCGATCGGCCCCGGATAGGTGGAGCCGTAGGCGTGCCCACCGGTGCGCTCGTAGACCGGGCACACATTCAGGCACGCGGAACAGCGGATGCAGTTGAGAGCCTCGCGGCCCACCTTGTCCGCAAGCGCGGCGGTGCGCCCGTTGTCGAGCAACACCAGATGGAAGGCCTGCGGTCCGTCGTCGGGAGTGACGCCCGTCCACATCGACGTGTACGGGTTCATCCGCTCCCCCGTCGACGACCGGGGAAGCAGCTGCAAGAACACCTCGAGGTCCGCATACGTCGGCAACACCTTCTCGATGCCCATGACGGTGATGAGCGTCTGCGGCAGAGTCAGGCACATGCGCCCGTTGCCTTCCGATTCGACGACTCCGAGCGTCCCGGTGTCGGCGGCGGCGAAGTTGGCCCCCGAGATCGCAACCGGTGTGGTCATGAACTTGTGCCGCAAGAACGTGCGGGCCGCGGCTGCCAGGTTCGCCGGGTTGTCGTCGAGATTCGGATCCACGCCCTGCATTTCGCGCAGGAAGATTTGCCGAATCTCCGCGCGGTTGCGGTGGATCGCAGGGACGAGGATGTGGGAGGGCGTGTCATGGCCGAGCTGGACTATGAGTTCGGCGAGATCGGTCTCGATGGGCCGGATTCCCTGCTCCTCGAGATGCTCGTTGAGTCCGATCTCCTGTGTCGCCATGGATTTGACCTTGATGACCTCCTCCGACCCGGTCTCACGAACCAGTCGGGTGACGATCTCGTTGGCCTCGTGTGCGTCGGCCGCCCAGTGCACGATTCCGCCTCGTGCGGTAACCGCAGCCTCGAGCTGTTCGAGCAGCTCCGGGAGGCGGTTCATCGCATCGGTCTTGACGGCCGACCCGGTATCGCGCAGCTGTTCCCAGTCGGGCAGTTCCCCGGTGACGTGGAGGCGCTTCTCGCGGATGGTGTGAGTGGCCTTGCCGAGGTTTCGGCGCAATTGGCCGTTGGCGAGCTCGTGATGCGCTGCTGCAGGGAATGTTTCGGTGCCGCGCAGGTTTCCCGAGCCGTGCGGGGCGCGGGGCGGCAGCGCGGGCAATCCCAATCCGACGGGGCTCATGCGGTTGCCTCCTCACGCGCGCCGAGATCCGCTTCGACCGATGCCAGGATCTCGGCGAGGTGCACGGTGCGGGTGCCCGTCTGAAGCCGGGACATTCCCCCACCGATGTGCATCAGACAGGACGAGTCGCTGGCGCAACACAACTCGGCTTCGGTGCTGGAGATGTTGCCGAGCTTGTCGGCGAGCATGGCCGTCGACGTCTCCGCATTCTTGAGGGCGAAGGTGCCGCCGAACCCGCAGCACGAATCGGCCTCGGGGAGTTCGACGAGATCGATTTCGCGGACCGCACGCAGCAACTGCAGTGGCTTGTCGCCGACGCGCAGCATCCGCAGCGAATGACACGTGGGGTGATAGGTGACCCGGTGCGGGTAGTACGCGCCCACATCGGTGACACCGAGGACGTCCACGAGCAGTTCGGACAGCTCGTACGTCTTGGCCTTCACGGTCTCGACCTGGCTACACAGGGCGGGGCTGCCGTAGCGCGAGGCGACGATCTCGTGCTGATGCCGCACCGAGCCGACGCACGATCCGGACGGTGCCACGACGGCGTCGATGGAGCGATCCCCGAAGTTTTCGGCGTAGTTGGCCACCAGGGGCAGTGCGTCGGGCTGGTAGCCGGTGTTGACGTGCATCTGGCCGCAGCACGTCTGGCCTGGAGGAAACACCACCTCGTGGCCCAGCCTCGTCAGCAGTAGTGCAGTCGCCTTGACTGCATTCGGGAACATCGTGTCGCCGATACAGGTGGCGAACAACGCGACTCGCATGTGGTTCTCCGAAATCGTCGGTGTGGTCAGACCACAGTAAGGCATGGTCAGTGCGGTGCGCCACATAATCGACGAGAAAGTAGAAACTCGAACCAAAACCTGGAATGTGACGCGAGTCATAGTGTACGTTTCTGTGGTCTGACCACACAGCCGCTCAACCGGCCGTCGCAACCCGGCTGCCACAACCCAGGAGTTTCACGTGGAAATCGACCAACTCGCGGTGAGTTTCACCCCGTCGACCAGTGCCGTGGCGGGAAGTCTCACCGTCTCGGCACTCGTCGGACTCGTCCCGCTGCTGACGTTCTTCGTGCTTCTGGCGGGGTTCAAGCTCAAGGCGTGGTACTCGGGGCTCGGTGCACTCGCGGTGGCTGCGGTGGTCGCTGTCGTGGGCTTCGATATGCCCGCATCCCTGACGGGCTTGTCCGCCCTGCAAGGTATTGCGTTCGGGTTGTTCCCCGTGATGTGGATCGTGGTGAACGCGATCTGGTTCTACGAGCTCACGGTCGTGAGTGGCAGATTCGAGGACCTGCGCAGGGTGTTCAACTCGATCGGGCGCGGCGACATGCGAGTGCAGGCCATGCTCATCGCCTTCTGCTTCGGCGGGATGCTCGAGGCGCTGGCCGGATTCGGTGCTCCCGTCGCCATCACCGGCGCCATGCTGATCGCCCTCGGAATGCCGCCGATCCGCGCGGCCGTGACGGTGCTCGTGGCCAATACCGCCCCGGTTGCGTTCGGCGCCATGGCCATTCCGATCACCACCGCGGGCAACCTCACCGGAATCCCGGCCGAGGAGATCGCAGCCACCGTCGGCCGTCAGACCCCGACACTCGCACTGTTCGTGCCGTTGCTTCTCCTGTTCCTGGTCGACGGCAAACGGGGCGTGAAGCAGGTGTGGCCCATCGCGCTCGTCACCGGTTTCGTCTTCGCCCTCGCACAGTTCTGGTGCTCGAGCAACTTCTCCTACGAACTCACCGACGTCGTCGCATCGCTCGCCGGCCTGGCTGCCGCCGTGATCATGCTGCGGTTCTGGTCGCCGACCACCCCGGACGAGCAGCGCTCCCACATCGAACCGGAGCCCCTCGGCGTCACCCGCGTGTCCATGGCCCTGATGCCGTACCTGCTGGTCGTCTTCGTGTTCGGTGTCGCCAAGCTGTGGACTCTCGGCTTCGACCTGCCCGCGTGGCTGGCTCGCACCGACCGCAAGGTCGAGTGGCCCGGGCTGTACGGCAGCCTGCTCACCGACACCGGTGAACCATCGTCCAGCGCCATCTACACCTTCTCCTGGCTCTCCACGCCCGGCACACTTCTGCTCATCTGCGGTGTCATCGTCATCATCGTCTACTCCCTCTTCACTCACTCCGGCCATTTCCCGATGACCGTCCGGATGGGTGTCGCCGCGTTCGGTGCCACGGTGATGAGAATGCGCCTTGCCATCGCGACCGTCGCCACTGTCCTCGGCCTGAGCTACGTGATGAACCAGTCCGGACAGACCGTCGCGATCGGCACCTGGTTGGCTGGCACCGGCGCAATCTTCGCCTTCTTCTCCCCGATGCTCGGCTGGATCGGCACCGCCGTCACCGGATCGGACACGTCGGCGAACGCATTGTTCGCCAAACTGCAGCAGGCCGCCGGACAGACCGCCGGGATAGACCCCACGCTGCTGGTGTCCGCGAACACCTCGGGCGGCGTCGTCGGCAAGCTCATCAGCCCGCAGAACCTGACCATCGCGGCAACGGCGGTGGGACAGCCCGGCAGCGAGCCGATCCTGCTCCGCAAGGTCATCGGCTACAGCGCCGCGATGTTGTTGCTCCTGTGCACGCTGGTCTACCTGCAGTCCACCCCGGTCCTGTCGTGGATGCTGCCCTAGGCTCACCTGTCATGTCGCCATCCACCCCGTCTCAGCCCGGCCCCCGTGCGTGGGAGCAGGTTCTGAGCCGCCTGGAGGAAATGTTGGTCTCCGGGGAGATGCTGCCTGGGCAGCGCCTCCCCGGCGAGCGCACCCTCGCCGCAGATCTCGGTGTGGGCCGCTCGTCGGTGCGCGAAGCATTGCGCGTGATGGAAGCCCTCGGCCTGCTGAAAGCCCAGACGGGCTCGGGCCCCAATGCGGGCGCCATGATCGTGTCACGCCCTACCGGGGGGATGACGATGCTCATGCGCATGCAGGTTGCCGCCCAAGGATTTCCGGTCTCGGACGTGGTGCAGACCCGCCTGGTCCTCGAATCGGAGGTGATGCAGACCTTGGCCAACCGGAACCCCACACCGGACCTCACCCACGCCGTCGAACTGCTCGACTCGATGGACGATCCCGGATTGGCCGCCGAGGAATTTCTGATCCTCGACGCCCAATTCCACGTCGCCATGGCCGACGCCGCAGGCAACCAGGTGGTGGCGGCGATGATGGCCGGTCTTCGCGCGTCCATCGAGAGCTACGTACTGTCCGGGGTGCCGGTGAACACGTGGCCCACCACGTGTTCACGACTACGACACGAACACCGCGGCCTCGTCGACGCCGTCGTCGCCGGCGACCCCGGTCTGGCACTCGACCGAATAGTCGGTCACATCCGTGGCTACTACGCCGAGGGCGCAAACATCTAGATTCATGCCTTCGAACGGGCGGTGACTCCGGCAATCTCGTCCTCACGGAACGCGTTCACGAACAGCTGATGATCCTTGCGGCTCACTTCTGCGTAGGCGATACCGAAATCGATGATCTCATTGACGAATTCGTCGACATGACCGTCGATGACGCCGTGTATGGCGTCCTCGGTCTGGAACGTGACCAGCGTCTGGTCGCTGTCCTCGTCGGACACGCAATGCACCTTCGCGGTCGCCCGGCCGAGGTCCTCGAGAACTGGTGCAATGTCTTCCGGTTCGGTGAGATCCGACCAGTCGAGATCCAACTCGTACGGGGAGAGTTCGGAAACGACGAACCCCACGCCGCCGATTTCCGTGTATCCGAGCAGCGGATCGGTGTGCACCTGCAGGGCACGCTGACTCACCACGGTGCGGTGGCCCTCGTGCTGGAAATAGTCGCGGACCGCTGCTTCCTCGACGATCCGGCTCGGGGCGGCATAGTTGCCCTGCTTGAGGGACAGAATGATGTCGTTCTCGAGGGCCTGCGAGGCCCCGTCGATCAGCACGTTGTAGGCGGGCAGGCCCGCGCTGCCGATTCCGAAGCCCTTCCGCCCCACCACATCCTTGATCCGGTAGAAATCCGGACGCTCTGACCGCTTCCCCTCGGGGAGCCGTTCGACGTAGGTGTCGAAGGCCTGACACACCATCGCATGTTCGGCCTCGTCGAGATCACGGACACCGCGACCGCGGCGGAACCGTCGGTCGTAATCCTCGAGCACCGTGACCTTCTCGAGCAAGCTGATCCGGGTGGAGACGCGCGCGCTGAGGAGTAGATCGCGGATGGCGCCCCGCGAGTTGTCGAGACCCACCGCGTATTCGTCGTCCATGTCTCGGCGTACGTAGTGCTCCACTTGCTCGATGTAGCTGCGCAGATACGTTTCCGCGAGCTCCCGGACCGTGCTTTCGGGGAGAGCCTTCTGCCAACCCATCAACGCGAGACTGGCGACGAACCGACGAAGATCCCAACTGAAATGCCCCACGTAGGCCTCGTCGAAATCGTTGACGTCGAAGATCAGCGTGCCCTCGGAGTTCATGTACGTCCCGAAGTTCTCGAGATGCAGATCGCCGTGAATCCACGCGCGACCAGTGCGCTCGTCCGCCCACGGGTCGTCGAAGTCCCGCAGGTCGTTGTAGAAGATGCAGGCACTGCCACGATAGAAGGCAAACGGGTCGGCCGCCATCTTCCGGAACTTGGTGCGGAACGCGCTCGGGTCCGCCTCCATCAAATCGGCGAACGCGTCCACCAGTACGTCCACGATCTTCGCGCGGCGGGTGGGATCGATCTCCTGCACACTTCCTCCTCTGGCCCCGACCACGGTCGAGCGCCTTGGGCATCACCACAGCCGATTCGGCCGCTGCTTCCACGGTAGCGCGCTCTACAGGATGTAAGACCAAACGAGGACTGCTACAGACAGAGCGAGCATGCCGAGGCAGTTGAGCCAGAACTCCTGTCGCAGGAAGCGCGCCTTGATGTGCGCGTAGGCCGCGGTCAAGAAGTATGCGATCACACCGATATTGGTGGTGAGAGCCATACCCTCGATCGTTATTCCGGCGAGGAGACCGGCACCGGCCAGCAGTTTGACGACGACGAGTGTCCACCACCAATCGCGCGGGAACTGCACTCCGTCGAGGCAATCGCGGATGAACTTGGGTGGCTTGATCGATATCACCGCGTCGCCGATGAGGATTACGGCGAGGAGTGCGGTGGGCCACCACGGTTCGGGTAGATAGGTCATTTCTGTCGGCCTCCGGTCTCGGTGATGAAGGTGAAGATCGAATACAACTCGCGTAGCGGTTCCACGAAGTCGGACTGGCCCGATCCGGCGAAGGCGTAGATTCCCCCGAGGTAGGAGAAATAGATCGTCTTGGCTGCGACCGGGACGTGTTCCGGACTCATGCCGATGTCCGTGAGAGTGGCGCTGATCTCGCCGAGCAGCGCCACTGCCAGGTCTTGGTATAGCTGCGACTGGTGACTTCCGCTCATCAAGATCGCCCCGTACTCCCGTGCAAGGTCGGGGCTTTCGGCGAATATCCCGAGAAACGGCGCGATCACCGCCATGAGCCGGTCGGCCGGATTCTGCGAGTCGGGCGCGTCTGCGCGGGATTCGTCGTACGCGGCACGTTCTTCCGAGCGCTGCTGATGGATCTTCGCGATCGACTTGTCGAAGATCTCCACGAGGAGTTCGCGCTTGTCCCCCACCGACATCACCGAACCGACACTCACGCCGGCATCGTCGGCGATGTCCCGAATCGCTGCCGCTTTGAATCCGCGCTCACGGAACAGTCGCTCCGCCGACTCCAGGACGCACCTGCGCGTGTTCTCGCGCAATTCGTCGCGTGATGGCATACCCATTCCTCGCTGGCCCGAGTCCGTTGACTGAACATGTTCACTGAACGTGTTCAGGTTAGACCGGACGCACGTGCCACGTCAACGGGGGACCACTACACACTGCTCAGCCCTCATCGGCCGACCGAGCTCTTCTGGGGGAACGCGTCGTTCGCTGCCTGGACGATTCCCGTGCCGCCGGATTGGTGCGCGACAGCGTGGGCTGCTCCGATCGAATCTTCTGCGGCTACGGGTACTTCGCCAGGAAGCCGGACGCGATACGAAGCCGTGAGAATGCTGCCTACTACCGCGATTCCCAGCGCTCCACCGATCTGCATCGCCGTGTCGGGGACAGCCAATCCGGCACCCGAGCGATCCGGTGGTGCGGCTGCGAGCATCGCGTTGGCGCACGTGGGCATCGTCAGGCCGACACCCAACCCGAGAAGTGCGATACCGGCCAGTGCTCGCAAGTCGGACCCAGCAGTGACGCCCGATGTTGCGACGAGTGCGGTCGTGAGCACTGCCATGCCGATAGCGACGGCACAGCGAAGGCCGCGCAGGTCCACGAGCTTGGCGCCGAGTGGTGCGCCGACGATCAGCGCCCCGATCGGCAGCAGGCGCACCCCCGCGGCCATCGGCTCGTGTTCGCGCACGAACTGCAAGTACTGCGTCAGGACGAACAGTGCGCCGTACAGCGCAAACGCGATGCAGACCACGACGACGGCAGAGCCGCCGAACTGTCTGTCACGCAACAGACCCGGTGCCAGTATCGGGGCTGGTACACGACGCTCCCACGCGACGAACAACGTGAGGATGCCGACGCCCGCGCCGTAAGCCGTGGCGAGCTGGCGCAGATGCCCAACATCACTACGGTGCATCGCCTCCTCGGCGGGGCGCTCTTCTTCACGACCTTCGTCATCGACGAGGCAATCGACGACACGGAACTCGCAAACGTGGTCGATGTCCTCGTACTCGGCCTACGCGATCGCGACACTGACCACATGACAGTCGAACGCACGCAAACAGACCGTGGTCCGGAATTTGCCGGCATCAGAATCGGCAGGCCCGCGACCGGGGCACTCATCGATGCCGGGTACTCCACACTGGCCGATCTACCCGACAATCTGGACGAAATCGCGGCGCTGCACGGCGTTGGACCCAAAGCGATCCGGCTCCTTAACGAAGCCCGCGCGCAGGGATGAGGAACTCCGATTGGATGCTCAATCGGTAGCTTTCGGGTGGCCGGTACCCGCCGCCTTGATCCACAGCGTGCGCCGCGCGATGTCGACGAGATACCAGATACGGCCGGCTCCCGTGACTTCGTATTGCCACTGCTCCATCACAGTCCCACCGTGCGAAGCGGTCGCGAGTGAGCCTTTGAGTTGGTGGTGCCGCGAAGGCGGCGCGGGCGCATCGGTGCGTGAACGCAGCGCGCTCCACGCTGCGAGCGTGTTCGCGGGCGCCTGCTGACACAACGAGTCCCATCCCTTGACCGCGTCCGTGCTTGCGAATCTCAATTCCCACCCCCCGGCAGGTTCGGCGGGTGGGGCGACCCGATCGCCGCGCTTCGCGCTCACGAAATACGCGGCGCAGGAACGACGCCGTGATCGTCAGCGGTGTCTGCGGCGAGAATCGCCGCCAGTTCAGGATCGGCCAGAACTTCGGCAGTGTGCCGCCAGGCGTCGATCACCTGCACCACAGGAGCTGGATTATCGATCGATTCGGCGGCACGCAGCGTCTCCACCAACTCGCGCAGGAACTCCTGAATCTCCTGCTGCGACAGGAACGCCACCCACGGGAATACCTCGGGCAGCACATCTGCGACCAACTCACGAGCCCTGGCGTCGCGTTGCATCACCGCCACGAACATGCGCGTTGTCGCCGACGCCGCCGTGCGCTCGAGCTCCACCCGCGCCGCCGTCGTGAGTACCAAGTCCTCCGCACCGCGACGTCGGACCAGCACCGACTGGGCGGCCGACTTATGCAGCCGCTCGACTGTCGCCTTCCCCTGCAACTGCAGTTCCGAGAACGTCACCTCATCAACACCCATACATTAAAAGTACTTATAAAGTAGTGATCTGTCGACGACAGGTACGGTCTGGCGGTGACGATGGTTAGCCGTGGCTTCTCGGTTCTCGCCGCCTTCGGTGGTGGTGCCCTGGCTGCGTTCTCGATCCTCGAGTCCGCCGCCAATGATTACGATCTCGCTACCGAGCAAGGCATCGCAGGTGTGCTGGTCACCCCACAATGGGCGGGGACCGTGGCAGCCGTTACAGCTGTCGTGGCACTGACGGTTCTGATGCACGTCCGGTCACGGATGGCGACCGCAACTGCCGTGGTCGCGGGAGCAATCGCGATCGGACTTCCTGATGTCGTCGACGTGGCCACGCGACCGGCCAACACCCTGAATGCTGTCGGCGCCGGACTACTCCTTGCGGGGACCGCGTACCCGGCCGTCGAACGACGTGCGCGCGTGATTGCACTGGCCACCGGCGTGCTGACTGCGACGATGTTCTTCGGCATGGCAGGTATGTGGCGTGCCCCTGCCGGCCGGTGGGCCGTCAGCCTCTGGGGCGAGTTCCACGTTCCGGCGACGTTGCCGCTGCCCGTCCTCACTATGGCTGTGATCGTCCTCGGCACGGTTGCACTCACCACCCACCCTGTCGAGACGGAGGCGCCCACTCGATCGGTGGCCACCGGCGTGGTTCTGCCCGTGGTATTTCTGGTGCTGTACGCAACCCTCGGGTCCACCGCATCAGGCACGGCGTCTTGGACTGTGGCGGTGGTTCTTGCTGTCGCGGCAACGTTCTGGGCAGCTTGGCGGCTGCCACAGTCGACCAGACAGGTGCTGCTGGGCTTGGCTTTCGCCGCAGTCACGGTCAATCAGGTCCACTATTACGGAGGTGCCGAGTGGTGGCTGCTGGGTGGTCTTCCGTTGATTGCCGGGCTGGTTGTCGGATGGCGGTACCCGCGCGTATCTGCACCCGTCGGGATGGCGATGCTCGTCGTGATCACGGCGTCCGGGTTGCTTCCGCTCAGCCTCTACGACCTGGTGACACTCCCGGCCTACGCGCTCGTGTTGCCCGGCGCCCTCGGTTTGTGCGCTTCGTCGATCCTGCCGACCGCTCACCTCGACCCACCACTGGTGCTGACCGCCGCAATGTTGCCGTTGAGCATGACGTTTTTCGCGGTCTCCGCACCGCAAGAAGTCACCGAATTGGTGTGGTCTGGCGGTCATTCGACGTCCCAATCGACGTTCGTGATCACTGCCACCAGCCCACACCCCATCGGCATCGTCGTCGCCACAGTGACCGCCGCAGCCGCTGCTCTTGCAGTCGTTCGACTCCGCTCTCGTGAACCTGGGGTGGGAGACGAAGTCATTCCGGAGTCAGCACTCCCTTGAGCGCTCGGCGCAGCACGGGCCCGAACGTGTCGCCCGGTTCGCCGTACACCAACTCGCCGACGAACGCCTGACGAAGGACGGCGGCGCGATTCAGCCGGCGATCAGGTCGTCGATCTGATTGATGGCCGACGAAGCTCCCTCGACCACGCCCATATCCAGCACCTGCTGCAATCCCTCGGCGGACTCGTAGGTGGCGATGTAGGTGGCGCGGGTTCCGCCGTTGTGCTCGGTGAACGTGTAGACGTTCGTCGCACGTGGCATGTCGGGGTTGGGGTTGAAGTCCGCGTCCGCGAAGCCGTCCACGAAGGAAAAGCTCCTGGGCTCGTCCACGGCGGTGATCTCCCAGTAGCCCGCGTGCTTGTCGCCTTCCGGGCCGGTCATGAAGTAGTTGACGCGGCCACCGGGGGTGAGCTCGTGGTCGACCACGGTTGCCGGGTAGGTCGGCGGGCCCCACACCTTCTCCAGCTGGCGCGGGTCGGCGTAGACCTGCCAGATTCGCTCCACCGGCGCCGCGAAGTCGGCGGTGATGGTCAGAGTCAACTTGTCGAGATCGTGCTGAACATCGGTGACAGGCATGGTTCAGTCCTCCTGGTCTGGTGATGCTTTCGTCTACTCGGATGCGATCAGTTCGTCGATACGTGCGATGCGCCCACGCCACACCTGTTCCAACTCGGTGAGCATGGACGCCACCGAACGCACCGCCACCACGTCGCCGCTGGCCAACTGCTCGCGGCCACTACGCCGTTTGGTGATCAGGCCGGCCTTCTCCAGCACGGCCACGTGCTTCTGCACCGCGGCGAAGCTCATCTCGTACTTCTCCGCGAGCGTGGAGACCGAGTGCTCCCCGGCCAGCACCCGGCGCATGATGTCGCGCCGGGTCCGGTCGGACAGTGCATGGAACAGGGCATCTGCCCGGTCCTCGTCTTTCTCGGTCACCTCCTCAACATACAACCAATTGGTTGTATGTTGTCAAGGCTTTCGTCCGACACAATCAAGAACGTGGACTTCGACGGTCTGGACTTCGACACCGTTGCGGACGGGCTCTACGCGCTCGCCCCGTCCGAATTCGTTGCGGCGAGGCGAACGGCGGTGGCGAGCGCGAAAGAGGCCGGAGACAAGACTCTGGCCAAGAAGTTGGGCGGCTTGCGCAAGCCCACGATGACCGGCTGGGCGCTCAACCTGCTCGTGCGCTCCGATCCGGAAAGCCTCGATGAACTTCTCGCCCTCGGGGCGGAGCTTCGGTCGGCGCAGCAGGCCCTCCGTGGTGACGAGTTGCGGTCGCTGACGAATCGCCGGGCCGCACTCCTGTCGACGCTGACCGATCGGGCAGCATCGGTCGCCCGGGAGCGCGGACACGAGTTGCCCGCCGCCGCGCACCGCGAGGTCGGCCAATCGCTGACCGCAGCGCTCGCCGACTCCGATATCGGCGCCGACTTGCGGCAGGGACGGATGCTCGGCGCCGTGTCCTACAGCGGATTCGGGCCGGCCTCACTGACGGCGGTACCCGAGCCGACTCCTGAGCCGGAACCGCCGGCCGAGGAGGACAAGGCATCGAAACGAGCAGCCCGCCGCGCTGCCGATGCGCGCGTCAACGATGCAAAAGACACCGCACGCGAGGCCGCCTCCGAGCTCGAGACGGCGGCCGAACGGGCAGAGAACGCCGCAGACAAGGTCGAGAAACTTCGCGGCGACCTGACGCGAGCCGAGGAGGAAGCCGGGTTCGCCGAAGCCACCCGACGTTCGGCCGAGAAAGCTGCCCGGGATGCCGACATGGAGTTGGTTCGGGCACGGGAGCACGCCGCCGAGCTCGAGTCCTGATGCGGCGGCCATACGGCCCTCCCAGGAGCCGCTGGCGATTACGGAACCTGCGGTGCCAGATCCGATCCCAGGGACGTTGCAGCGATGAGGTTGCGCGCCGCGGCGTGGTTCCCGGAAACGTGGATGTCGGGGAGTTGTTCGACGTCGACTCCGCCGATGATGCAGGCCTTCCAATCGTTGGTGGTGGCCGATATTTCGGCGTCGACCGACGTCGGGTCCATCGATCTGCGAATGTCGGTGCCGTGCTGCGCTATCCGTGCCACATAGGCCACGGGGTCGACATTGCCTCGCCGGGAATCGACCAGATGCACGGCGACGCGTTGTTCAGCGACGATGCCGGGAACCGGACCGGCGTGGGCGCGCATCGCGAGGACGAGTGAGTCGGGACTCATCCCCGCGTCGCGTGGTAACTCCGGGGACGACGCCGCCCACATCGACAATGTCGCATTGACGGACTCCAACTCGTATCCCCACTCGGTGAGTTCGTAGACCTCGGGCCGTCCGGGTACCGGCAGTCGCCGCCGGGAGACGATCTCGTGTGATTCCAGATCCTGGAGGCGCTGAGTCAGTGCCGCCGGCCCGATCCCGATGACGTCGCGCTGAATTTCGGAGAACCGCTTGGGCCCCAGCAGGAGTTCGCGGACGACGAGCATCGTCCAACGCTGCCCGATGAGGTCCAGTGCGTGGGCGGCGGCGCAGCCGTCGTCATACGAGGCATATGTCCTGCGAGAAACCATTCTCTGATTTTACTACTAATAGTGTAGTGCGCACTCTAGTATTCGTAGTGGAGATCTGATCGTCCGTGATCGTCCCACTCGAGGAGCCCCGCGATGAAGAAGTCGCCAGCAGCGATCTGGCAGGTAGTGCACGACGAGCGACATCGTCTCGCCGCGGACTTGGCCGATCTGGACGACGAGCTGTGGGGCACCGCGTCACTCTGCCCGGGCTGGACGGTCCACGATGTGCTCGCACACCTGGTGGACTCCGCCAAAACCGGACGTCTGACCTTCATCCGGGACATGGTCACCGCGAGGGGAAACTTCGATCGCGCCAACGACAAGGGCATCGCGCGGGCGAAATGCCTAGACCCACTCGACACACTTCGTGAGCTGTCCGCAGCGGCCGATTCGACCAGAACACCGCCGGCGAACCTCGCGACCCGACTGGTCGAGGCAATCGTGCACGGGGAGGACATTCGGCGCCCACTCGGCATCGCCGGAAAGTACCCGCCGTCGGCGATCACTCAGGCCATGGACTATCAGCTGCGCACCAAGGTCGGATTCGGTGGCGGACGCGAACGCGCCGCGGGCCTGCAACTGATCGACAAAACAACCGGCACGACATGGGGCACCGGAGAACCCGTCGAGGCCGACGCGATCGATCTGCTGCTCGCCGTCTCCGGTCGCCCGGTGCCGGCGGACAGGTTTACCGAAACGTCGACAGGACACGGATTCTCATGACGAGCCGACCAGATGCAGACCTGTGGGCGTTGGCTCGTGCCGAACGGATGGCCCTGGCCGACGACCTCGCCCAACTGACCGAAGAGCAATGGCATTCCCGAACCCTGTGCGGCGAGTGGACCGTCGAGGAAGTGACGGCCCACCTGATCGCCGCTGCCAGCACGAACCAGTGGCGTTGGCTGCGCAGCATGATCGGGGCGCGATTCGATCCCGATGTTCACAACCAGCGCAGGTTGGACGAATATCGTGGCAGCAGCCCGGCCGACACCCTGCGGCGGTTTCGGAGCATCGTCGACAGCACCACCGCGCCGTCCGGTCACACCCCCGCCTACCTCGGCGAAATCGTCGTGCACGCACAGGACATCCGTCAGCCGCTCGGACTCACCCACACCCCCAGTGTCGACGCGCTCATACCCGTGGCCGAATTCTTCGCACAACGAGACTTTGCCGTACAGAGCAAAACGCGCACCGTGGGCGTGCACCTGACCGCCGACGACGCGCCGTTCGCTGCCGGCACCGGCCTGGACGTCACCGGGCCGGTCTTGGCGCTGGTCATGGCCATGGCCGGTCGGGAAGCGTATCTCGATCAGCTGTCGGGGCCCGGCCTGCCCACATTTCGTGACAATCTCCGGTGAGCTGGGGTTTCGGCAATCACAGGGCAGTGGGAAAGGCGGCGAGGTCGACGTCGTCTGCGGGGCACGGGCCGCGCAGGACGGTGGCGGTCGCCCACCCCCGGGCGAGTAGTCCGGCGTCGGTGTCGACGCTCTGGTCGGGTTCGACCTCGCTGTAGCTGATGGTGACGAAGTCGTCGCCCGTCTCCCCGATGTCGGCCTGGACGGCCCCGGAGGCGGCGAGCGACGCCGCGCGCAGACCACGCAACTGCGAGAGCGGGAGGTCGGGGATGTTGATGTTCAGCACGGTTCCGGGGGTTCCGTGCGCGAGGAGCCAGTCGAGTGCCCGTGCAGTGACGGCCTCGGCGGTGTCCCAATGGTGTGGGTCGGCGGCGGCCAAGGACACCGCCATCGCGAGTGCGCCGTGCGCAGCGGCGGTGAGGGCCGCCCCCACCGTGCCTGAGTGCAGAATCGCCCGGCCGGTGTTGGGTCCGTGATTGATGCCGGACAACACCACGGTCGGCGGCGGGCCGAATGCACCATGGGCTGCGACGAACGCGATCAGCGCCGGAGATGCCTCGACGGCACGCACCCCGAGTTCCGGAAGACCGGGCAGCTCACGCGGCGAGATGCTCAGGCGCCCGTACTCTTCACGTCCGTACAGCGACGCACTGCTGCCACTGCACTCGGTGTGTGGTGCGGCCACGTGGATGTCATCCAAACTGCTCGTATTCGCCACCGTCGCAAGTACCGACAGGCCGCGGCTGTCCACCCCGTCGTCGTTGGTGATCAGTGTCCGCACGGCCGATCACTTCCTGCGCTCGACGCGGACCTGCTCGGCGAGCTGGTGGACGAGATCCCGCTGCGCGGTCGCCAAACCGCGGCGGGTGACGTTGGCGGCACCCGCGGCGGCACCGAGTCTCAGCGCTTCCTGCACAGAATTTCCTTGCCCCAGGGCAGCCGCGCTACCGGCTGTCATGGAGTCGCCCGCACCACGATGATCGACCAACGTCAACGACGGCGCACTCACCTCCCACACCTCGCCGTCGATGAGGGCGAACGCAGGATCACCGGCCCGGGAGAGCACGACGGTGCGGGCACCCTCGGATTCTAGTTCTCTCATGGCGCGGATCAGCTCGGCGGGCTTCTCGGATTTCGCCCGGCCGTCTTCGATCAGGTCTTCGTGGCTCACCTTGAGTAGCGTCAGCCCACCGGCCAGGGCTGCGGTCATGGTGGGGCCGGACAGGTCCGCGACCACCGGAATGCCGAGGGCCTGTAGGTCACCGGCCAGCCGGGTGTACGAATCCGCGGGCAGCGCACAGTCGTGGTGGGGGCCGCCCAGAATGGCCACATCGGCCTTCATGCCCTCCGTCAACGACACCCCGAACAGGTCGTCGACCTCGTGACGTGTCAGTACCGCCGGTGTCACGTCGGCGAGGTGTTCCCGCTCGCCCCCTCTGCGATCGTGCACGTAGGAGCCGTTCTCCCCAGAGGTTTCGATCGCCCGAACGTCGATCCCCTCCCCCTTGACGATGTCGTGGAGAATGGCGCCGGTCTCGCCGCCGAACACCCCGCACAGCGTGACCTTCAGACCCAGACTCACCGCCATCCGGGCTATCCAGAATCCCTGCCCACCGGCGTGCACATGCAATTCTGTGCCGCCGTCGGAGGCAGCCTCGATGGTCACGGTCAGCAGTGGAGAAGGCGCGAAGACGAATGCTCGAGATTCCGCGGTCATATCCAAATCGTGCCAGCTCACCGTCCGGCGCCGCGGAGTTTTCCACAGGTCAGTGGGGCATACCGACAAGTGACTTTCCTGCGCGGCGGACGGCACCCGGCGAGCTGCCGACGGTACGGGTGAACGCACGGCTGAACGACGCCTCGGACAGGTAGCCGAGCTCGGTGGCGACGGCGGCGACCGTGGTGTCGCCACGTTCGAGGCGCGAACGTGCGACGTCCATCCGGCAGCGGGTGACGTACCGCATGGCCGATTCGCCGACGAGTTCGGTGAACCGCGCCGCGAACGCGGAGCGAGACATGGCGGCCTCGCGCGCAAGGGATTCGACTGTCCACTCGTTGCCCGGGGCTCGATGGATCGCGGCGATGGCCTGGCCGAGTTGCGGGTCCTGCAGCGCGCCGAGCCAGCCGGTTCCGGCAGCCGCATCGTCTGCCAGCCAGGTCCGTATCGCCTCGATGACGAGGATGTCGGCGAGCCGAGTGGTGACCGCTTCCCCGCCGGGGCGCAGGCGCCCTAGTTCGGTCGCCATCAGCCGGAGGGTGTCGGCGATCCGTGAGTCGCGTTCGTCGGAGGTGTCGATATGTATCAGCGACGGCAGCACGTCGAGCAGGCGTCCGACGGCCGGTTGCTCGAAGCTGACAACCCCGCAGATGAGAGTGGACGGTGCACCGCCTCCGCCGCAGCGCAACAGGGAGTAATGCTCGCTCACCATCTGTTGCGGCATCACGTCGACGCGGCCGTCGATGGCGGCGCCGGGGTGACTGCGGAGCAGGTGCCCACGCCCGTGCGGGACGAGTGCGAGGTCGCCGGCGCGCAGATACACGGGCGCCTGCCCGTCACGCTCGAGCCAGCAACCGCCACGCGTCACCACATGGAACGACAGACAGTTCTCGAACGGTGGTATCTCGAGTCCCCACGGGCCGGTGGCCTCGGTGTGCGAGTAGAACACCCCACGCATGCGCACCAAGTACAACGCTTCGGCGAGCGGGTCACGCGGCAACCACGGCTCCACTCCCTCTGGACGAATCGACATGTAATCCAGCGTATGCGTCATAGAACATCCTGACAATGCTGCTTAGCGTGGATGTATCCCCAAACCAAGGATTCGTTCGAAGGAGAGAAGTCATGAAGGTTCTCGTAGTCGGGGCGACCGGTGGCTGTGGACGCGCCGTCGTGGCGGAATTGCTGGGGCGCGAACATTCGGTGACAGCGTTCTCGCGCCACGCCAGCGAACTCGAAACGGGGCAGGGCGAAACAGGGCAGGGCGGGTCTGGGCAGGGCGATCTGCGCACCATCGACGGCGACGTCACCGATGCACGTGCCGTCGAGAACGCCGTGGCGGGGCAGGACGCGGTCGTCGTCACGCTGGGCATCAGCGAGAACGTCATGCGAGTGCGCCTGCTCGGCCCCGCACATACCGCCCTGGACGTCCGCTCGCGGGGAACGCGAAATGTTGTGGCCGCGATGAAGCACAGAGGGGTGCGGCGCCTCGTCGTGCAGAGCACCTATGGCGTCGGGGAAACCTCCGATCGGCTGAGCCTCAAAGATCGACTGTTCTTCGCGGTGTTCATCAAGCAACAAGCGGCTGACCACGGTGTGCAGGAATCGATCGTCCGCGAGAGCGGCGTCGTCTGGACTATCGTGCAACCCATCTACCTCACCGACGACTCCGTCGCGGACAAGGAATTCGTGTCCACTACAGGCGAAGTCGCGGTGCGGAAGGTCTCGCGGAAAGCCGTGGGTCGGGTTCTGGCGGACTCCGTCGAGAAAGACGAGCACGTCGGCGCATCGATTGCGGTGTCGACAGCGAGTTGAGTCGAATGGAGGACGGTATGAGTCGGTCTCAGGAGTTCGAAGTTCGCCGCGCGACCACAGCGGATGCCGCTGTGGTCGGGCGGTTGTTGTACGACTTCAACACCGAGTTCGATTCGCCCACACCCTCCGCCGAGGAGTTCGCGTCACGATTCGAGTGGTTGCTGACCCGTGACGACGTACTGGTTGTGCTGGCGTTCGATCACGAAGATGCCGTCGGATTCGCATATCTGACATTGCGACCCACCCCGTACGGCGACGGACCGCTTGCACAGCTCGAGGAGCTGTATGTTCGCCCGGCGTTGCGAGACAACGGTATCGGCACCAAGATTCTCACCGCGGCACTTACTGACGTCACCGGCCGCGGGGCGATCGAAATGCACATCAACGTCGACGAAATCGACACCGACACCCGCCGCTTCTACGAACGGCATGGATTCGTGAACATCCAGCCCGGCACTGACTACCGAATGCTCTGCTACTTGCGCGAGCTGTGACCGGTCAAACGACCGCTAGCTCAGATCCATACCATTGCTTAGAGGGTTATCCAATGGCATGCTGGTGGAATGTCATCGGGTGACAGCACTCGCTCGTGGCCGCCCGTCGGCTACGAGCGACACCCATGGGATGCCATCTCCGAATACGGGTCCCGGCGCGAACGTCGTTTGACCTCCGGCCCTTATCAAGCCGCTGTACCGCCCCTCATCGCGCACCAGTCCATCTCGATGAGCACCGAGTTGCACGCACTGGCGGAGGAAGCGGCGATGGAACTAACCCGTTTCGACGTCGAGGTCGGTCATATCACCGCTCCGTTCGCGTCGATCCTGCTTCGCACCGAGAGTGCGTCGAGTTCGGAGATCGAGAATCTTACGAGTGGGGCACGACAGATCGCGTTGGCCGAACTCGGCGAGCACGCCTCGCGGAACGCCCGGCTGATCGTGGGAAATGTCAGGGCGATGCAAGCTGCCCTGGAGTTGTCCGATTCGATCGATGCGGAGGCGATTCTGCGGATGCATCAGGCGCTGCTCGAACACAGCGATCCGAGCATTGCCGGCCGATGGCGCCAGGAGCAGGTATGGATCGGTGGCGGAAATCTCGGGCCGCACACCGCTCAGTTCGTACCACCGCATCACGTACGGGTTCCCGAACTGATCGACGACTTGGTTACGTTCGCCGATCGGGTCGATCTGCCGGTGGTGGCACAGATCTCGATCGCACATGCGCAGTTCGAAACCATCCACCCCTTCCCGGATGGCAATGGGCGTGTCGGTCGTGCACTGATTCAGGCAATGCTGCGCGGTGGTCAACTCACGCAGAGTGTTGCCGTTCCGGTATCTGCGGGCCTACTCCACGACACCACACAGTATTTCGAGGCGCTCGGCGAATACCGGGCGGGAAACATGGAGCCGATCGTGCGTTCGATCGTGGACGCGTCATTCGCTGCCGTCGCCAATGGTCGCGTACTCGTCCGCGACCTGGAGTCAGTTCGTGCCGACTGGCGCAACCAGGTGGTCGCACGACGAGACTCGGCGGTGCATCGGTTGGCAGACCTCCTTCTTCGTCAACCGGTTGTGGACGGCAAACTCGTCGCGTCCACCCTCGGAGTCACCGGCGCCAACGCCCAGATCGCGATCGACCGGTTGGTAGCGGCGGGGGTTCTCACCCAAATCACTCACGGACGACGGAACCGAATCTGGCAGGCTACGGAAGTGGTCCGGATGCTGGACGAATTCGCTGCCCGCGCCAAACGCCGCCGGGGATAGACCGTTGAAGCGATGATTCAAGAAGCTTCGGGAATCTCGGTGTGGGTTGTCGTATCCGGGACGAACCGTTCGTGGAGTGGGTAGAGGCAGCTAATCGGCCGCCCAGCGAAGAAGGGAAACCGACATGACGCAGTACCTGCTTTCGGTAGTCGTCGACGCCAGCGTTTACGACATTCCGCTCGAAGAAGCGCAGCCGCAGTTCGATGCCACCGAGAAGTTCAACGACGAACTCAAAGCCGAGGGCGCCTGGGTGTTCGCGGGCGGGCTCGGCCGCCCAGAGTCCGCCACCACGGTCGACGGCACCGGCACGGACGTGACCGTCACCGACGGACCGTTTCAGGAGACCAAGGAGTTTCTCGGCGGATTCTGGGTCGTGGAGGCACCCGATCTCGATGCCGTCCTGAAGATCGCGGCGAGGGCGTCGAAGGTGTGCGAGCAGCGGATCGAGATCCGTCCGTTCGACGGCGCATGAGCACAGACCTGCGAGCAGAGATCGATCGGATCTACCGCGAGGAGTACGGCCGGGTGGTGGCCTCGCTCGCGCGTCGCTTCGGTGATCTCGACATCGCCGAGGACGCTGCGGCCGAGGCCCTGCTCACCGCCATCGAGCGGTGGCCGGCCGACGGCATACCGCCCAACCCGGGCGCGTGGCTGACGACCACCGCCGGCAACCGGGCCATCGACAAGATCCGTCGAGAATCCCTGCGCGAGCGGAAATATCAGGCAGCCATGCTCATCGACGACCCCACCCCACACGAACCCACCGGCCTGGTCGAGGACGACCGGCTGCGGCTGCTCTTCACCTGCTGCCACCCCGCGCTCGCCCCGGAGGCACGCGTTGCCCTGACCCTGCGATTGCTCGGCGGGCTGACCGTCCCGGAAATTGCGCGCGCGTTCCTCGTCGCCGAAAAGACGATGGCGCAGCGCATCACCCGCGCCAAGGCCAAGATCAAGGCCGCGCACATTCCGTTCCGTGTACCCGACCGCGACGACGTCACCGACCGGCTGGGTGGCGTACTGACGGTCATCTACCTGGTATTCAACGAGGGCTACCTTCCGGGTGCGGGCGAAGATCCCCAGCGCGGCGAACTGACAGCGGAGGCGATCCGGTTGGGGCGCATCATCCGGCAGCTACTGCCCGACGAGGGCGAGGTGGCCGGGCTGCTCGCGCTGATGCTGTTGATCGAGGCGCGCAGCAAATCCCGCTTCGCGGCTGGGGAGTTGGTCATACTCGACGAGCAGGACCGTGGCTCGTGGGACCGGACCCTCATCACCGAAGGTCATGCGCTCGTGCGTGAATGTCTGGCCAGGGTGGCGGCGGGCGAGGACCGGCCGGGGCGCTATCAGATCATGGCGGCGATCAACGCCGTCCACACCGATGCGGCCGATGCCCGCGACACCGATTGGGACCAGATAGTCGCGCTCTACGACCAGCTGTATGCGGTCGAACCGACCCCGATCGTGGCGCTCAACCGCGCCGTGGCCGTCGCCGAACTCGACGGACCGCACGTGGCACTGGCAATCGTCGACAGCCTCCCGCTCGACGGCTATCACGCCTGGCACGCCACCCGCGCCGACCTGATGCGCAGGCTCGGCCGCAGCGCCGAAGCACGGTCGGCATACGACGACGCCATAGCCGCCACCGAGAATCTCGCCGAACGGGCATACCTGACGAGGCGGCGCGATCAGCTGCGTCGATGACGGTGACAGACGATCACAGGTGCCGAACGTCTATTTCGTCCGTTTTGCGCTGGATGTCGGGGAGGTCTTGAATATTCGGGTGGAACCGACGATTCGAGCAGCGACTTTGCGGGGGTTCGTGCCCCTCGTGGAAGAGTTCGGCGGTGACGCGGATGCGTTACTGACCCGGTTCGGTATCTCGGCGCAGGAACTGACCTCCGACGACGGCCTGGTCCGATCACCGCACGCGACCTCATGCTCGACCATGCAGCGCGCGAACTCGGCTGCCCCGATCTCGGGTTGCGGCTCGCGGAAGCCGCGGACATCACCGTTCTCGGACCGCTGGCCCACGCCATCGAGGCATCGCCGACGGTTGCCGAGGCGATCTCCTGCGCCTCACGATTCCTGTTCGTACACAGCCCGGCGCTGATGTTCGAGCAGACGGACGACCCGCTCGGCTGGCCGGGAGTCATGGCGCTGACGTATCGCAAGGACCTGCGTGAGTCCCACTATTCGCCGCAGGCAATCGAACTCGGTCTCGGATTGCTGTATCGCATCGCGAAGACTCTGCGCGGCTCACACACCGGCCTGCGGTCCGTGCAGCTCCCGCATCGGCCGCTGTCACCGCTGGATCGTTACGTCGAATTCTTCGGTGCAGACGTAAAGTTCGGGTGCGCTCCCGCCGCTCTTCGCGTGGAGCGTCATCTGCTCAAGGAACAGTTTCGGAGCGCCGACGCATCGCGGCGACAACTCGCACTCGAACACCTGACGGATACGTTCCACGACCCGAACACCACGACGACCGCACGCGTACGTTCCGCGGTGGCCGAACGCCTCGGAACCAGTGCTCCGAGTATCGACGAGGTCGCACGCCTGCTCGTGATGAACTCGCGCACGTTGCAGCGCCGGCTCGCAGCCGAAGGAACCTCGTTCACCGCGGTACTCGACAATGTGCGGCGTATCGCGGCACGCCGCTACATCACCACCACCGACCTGCCGTTCATCGACATCGCCGCACTGGTCGGGTTCTCCGAACAATCTGCGTTGAGCAGAGCGGTCCAACGCTGGGACGGATGCAGTCCACGGGCACTTCGAGCGGAAGGCCCCCGCGCCGTGCAGATCAGGCGCCGCCCAGCGTCTCCTCGATGACCCCGGCGAAGCGCAGAGCACCGTCAGCTTTCGTCACGCGTCCAGCGTCCGAGTCGCAGGTGTTGCGGACCGGGGCGCCGTTGAACATCTGGTCCAGCACGCTCGACGCGAGGCCGAAGTTGGCGATGTATTCGTTGATGTTGTGCCCCAGTCCGGTCTTGAACGGGAACGGCGGCAGCGGAATCTCGACCAGGTCGACAGTAGCGCCGCGACTGCACCAATTGTCGGCGAGTTCACGCACCTGACCGGCGGGAACGATGTCGTCGTTCGACCCGGTCACGATGAATGTCGGGGCGTTCGGCGTCCGATTGCCGATGCGATTGGCGTCGAGGATCGCCCTGGTGGTCGGATTCTCTGCGAGCAGCTCGGGGAGGGGACGTCCACTCGTGGTCCAGTGCCGCGAGTTCTGGAATCCGTACTTCAACGCGGTCTCGAACAGACACTGTTCCAAAACCGCTTCCACCATCGCCTTCCCGGCAGGGTTGAGCATCTCGTCGATGACGGGGGCAGTTTCCGGGTAGTTCGATGCGAGCGCATCGAGGTAGTAGCCGGTGCCGGCAGCCAGCATGCCGTCGTCGAAGGTGCGGAACGTGGCATCGAGGTCGGCCACCGGCGCGCTGATGAAGCTGCCACGCAGATCGAGTTCGGGCGCATAGGATCCCGCGGACTCGGCCGCGGCCGCAGCCGCACCGCCACCCTGGGAGTGACCCCAGATGCCGACGGGGCCATCTGTGGGAATGCTCGTGCCCGGCAAGCGTTGCGCCGCGCGCGCCGCATCGAGGACCGCGTGCGCCGATGCCTCACGGTTCAGGTAGTTGTGCACACCCAGACGGGGGCAGCGGGCTCGGGGTCACGTAGATATCCGTGCCGGGCGTGGTGTTCGGCGGTTGCGCATGCGCCGTCGGCGAGGTCAGCATTGCGACCGTTGCGATCAGGCTCGTGAGAGCCACTCCGAGAATCAGTGTCGAGCGGGTCATCCTGGACTTTCTTGTAATGCGTGGCGATCACCGCCATCGAACCCTTGTGTCATTACATAATTGCCGGACAATTCGGCCGAAACTTGACTCGAGGCGACACGCCTCCGTCACAAATCAGGCGGCTGACTCCTCGGCCAGGCGGCGAAGATTCGTCAGCGTCGTGGACACGTCGCTCTCGAGTTGATCTGCATGCTTGTCTCCACCGAGGAACAAACCCCCAAAGAGGCGGGTGGTTCGGGTCAAACCGTTTGGCACGGTTCGGGTTTCGGTCACCCGAGTGCCAGCCCCCTCGGCAACGAGTTCGTAGGTCCACCGCGCCCCACTGGTGGTGGTGTCCCACACCAGCCGTCTCTGCGGCGTGACCTCGGAAATCACGTTGCGTGTGGGCCAGGCCACCACGCCACGTCGGTTGAGTCCCAAATACCACTGACCGGGCCGGAGCCCCCCTCGTTTGATTGGCGCCATCGCGATCAACTCCGGACTGGCGGCAACCATGTTGGAGAAATCGGTCAGCATCCGCCACGTCTGCTCAGGAGTGGCAGGGACGACGATGTCGGAGGTCAATGTCCGTTCTGCGGGTTCCACACAGGCAACGATAGCCCGTGCGTGCTCCAGGAGTCTGGAGACTCGCTAACCGCGCACAGGGGGCATCACACCATCTCGGGGACGTGCAGGTGCGCGATGACGAGCTCGAACTCGCAGATGTCGAGTACCTCGACGTGTGCCTCCCGAGTGCCTTCGCCCCGGATAAGGTCGATGCGTTCTCTGTTTCGTTGCATCGCTTCCGCGCTGTCGAACGTCAGGGACGACACCCCGAGCCCTGCGGCGCGGTCGAGCATCAGCCCCGCGCTGCAGAATCCGTCGAGCTCCTCGAACTTGGGCAGTGCGGCCATCCTCCACACGTCGACGCCGTGGTCCATGTGCGCCAACTCGCCTTTGACCCAGGTGATCTGGCACCACGCCCCACGATCGGCATGATGTTCTCGATGCATGGCCGCGATCTCCCACCGTGACACGTCCGTGCTCCCGTGGAAGACCTCGACCATGCCGTCCCGCAGCGTCCGCACCGGCCCTTCGCTGGCACGTAGCGAGTCGTCATCGCGCCACGAGCTGGTCGCGATACAGCGGCCCGAGCTTCGATCGACGAGCAGCGACATTCCGAGACTGCCCTCCATCTCTGTCAATGCGGGCATCACGGTGTCGCGTACGTGCTTGATTCCGGCGTCTATGTACGACGGATGCGCGTGAATTGTTGTCGAGCGTGCGAACATGATCGACACCCTCCTACTTCAGGGCGGCGCCGACCCGGCGTCGCCGGTCATTCCCCGTGTTTCACACTGCTCCCCCAACCGGCCGAAGGCAATGGCCGGTGACGACGAGCGGACGAATGCCCGTGCGTATTCAACGAGTGTGCGGACTCGCTAACCGCTCACAGGGGTTCTTGACCGTTCCGCGACATCTCTGCCGCACAGTCCCCATACTGCCTTTCATGGTGCCAGTCATGCCCGCCACTCACGCCATCATCGTCGCCGACACGCACGGTCGGATCACGCAGTGGAACGGCGGTGCCGAGAACCTGTTCGGGCACCGCGCCGAGGATGCCGTCGGGCAAAGCCTCGACCTCGTGGTGCCGTCACATCTGCGCGAAGCCCACTGGGCGGGGTTCCACCGAGCAATGGGGAATCCGGAGATCAAAGACATGGCGGCCGATCTCCCCGTGCTGTGCGCCGACGGCGAGATCCGTAGCTTCGCGGGACGGTTGCTGGTGCTCAGCGATGGACTCGGCACGGCGATCGGCGCAATGGCCATCTACTCGGAGCACGGCAGCACCGGAGTTCACCCGTTCGACTGACCAGCACGCAGAACGGCGGGAAGGTCAGTCCTGACGTTCGAAGGTGATGAGCAAACCGTCGACACCACCCGGGCCCAGGCGGCCTTTCACGTCGGCGGCGGTGATCGTCTTCAGTTGCCAGCCCTTCCGGGCGTGCTCGTTGAGGATCTTCTCCAGCCGGTCGCCGGACAGCTTTCCGCCGATCATCTTTTCGCGAACCTCGACAACCTTGTACGAATACGCCATGCCCGAATCTCCTCCGATGGGTGAGTTGCTTCCTCACGCCACCCTAAGCTCCTCGCGAAGTAGCCCTTGGCTGTGATGTAGGTTACATATTTCACGAACCGATCAAGCGAGGACGATTCCATGTTGAGCACGATGCAAGACGCCCCCATGTCGATCGCACAGCTGCTGACGCACGGCAGCACGGTGCACGGCAGTGCCGAGGTCGTGACCTGGACCGATGCCGGCGCTCGTCGCCGCAGCTACGCCGAGGTCGGCCGCCGGTGCGCGGCGCTCGCGCACGCACTGCGCGGACTGGGCGTGACCGGCGACGAGCGGGTCGCGACCTTCATGTGGAACAACGCCGAACACCTCGAGGCGTACCTGGCGGTGCCGTCGATGGGCGCGGTGCTGCACACCCTCAACATCCGACTCTTCCCCGAACAGTTGGTGCACGTGGCCAACCACGCGGAGGATCAGGTGATCATCGTCGACCCGACGCTGATTCCGCTGCTGTCGCCGCACCTGCCCAAACTGACCACCGTCAAGCACGTGATCGTGACCGGTGATTCCACTGCCGGGCTCGAGGTCCCGGACGGGGTGCAGGTCCACGCCTACGAATCGCTGATCGCGGACCAGCCGACCGACTTCGACTGGCCCGAAGTGGACGAACGGTCCACGGCGGCGATGTGCTACACCTCCGGTACTACCGGTGATCCGAAAGGTGTTGCGTACTCGCATCGGTCGATCTATCTGCATTCGATGCAGGTGTGCATGACAGACGGGCCGGGACTGGCGCAGGGAGATCGCGCGCTGGCGGTCGTGCCGCAGTTCCACGCGATGTCCTGGGGTCTGCCGTACGCGGCGTTCATGATCGGCGCCTCGCTGATCATGCCGGACCGATTCCTGCAGCCCGCGCCGCTGGCCGAACTGATCGCCGCCGAGCGTCCGACGTTCGCAGCGGCGGTCCCGACGATCTGGCAGGGCCTGCACCTGTACCTCGAAAACCATCCTCAGGACATCTCCTTCATGAAGGAGGTCCTGATCGGCGGGTCTGCGGTGCCTCCGGCGCTGATGCACGCATTCGCGGACGAGCACGGGGTCCAGGTGCTGCACGCCTGGGGCATGACCGAGACGTCGCCGCTCGGCTCGGTGGCGCGTCCGCCCGCGGACGCCGAGGGCGACGAGCGCTGGCGCTACCGGTACACCCAGGGCCGGTTCCCGGCGTCTGTGCAGGCCCGGTTGGTCGACGACGCAGGCGAGGTCGTTCCGAACGACGGCACGGCCATCGGCGAACTCGAGGTGCGCGGGCCCTGGATCGCCGCCGCCTATTACGGAGTCGACGCACCGGAGAAGTTCAACGACGGCTGGCTGCGCACAGGAGACGTCGGGTCCATCACCCCGGACGGCTACCTCACCCTCACCGACCGCACCAAGGACATCATCAAGTCCGGTGGCGAATGGATCTCCTCGGTGGATCTGGAAAACGCGGTGATGGGGCACCCGGACGTCCTCGAGGCCGCCGTCATCGGCATCCCCGACGACAAGTGGGACGAACGACCGCTGGTCGCGGTTGTGCTGCGGGAGGGTTCGCCCACCACGATCGACGCACTACGCGACTACCTTGCGGACAAGGTCGCCAAGTGGCAGCTCCCCGAGAACTGGGCCGTGATCTCCGAGGTGCCCAAGACAAGCGTCGGCAAGTTCGACAAGAAGCGACTGCGGACCCAGTTCCAGGACGGCGGCCTCGACGTCACCCGGGTTTGATCAGGCACCACCAGACGAAGGAGGGCCCGGACGAGAACTTCTCGTCCGGGCCTCTCTGTGTCCGAGCTGCGAAGTGTCCGAGCTGCGAATCAGTCCGCGAGGCCCATGGCAGTTTCGCCTCGCGATATACGTCTCATAGACGATCGACGAGTGGACCCACGTAAAGGTATCCTTGACGATCCGCACTTGTAAACGTAACCTTTACAAGTGCGGATCACTGACTCGGCGCGTAAACACGGGATCAGCGATGCTGACATCGCTCATGCATTCGAGAATGCGATCCGCTACGTCGAGTACGACCTGAGGTGATACACATGCAGACCAAACGCACCGACGCAGACGCCACCGGACTCGACCAGCTGGACCCGAAAACGACCCAGGCGCGGGACGCGAAAAACCTGCGACGGATCATCGCCGCCCGCAAAGATCTCGCAGACGCAGACGCCGAACTCCGCGCCGCCGTCGCCGCGGCCCGCGAAGACGGTGACTCCTGGGCGGCTATCGGCCTAGCACTCGACACCAGCCGCCAGGCCGCCTACCAACGATTCGGCACTACGAAGTAGGCCTCGCTAAAGCTGGCCGCTAACTCGGGCCATCGCCTGAGCAGTCTGCTCATCGGTGGTCAGGGATTCGGCGATCTGGGCGCCGACCATGTCGTGAATCGCCGTCAGACAAAGGATGTGGTCATCGAGGCGGTCGACGAATTGCTGTGTTGTATCCGAAAGAATCTGGGCGAGTTGGTGCCCGCACTCGAAATCCCCCAACGGCAGCAATCCGGTCTGGTTGCTCATCCGTCGACGTGTATCCCTCAGGGACTCGATCGCCTCCGCGCACGCGTCTGCGCACTCCTTGGCGACGTCGGGGTCCAAGACGAGTTCGCCAGCTTTCGCTTGACCGGCAAACGCCATCAATTGATCCGCCATCGACAATCCACCACTCATCGCAGCAGCCCTCCCCTGTCAGCCTTGTTCCAACTCGAAACCCTAACCTCTCAACGGGGCATCTCGGCAACCAATGCGTCACCGACCTGCATTGCCCACTCACACGTGGACGTCTCGTCCTTTGTGAACGGTGACCTGTCCACCTGCATGTTCATCACACCGCCGCTCTCGAACGGCACCACCAGCCAACAGAATGTTCCGGGCTCGTCGCGGTCGTCCCGGTAGGTGAAACCTTCCCTGCCGGCGACCATCACGTCACGAAAGTCGGTATTGCCGTAGCCGTTGCGGAACTGATCGACCGTCGCCGTTGCAGAGGAGTTCACGATCACTGCAAAGTCTTCGCCCTTCCATTCGCAGCCCTTCCAGCCCGGTTGACCAGGTCCTTCTGCTCCCGTACCGCTGGGTACCGGGTCCAGTGTCGCCGCCCGCAACGCCTCATCAGACAGCGTGCACGGATCCCACGGCTGCGCCTCCGCCGTTGTCGTTGGCGTATCGGAGTTTTCGTTGTCGCCACACGCCGTGACCCCGAAGGCCACCCCCACCATCAGCGTCACCACACCCGCGGCCAACCGGATCCTCGTCATCCGGCCATCCTGTCACCCTGTGAGCGACTGACGAGGGTGGGGACTCGCTATCCACGCACAAGGATCGAGAAACAGGGGCGGCCGACCAACGCTTCGGCACAGCCAAATAGGCCTCGCTAGAGCTGGCCGTTGACCCTGGCCATCGCCT
>JAAZAD010000052.1 GCA_012514505.1 Rhodococcus sp. (in: high G+C Gram-positive bacteria) | reverse complement strand
CGAGGGGGATCTCGACGGGCACCGAGTTGTTGTCGAGGAGTTTGAAGGCGCTCTCGCTGTCCAGGCCGGCGAACAGATCGGTCAGGGTCTCCGCGAGCGCATCGGCATTCGCCGAGCGGTCGGTATGCGTCGTGAAACGCGCGTCCGTGGCCAGTTCCGGGCGGCCGAGCGCCTCGACGAGGCGCACGAAAGCCGCGTTGCCGAACACTGCGATCGCGATCCACCCGTCATTCGTGCGGTACAACCGGTAGAGCGGCGACCATCCGGTCTGGTCTGCATCGAGTTCGTGTGCGGGAATCGCTTTCCCGTCGAGTGTCGCGGAGTGCTCACTGACGACGAACAAGCTCGAGTGCAGCTGCGGGCTCTCGACGGATTGCGTCTCCCCTGTGTTGAGGCGGTGATTGAGGGCCAACAATACCGTGACTGCGCCGAGGAATCCGTTGTACAGATCTTCGTTGCCGATGACACGGCGGATCGGAAGATTGCCCCTGCCCGATCCTTCGAAGTTGAGGCCGACCATGCCGGACACCATCGGCGCAAACGACTTGAGGCTCGACTTCGGTCCGGCCGAACCGAATCCGGGAAGGTACGCGTAGATGACGTCGGGATTGATCGCCTTCAGCGTCTCGTAGCCGAGGCCGATCTTCTCTGCTTTACCGGGTCGGTAGTTGTGCATCACCACGTCGGCTTCTGCAACGAGACGGTGCGCGATCTCCTGTCCCTCGGGCTTCCGCAGATCCAAGGCAATGTTGCGCTTGCCGCGGTTGGCGCCTTCGAACAGGTCGCCGAGCGGGCGCATCTGATCGCCGATGAGCGGCTCGATCTTGATGACCTCGGCACCGAGGTCGGACAGCAGACGTGCACCGAATCCGGTGGCGAAGTAGGAGCTGAAGTCGAGGATCTTCACACCCTGCAGCGGGCGCGTCACCTTCTCGGAGTTGTCCGGCAGGGGTGCCCAGACATCGGAGCGAGCGATCTCGTCCGTGCGGGAGTTGTGCTCACCGACCTTCGGCGCGGGCACCGGGGTCGCAGGCTTCGATTTCTCGAAGCGGATCACCGGGCCGACCTGCTGGATCGTGCCGTAGTCCTCGTCGGGCAGTTCGATCGGCACGCCCGCGAACTGAACCTGGTCGTCGGCAAAGATGTCTTCGGGATGGTTGAGTGGCAGCGCAGCGATGTCGTCCGCGTGCAGCATTTCGAGCCATTCGTCCCTGTTGCGCTGCTTGAATGCCTGGGGAACCTGGTTGCGCGCGATGTCGAGTTCGACCTCGTCGAGCGGTACGGCCATTTCGGGACCGTCGATCGTCTGTGTGCGGTCACCGAACCCGAGGATGTCCATCGTCCGCTTGTATGCACCGGGGCCCCCGGTATGGACGACGAGCCACTTGCCGTCGGCGCACTGGAAGGGATCGGTGATCAGACGCTTGTTGCCGAAGCCCTTCTGGGTGACGCTGCGAGCGAGGTAGGAGATGTCCTTCTCGTTCCACCACCAGTTCATCGACGCGATCGCGAGCATGCCATCGAGCAGGGAGGTGTCAAGTTTCTGGCCGGCGCCGTTGATCTTCCGCGCGCGCAACGCCGACAGGATGCCGATCGTGGTGATGAACGCGGTGCCGTAGGAGACGGTCGGGTGACCCATGAAGATGGGCCCGTCGCGGTGACCCTCCTGCTCGGCCATCTGCCCGAGACGGGCATTGAGCAGAGCCTCGTAGCCGGGCCGCTCGGCGTGGGGACCGACGTTGCCGTATCCGGTCACCGACACGTAGACGAGTTCGGGGAACTGCGCGTGCAGCTCGTCGTAGCCGAGCCCCAGTGCGTCGGCTTTACCCACACCGAACGACTCGACGAACACATCGGCGTTCGCCACGAGACCGCGGATGATCGCGCGTCCCTCGTCGGTGTGCGGATCCGCCTCGACACTCCACTTGCCGCGGTCGGTCGACTTGCGGATGTTCGCTCCAGCGTCGGGACCCCCGCCCGGACGCTCGACCTTGATGACGCGGGCACCGTAGTCTGCCAGCATCATCGTCGAAACGGCAGCCGGCATGCCCCAGCTCGCATCGATCACTACGAGTCCGTCGAGTGGACCAGCCATTGCGCGCTCCTTCTTCTCACACGATGCCGCGCCGTACGCAGCCAGGGTTTCGTCGGTGTCCATTGGACGTCGGTGTCCGCCGAACAGACAGGATCGAGTAGTCCTAGTCGGACGAGGGCAGAGGCTTCGCCGTGACGAGCTCCATGGGAGCGCCGTGGCAGGCGAATTGCCCCTCGCCCTTCTTGACGCAGATGATCTGGGTTTCGCAGGTGGCGCACGTGTAGCGCTTACCGACCTCGTTCATGTGAACTCCTGGGATGTGGTGATGGCAACGTGGTCCGGTCGGCTATCGACCGAACGTGACCTCGAGGGGTGCGCCGCAGCAGTTCAGCGACGAGCCACCGGCCTTGGTGACAATTGCTTCTGAGCCGCAGTT
>JAAZAD010000474.1 GCA_012514505.1 Rhodococcus sp. (in: high G+C Gram-positive bacteria) | reverse complement strand
TCATCGCCGCCGGCTACCTGGTGCGCTGGATGACCTCGTGGAACGTGCCGCGCTGGCTGGCAGGTCTGATGCCCGTCGTGTTGATGCCGCTGCTCGGCTCGCTGGTGATCGGCCTACTCATGTTCCTGCTGCTCGGCCGGCCGCTCGCCGCCATCTCCGAGGGGTTGGAGTCGTGGCTCAACGGCATGACCGGCTCGTCGATCATCGTGCTGGGTGTGGTCCTGGGCCTGATGATGTGCTTCGACCTCGGCGGCCCCGTCAACAAGGCGGCGTACGCATTCGCGGTCGCAGGGCTCAGCATCGACGACGAGGCCAGCCTCCGCATCATGGCGGCGGTCATGGCTGCCGGCATGGTGCCGCCTCTCGCCATGGCATTGGCGTCCACAGTCCTGCGCCCACGCTTGTTCAGCGAGGCCGAACGGGAGAACGGAAAGGCTGCCTGGCTCCTCGGTTCCGCCTTCATTTCGGAGGGGGCCATCCCGTTCGCTGCCGCAGATCCACTGCGTGTCATCCCGTCGATGATGGCGGGAGGCGCGGTGACCGGCGCGCTCGTGATGGCCTTCGATGTCACTCTCAGCGCCCCGCACGGAGGGTTCCTCGTGTTCTTCGCGATCACGAACTTCCTCTGGTTCGTTCTCGCCATCGTGGCGGGAGCCATCGTGGGAGCTGTCCTCGTCGTCCTTGCGAAGGAACTGTTCGGCAAGAGACCCGCGACCCGCGAGCCCGAACCCACACCCGTCGCCGCCTGATCCCAGTACCCCACACATCCACAACCACAGGAGAACGCCATGTCCAGCAAGACCGTTGCCGTCGGATCGTCGATCGGCCTGCACGCTCGCCCTGCCGGCGTCATAGCCGAAGCCGTCGCCGATTCCGGTGTCGCCGTCACGTTGGCGGTTGCCGACGGCGAGCCGGTGGACGCCGGATCCGCGCTGCTGATCATGACACTCGGAGCGACCCAGGGCACCGAGGTGATCATCGAGACCGCGGACGAGGCAACGCTCGAGAAGATCGCCGGCCTCGTCGCGGCCGACCTGGACGCCTGACTGCTAACTGCGCCTGACGCGGCGCACGCCGACGAGCGCTGCGGCCGCTACTCCACCCAGGACTACCAGCCCGATCCCGAACCACACTGGGCTGGTCGACCATTCACTCTCACGGCCCGGCGCTTCGGAGCCGCCAGGGGTGACGATGTCGGTGGCATTGCGGAGGATCTGGATCGGAGGGAGGGCACCGTCACGCGCTTCGGAAGCGATCAACAGATCGCCGCTGTCCGTGAAGGCGACGGCCTCGCCCTGAGGTTGATCGGGAAGTGGCACACGCACGGCTTCGCCCGAGACCAGGGCGTCACCGACGTTTCCGTCGGTGACGGGGAAAAGGTATACGTCGGAATAACTTCGCACCGCGGCCACGGTGCCGTCTGCGGAAACGGCGCCGCCGGTGAACATCACCGAACCGATGGCGCCTTGCTCTGCGGTCGCGGATACGTCGATGTCGCCGACCTTCTCGAGAGGTGAGGGCCCCGGCTGCGCCAACTCGTCGACACTCGTACCGCCCACCGGGCGGTACACGGAACTCGCTCCCACCACATTCTTCGTCACGATCAACGGAACACCGTCCGGTTGCAGCAACAGCGTCTCGGCGTCGTGCGCGCCGTCCGGGTACGTCAACCGATACAGTTCACCCGCTCCCGTCTCGCGGTCCATTCGCGTCAATGCCACCGTGTCGCGACGGCGGTCGTTGTCGCCCGTGTCCCCCAACCACAAATCCGTGTCGGTAGCAGCGATGTCCTCCACGTCGTAGGGATCGACGGGCACGGTGAGCCACTCCGATACCGCGCATGAGCGATCCATAACCGCCACCGCATCGTCCGATCCGCTGTCCCCTATCGCGTACAGGGTGCTACCGGACGACACGAGACCCGACAGCTCGGCAAGCCTGGGATCGGTGGGCGTGCACAGTGTCTCGAACTCCGGAGTCTCGGTCGCGGGCGGATCGGTCTGCGCGAGTGCGGGACTTGCGGTCAGCAGCGCGAGCGGCAACCCCGCGGCGACCAACGCGCCGATTGCTCGGTCACGCACTGTGGGCGTACTCGACAAGTGCCGAGGCCAACGATTCCGGGACACGCGCGCGAACTCGCGTGCCGTCCTCCTCGTGGGTGGACGTGAGAATCTGCCCGTCCGAATGTATCCGTGCCATGAGATCGCCACGGGTGTACGGCAGCAGGACACTCACCTCGACCTCCGGACGCACCAGCACTTCGTCCAACTGCGCTCGAAGCTCGGCGACACCTTCCCCGGTGCGTGCCGACACGAATGCGGCGCCGGGGAGTAGTCCGCGCAGTTGGGTGAGGACCACAGGATCGGCTGCATCGATCTTGTTGACGACGATCAACTCGGGCGGGGCGGGCGCATCGTTCTCACGCACCACCTCTGTGATCACCTCACGCACGGCCTTGATCTGGTCCGTCGGCAGCGGATCGGAGCCGTCGACGACGTGCAGCAGCAGGTCTGCGCCGGTGACCTCCTCGAGGGTGGAACGAAACGCCTCGACGAGCTGGGTCGGCAGATGCCTGACGAATCCGACTGTGTCCGTGAGGATGTACTCGCGGCCGTCGTCGAGCGCGGCTCGACGCGACGTGGGATCGAGTGTCGCGAACAGCGCGTTCTGCACCAACACGCCGGACCCGGTCAACGAGTTGAGCAGACTCGACTTTCCGGCATTGGTATAGCCGACGATCGCGACCGACGGAATCTCGCTCCGGACCCGGCGGGTGCGTTTGGTGTCACGCGCCGCCTTCATGCCCTTGATCTCGCGGCGCAACTTGGCCATACGTTCACGAATACGACGACGGTCGGTTTCGATCTTCGTCTCACCGGGGCCACGCAAACCCACACCGCCGTTACTGCCGGCCCGGCCACCTGCCTGCCGCGACATCGACTCACCCCAACCGCGCAGTCGCGGCAGCATGTAGTCCATCTGCGCGAGCGCTACCTGAGCCTTGCCCTCCCGCGACGTTGCGTGCTGGGCGAAGATGTCGAGGATCAGGGCGGTGCGGTCGATGACCTTCACCTTGACGATCTTCTCCAGTGCAGTCAGCTGTGCGGGCGTGAGCTCACCGTCACAGATCACGGTATCGGCGCCGGTCGAGAGCACCACTTCGCGGAGCTGCTCGGCCTTTCCCGACCCGATGTAGGTGGCGGCGTCCGGCTTGTCGCGACGCTGCACCAGTCCCTCGAGCACCTCGGATCCGGCGGTCTCGGCAAGTGCCGCGAGCTCCGCCATGCTGGACTCGGCCTGTGCTGCGGTCCCCTGGGTCCAGACGCCAACCAGCACGACTCGTTCGAGGCGCAGCTGACGATATTCGACCTCGGTGACGTCGGTGAGTTCGGTCGACAGACCCGCTACGCGGCGCAATGCACTGCGGTCGTCGAGCTGCATTTCACCGACGGAGGGTGACTGCCTGGATTCGTGTGTGTTCGTCATACACCACCATGATCCCACGGATCGTGCGGCGAATGCACCTTCTTTACCTGCGACGGGACAACCACCACTCGGTCTGGTGCACTCATCTGGTCTGGTGTACTCAGGCGAGTTGCGCCCACCAGCGCTCGTCCAGCACACCGGTCGCAACGAGCATCGACGGACCGCGCAGGGTCGCCCGCCCGTTCGCGTACGCGACGCTCACTTCGCCGCCGGGCACCCGCACCCGGACGTCACCGCTGGACTGTCCGTCGTGGCGCAGCGCGGCGACTGCCGCAGCCACGGTCCCGGTCCCACAGGAGCGTGTTTCGCCGACCCCGCGCTCGTGCACTCGCATCGTCACTGCGCCGTCGCTCAACGGTGTCACGATCTCGATGTTGACACCGTGCGGAAAGAATCCGGGATCGAATCCGGGAGCCGCCGTGAGGTCCAGAGCGGCGAGTGCGGAATCGGTGAGCGTGTCGACACACGCCAGATGCGGATTACCGACGTCGATGCCCAACCCGGTCAGCACCCGCCCCTCGATGGTGGCGGTACTCGAGCCGAGTTCCTGGACCGCACCCATGTCGACCGTCACCTCACCCAGGTAGCCGTCCGCGCGGTGGACGACGACGGGTCGTGCTCCTGCCCGAGAACCCACCACGAACTCGTCACGGTGCTCGAACCCGCCGGCCCGGAGGTAGTGCGCGAACACGCGAACGCCGTTGCCGCACATCTCGGCAATCGAACCGTCACTGTTGCGATAGTGCATGAACCAGTCGTCGGCGGACAGCTCATCGGGTACGTCGGGCAGTACCCCCGCGTCCGTGAGCTCACCGACACGGGCCACCCTCAGCACCCCGTCTGCGCCGAGGCCGCGCTGCCGATCGCAGAGGGCCGCAACCCGCTCCGCGGTCAGATCGATCCGGACGTCGAGGTCCGGCAGCACCACGAAGTCGTTCTCGGTTCCGTGCCCCTTGCTGAAATCCATAACCGCCAGCCTAGCCGCCGTGCCGGCCCTAGCTTTCCTGACGACAGCATCCCTGACGGCGCTGCCTTGCGATCTCGTACAGGCCGACCGCTCCTGCAGACGGCGCGCCGAGCGAACTCGCGGCACCTCCGATCGGAATATTGACGACGACATCGCACCCCTGACGCCACGCGGCGCTCATGCCTTTCGTCTCGTTTCCGACCACCAGCATCGTCCCGGTGGTGAAGTCGTGGCCGTCGATCACGACCGACCCGGTCTCGTCGGTCCCGACGACGGTCATGTCCGTCCCGCGACCGCGCCACGAATCACGAAACGCCAATACCTCGTCGACCGAGGACACGGTGACGACGGGAAGCGCGAACAGCGATCCCGTGGACGCCCGCACGGCCTGCGGGTCGTAGGGGTCCGCGCCGTGGCCGACCACCACGACGGCGTCCGCTCCGAAGGCGTCGGCGGTGCGAATCAGCGTGCCGAGGTTGCCGGGCGACGTCGGCCGATCGAACACCACCACCAGTGGTGGTGCCGCTGCGAGATGGACGTCCCGCAGCCTGGGATGCCGTGTTCTCGCTACGGCGATCACCTCGGGCACTGTTCCGGACTTCTCCCCCAGTTCGGCCATCAGATCGGTGCTCACACCGATGTGTTCGACACCGGCGCGGTTGGTCACGTCACGTGCCCACTCCGACAGCGCGCCGCCACCGACCCGATGCAGGATCGCTTCGATCGGCCAATCGCGGTCGAGGGCGACGTTCAGCGGGCGCACTCCCTGGATCAGGAACAGACCCGCGCGCGACCGCTTCGTGCGGTTGGACAGGAACGACTGCCATTGCTGAAACCGCGCATTGCGGGTGGTGACCAGCATTTTCTTGCGATTCATCCGTCTCCATCCAGGTCTTCACGTGTTGCGAGAGCGGCGAGTGCATCCAACGCTGCCGACAGAAGTTGAGGATCCTCGCCGTCCACCCACTCGATCCGTGGGTCTCGGCGAAACCACGACCGCTGTCTGCGTACGTAACGACGAGTCCCGATGAACGTGCGTTCCTCTGCTTCGGCGAGGTCGTACTCTCCGTCGAGGCAGGCGAGCACCTGCGCGTATCCGATCGCACGTTGGGCAGTCACACCGTCACGCAGACCGACCTCGAGCAACCTTTTCACCTCGTCGACGAGTCCCCGTTCGAACATCAGCCGGGTACGTAACCGGATGCGGTCGTCGAGCCCTTCGGTCGGTCGGTCGACTCCGAGGATTCGGGTGCCCCAGCGGGGCTCACCGATCTTCGGGGCGGACGCAGCGAAGGGTTGACCGGTGATCTCGACCACCTCGAGCGCCCGGACCATGCGACGGGCATCCGTCGGGAGGATCGTGGCAGCTGCCGCCGGATCTGCTCGAACCAGTTCACGATGGACCGCTTCCACACCACCCTCGGCGAGCATCGCCTCCCACCGCGCCCGTACCTGCGGATCTGTTGCCGGGAAAGCCCACTCGTCCAAGAGAGCCTGCACGTACATCATCGACCCACCGACGATGATCGGCACCGCGCCGCGAGCCAGGATTGCTTCGACGTCGCGGGCAGCATCACGCTGATAGTTCGCGACCGTCGCGGTCTGTGTCACGTCGAGGACGTCGAGCTGGTGGTGTGGGATACCTCGGCGCTCGTCCGGTGCCAACTTCGCGGTCCCGATGTCCATACCGCGGTAGAGCTGCATCGCGTCGATGTTGACGATTTCGCCGTCCCACCGCTGAGCGAGGTCGAGGGCCAGGTCCGACTTACCTGTGGCGGTCGGTCCGACGACGGCCACGGGTGTGTTCGGTCGTGTCACGGCGTCCACATCCCCACGTGATATCCGACACCGTAGGGGGCGGCCACGTACTCGGTGGTGCATGTCGGTACGTCGTGGTCGAACACTCCGGCGAGCACCTGCCAGGGCACTCTGCCACCGACTCCCAGCCTCTTCGCCTCGGACGGATCGAGATTCCGAAGCGTCCGTACATCCCCACCGGCGAGCGCCCGGTCGAGGTCGGCCTGCAGCGGTCCGGCTGCGGGATCGTAGGCGCCGGGCGCCTTGTCCGTCAGGGTGCTGGCTCCGTCTCCGACCACCAGGAGGCCAAGCGGTTCGTCGGCGGTGTTCATCGTTTGCCGAAGTTCTCTGCCGTATTCGGCGCAGTCTCGGGGTGAGGTGTCGGACGTAAGAATGCGCACCTGAAGTTCGACATCGGGCGCGTACGAGCCCCGAATCCAGCCGGCCACCAGCGCTGCGAGCGGCAGATCCGGGTCGACTGCTCGCTGGTGCGGCTCACCGTCCACCGGATCACCGAAAGCCACCTCGACGTCCACTCCGTAACCCCGAAAAGTTCCACGTGCCGGCCGTTCGACGACGTCCGCTGCCGGACCGACACCGACGGCAATCCACGTGCGCGCCCGTGCAGCCAATTCGGAGGCGACCACACGTACCGCGTGACGAAGGTCGGCGCTCTCCTGAGCGCCCCGGCCTTCCAGTTCCGGCACCAGGAGTGGCGGCGAGGGTACGAGGGCTGCGGCAGCGAACACAGCCGCAACGCTAGCCGAACGTGTTTTCGGTCGACGGAGCCGTCTCGGCCGATTCGTACCGCGTCACCTGATTCAATGGTCTCGAGCACTCTTACCGGGTTCAATGGGAACCGGACAGCGATCAGGCGGCCGTGTCGCGCGGCAGAGATGAGGAACCGATGACCGACGACAACCACGTCACCCCCACCCCCAAGCCTGGCGCACCCAAACCCGGCGCACCCAAACCCGGCGCCCCCAAACCCGGCGCACCCAAACCCGGCGGTCCACGTCCCGGACCTGCGGCGCACATCACCCCCACACCGGTACCCACCATCGCTGCGAGCGACCCCAGCAAGTTCGGGCGCGTGGACGACGACGGCACGGCCTGGGTGAAAACCCCCGACGGCGAGCGGCGGATCGGCTCGTGGCAGGCCGGCGACTCAGCTGAGGGTCTTGCGCATTTCGGTAGGCGGTTCGACGACCTCGCGACCGAGGTAGGCCTGCTCGAGGCACGACTCACCTCCGGCGCCGGCGATGCGAAGAAGACGAAAGCTGCTGCTGTCGCTCTCGCGGAATCCTTGCCCACCGCGGCCGTGATCGGCGATATTCCCGCGCTGGCCGCACGGATCGACGTCGTGATCGCAGAATCGGATGTGGCGGCCGAGCACGCCAAGCAGGAAAAGGAACAGTCGAGGCAGGAACACACCGCCCGCAAGGAAGAACTGGCCGCCGAAGCCGAAACCATCGGCGCCGAATCCACGCATTGGAAGGTCGCCGGCGATCGTCTGCGGGAGATCCTCGACGAGTGGAAGACCATCCGCGGAGTCGATCGCAAGGTGGACGACGCGCTGTGGAAGCGCTACTCGAAGGCACGCGAAGCGTTCAACCGTCGCCGCGGCGCCCACTTCGCCGAGCTGGACAGAGATCGTGCTTCCGCCCGCGTGAAGAAGGAAGAACTGGTCGATCGGGCAGAAGCAATGTCCGACTCCACCGATTGGGGTGGCACGGCCGCGGCGTTCCGTGAACTGCTCGTCGAATGGAAAGCTGCCGGGCGGGCGCCGCGCGAGGCGGACGACGCACTGTGGAAGCGGTTCAAGGGCGCACAGGACGTCTTCTTCTCTGCCCGCAATGCCGTGGCGTCCGAGCGTGACGCCGAGTACGAGCAGAACGCCGTCGCAAAGGATGCACTCCTGAAGGAGTACAGCGACCTGGACGGGTCCAAGGATGTCGAGGCGGCGCGTGCGGCGTTGCGTGATCTCCAAGAGAAGTGGGATGCGATCGGCAAGGTGCCGCGCGAACGCATGCACGATCTCGAGGGCAAACTACGCGCGATCGAGAAGCGGGTGCGGTCCGCGGCGGATGCCGAGTGGCGGCGTACCGACCCCGAGGCGCTTGCGCGCGCCGCACAGTTCCGCGAGCGAGTCGCTCAGTTCGAAGATCAGGCCGAGAAGGCCACCGCGGCCGGGAAAACGAAGGACGCCGAAAAGGCACTGGCCCAGGCCGCGCAATGGCGTGAGTGGGCCGACGCCGCCGAAAGTGCCGTCAGCGACAGCTGACAGAACTTTCGGTCAGTCGAATCTAGACGATCCAGTCGCCGCGCCGCTCCGCTTCGGCGGCAGCGGTGCGGCGTTCTTCCTCGGCTGCCAACTGCAGGGCCGTGCGGCTCCACACCACCTTCAGCCAATGGAAGGTGAGCGCGATGACCGCGACCCAGCCGAGGAGCAGACCGATACCCGGCCCGGCCAAATCTGCAGAGGCCGGCAAGGTCTGACGCATCCAGATCGACAGCATTCCCAGCACCATCGAGATGGCCGATCCGGCCAAGGCGGCCCATGCGAGCACCCATCGGCGGGTGACCAGGGCGAGCATCGAGGCAATCACTCCGAACACCACGATGAATCCGACGAAGATGCGCGACGGCAACTTCACCACTTCGTCCCGGGCGGCGGCGCCGTCCACGAGAACTTCCCAACCGTTCGCGCCGCCGGCGTGCGGCAGGCTCAGCGACAGCAGCAGGATCAGCACGATCACCGCTACGACGACGGCACGGGCGCCCGGGTCGATTTCACCGGCGACCTTGCGCTCCGCGGCATCGAAGTCCTTGCGGTAGCTCTCGATCGGGTCCGAGTCCCCGACACTTCCTTTTCGCTGGCTCCCATCGTTCTTGTCGTTCATGCCGGCTTGCTCACTCATGTACTGCATCCCATCTGCGCGGGTAGTGGGTCGGGAACACCGACCTGTGGAAGTCCGAGGCCGACGCCGATCGGCGGTGTCTTGGGTGTGATGCCCTTCTCGAAGGAGTCACCGGCCCGGGTGCGGCGGTGGGTGATGACCGACTCGTCTGCGACGAGGTGGTGTGGTGCGGCTGCTGTCACCGTGACCGTGACGATGTCGCCGGGGCGGACGGCGCCGTCGAGGTTGCCTTCGGGCCGGAAGTGCACGAGGCGTCCGTCCCGGGCGCGACCACTCATCCGTGCCGTTGCGGCATTCTTGCGGCCCTCACCGGCAGCCACCAGGAGTTCGACCTCGCGGCCTACGAGTTTGCGGTTCTCGTCGAGCGTTATCTCCTCCTGCAATGCGAGGAGCCGTTCGTATCGGTCTTGCACAATCGCCTTGGGGAGCTGCTCGTCCATCTCTGCGGCGGGTGTGCCCGGACGCTTGGAGTACTGGAACGTGTACGCACTGGTGAACCGCGCCTTGCGGACCACGTCGAGGGTCTCCTGGAAGTCTTCCTCCGTCTCGCCCGGAAATCCCACGATGATGTCCGTCGTGATCGCGGCGTCCGGCATCACCGCACGCACCTTCTCGATGATCCCGAGGAACCGGGACTTGCGGTACGAACGGCGCATCGCCTTGAGGACACGGTCCGAACCCGACTGCAACGGCATGTGCAGCTGCGGGCACACATTCGGGGTTTCCGCCATGGCCTCGATGACGTCGTCGGTGAACTCTGCCGGGTGCGGCGAGGTGAACCGCACCCGTTCGAGACCGTCGATGTTCCCGCACGCTCGCAGCAGTGCCGAGAAAGCGGTCCGGTCACGCGGTTGCTCGGGGTCGGCGAACGACACCCCGTACGCGTTCACGTTCTGTCCGAGCAGCGTCACTTCGAGAACGCCCTCGTCCACCAGCGCCTGCACCTCCGCCAGGATGTCGCCGGGACGGCGGTCGACCTCTTTGCCGCGCAGAGCCGGGACGATGCAGAACGTGCAGGTGTTGTTGCAGCCAACCGAGATGGACACCCATCCGGCGTACGCGGACTCGCGCTTGGCGGGGAGCGTGGACGGGAACGCCTCCAACGACTCGAGGATCTCCACCTCGGCCCGCTGATTGTGGCGTGCTCGCTCCAGCAGTGCGGGCAGCGAGCCGAGGTTGTGGGTACCGAACACGACGTCGACGTAGGGCGCTTTCTTCACCACCACGTCGCGGTCCTTCTGCGCGAGGCACCCGCCGACGGCGATCTGCATGTCGGGGTTGCGCTCCTTCGCCGGGACGAGCTGGCTCAGGTTGCCGTACAGCTTGTTGTCGGCGTTCTCGCGGACGGCGCAGGTATTGAATACCACGAGGTCGGGCGCCTGACCAGCCGCGGCCTTGGCGTATCCGGCGTCCTCGAGGAGACCCGACAACCGTTCGGAGTCGTGCACGTTCATCTGGCAGCCGTAAGTGCGCACCTCGTAGCTTTTGCGCGTGTTCTGGTCGATCGTGTCCACCCCTTCAGGGTACGGCCCACCCCTGCTCACACCGTCGGCCCACCTCCGCACAGGCGGTCGACCGGAAAGTTTCCGTGACATCCCGGCAAAACCCGGCATCAAATGGTGTGCCGGGGTGCCCGCAACGCATAGGGTCTCCGGTTAGGACGCAAGCCGACGCGGTGACCCCGCCGCCAGCGAGCAGCAGTTCGTCCATGATCTCGATGCGCGCGGTGAACAAGCACTTCGGTTCGCTGCACGTGCTGCAGGACATCGACCTCGAGGTACCGGCCGGTCAGGTCGTCATCGTGGTCGGACCGTCCGGGTCTGGAAAGTCCACGCTGTGCCGGACCATCAACCGCCTCGAGCCCATCGACAGCGGTGAGATTCGCATCGACGGCGAAGCGCTCCCTGCCGAAGGCCGCGCCCTCGCCGCACTGCGCGCCGACGTGGGCATGGTGTTCCAGTCGTTCAATCTGTTCGCCCACAAGACCATCCTCGAGAACGTGATGCTGGCGCCGATGAAGGTGCGCAAGAAGAAGCGCGACGAGGCCAAGGACCGCGCTTACGCACTGCTCGAGCGCGTGGGTATCGCCAACCAGGCCGACAAGTACCCGGCCCAGCTGTCGGGCGGGCAGCAACAACGAGTCGCCATCGCGCGGGCTCTGGCTATGGATCCGAAGGTCATGCTGTTCGACGAGCCGACCTCCGCACTCGACCCCGAAATGGTGGGCGAAGTTCTCGAGGTCATGACAGCGCTCGCGAAGGAAGGCATGACGATGCTCGTCGTCACGCACGAGATGGGTTTCGCCCGCAAGGCCGGCGACCGGGTCCTGTTCATGGCCGACGGTCAGATCCTCGAGGACACCGATCCGAACACTTTCTTCTCGAACCCGAAAACTGCACGGGCCAAGGACTTCCTCGGGAAGATCCTCAGTCACTGATCTCGCTCGATCACTAACAGTTCCGCGCACATCGCTGCGCTTTGTCACCTATTGAGAGGACCTTGTGAACATCAGTCGTTCGATCCGCCTGGGAATCGGCGCCATGGCGCTGGCCGTCGTCGCAACAGCCTGCGGCGGAGGTGAGCAGAGAAGCGTCATCGAAAGCGCCGAGAGCGGACAGTTGGTTGTCGGCATCAAATTCGATCAGCCCGGCCTGGGCCAGCGAAACCCGGACGGCACGTTCAGCGGGTTCGACGTCGAGGTCGCAAAGTACGTCGCAGGCGAGCTGGGTGTCAGCGCGGAGAACATCGAGTTCAAGGAAGCGCCGTCCCCGCAGCGGGAAACGCTGATCCAGAACGGTGAGGTCGACTACATCGTCGGCACCTACTCGATCACGGACGAGCGCAAGGAGAAGGTCGATTTCGCCGGCCCGTACTTCGTCGCCGGACAGTCGCTTCTGGTGCGCGCCGACAACCAGGAGATCACCGGACCCGATTCGCTGCGCGGCGGCAAGAAGCTGTGCTCCGTCGCCGGCTCCACTCCGGCGCAGAACATCAAGGACGACTACGCCCAGGATGTGCAGCTCCAGGAATACGACACCTACTCGGCCTGCGTCGCGGCCCTGCGTAACGGGGCCGTCGATGCCCTGACCACGGACGACATCATCCTGGCGGGCTACGCAGCCCAGTCCCCGGCGAATTCAAGGTGGTCGGTGAGCCGTTCACCGACGAGCGGTACGGCATCGGCCTGGCCAAGGGCGACGACGAGGGCCGCGCCAAGATCAACGACGCCATCGAGGCGATGATCGCCGACGGTTCGTGGGAGTCGGCCTTCAACGAGACCGTGGGCGACTCGGGCTACCCGCTGCCGGAACCGCCGACCGTCGACCGGTACTGATCACTTCCTGCCCAACGTGATGGCTCGTCGGCCCTGCCGACGAGCCATCACCGTGCGACCAACATTCGGCACTACGGAGACGGCACGTGGATCTACTGAACAAGTACGGCGATCAGATACTCGCCGCATTCTGGACAACGGTGCAACTCACCGCGCTGTCCGCAGTCGGAGCGCTGATCCTCGGCACGCTGCTCGCCGGGATGCGGGTGTCCCCCATTCCGGTGGCCCGTGCATTCGGGGCCACGTACGTCACGATCTTCCGTAACACTCCCCTCACCCTCATCATCGTGTTCTGCTCGTTCGGCCTGTATCAGACGATGGGTGTCAATCTCGCCGATCCGGACTCGCAGACCTTCTTGGTGGACAACAACTTCCGGCTCGCGGTGCTCGGTTTGAGCGTGTACACCGCATCGTTCGTGTGTGAATCTCTGCGGTCGGGCATCAACACCGTCGATGTGGGTCAGGCCGAGGCCGGACGTTCACTGGGTCTGACGTTCTTTCAGAACCTGTCGGTGATCGTGCTTCCGCAAGCATTCCGCAGCGTGATCGCCCCACTTGGCAGTGTGCTGATCGCGCTGACGAAGAACTCCACCATCGCCGCGGTGATCGGCGTCGCCGAGGCTGCGCTGCTGATGAAGGAGATGATCGAGAACGAGGCGGCGATCTTCGTGATCGGTGGAATCTTCGCGCTGGGCTTCGTGATTCTGACTCTGCCGATGGGACTGGCGTTCGGCTACCTGAGCAAGCGTTTGGAGGTTGCCCGATGAGTTCCGACGCTACCGTCCTCTACGACGCACCCGGCCCGAGAGGCCGTCGTGTCCACCACCTGATCTCCGCCGTCGTTGTCGCGCTGCTCGTCGGGATCGGCTACCTGATCTATGTTGCCCTCGACGAGCAAGGACAGCTGACCGCGGAAAAGTGGGAGCCGTTCACCGAATCCACTTCGTGGACGACGTATCTGTTGCCCGGCATTCAGGGCACATTGATCGCCGCGGCGATGTCGATCGTCCTTGCTCTGATCTTCGGCGCCGTTCTGGGTATCGGGCGCCTGTCCGACCATCGGTCGGTGCGCATCGTCTCGGGCACGATCGTGGAAATCTTCCGGGCAGTGCCCGTGCTGATCCTGATGATCTTCATGTATCAGGTCTTCGCCGAGTACCAGGTGTTCAAGTCTCAGTACCTCGCGCTCGCGGCCGTTGTGGTCGCGTTGACTCTCTACAACGGTTCAGTCATCGCGGAGATCGTGCGTTCAGGCATCAATTCGCTGCCGAAGGGTCAGACCGAGGCGGCAAAGGCGCTCGGTCTGCGCAAGAGCCAGATCATGCTCACGATCCTTCTGCCACAGGCGGTCACAGCGATGCTGCCGGCCCTCATTTCGCAGATGGTGGTGGCACTCAAGGACTCCGCCCTCGGATACCTGGTCAACTACATCGAGGTCGTTCGTTCCGGCCAGCAACTCGGCGCGTACTACGGCAATTACCTGCCGGCACTCATTGTGGTAGCGGTGATCATGATCGTTCTCAACTCGGCACTGACGGTGGTGGCCACGCGACTCGAGAAGCGCCTGCGGTCCGGGCGCAAGGGGAAGGGTGCGGTATCCCCGCTGTCGGTGGATGCCTCGACTCCCGGAGTCGACCTGAAGTAACCGAACGGTCAGAAGTCGTCCGGCACGGGCGGTGCGTCGTCCATCTCGGCGCCCGCCTGTGCGATGTGTTCCTTGACGACGTCGAAGGCGAGACCCGCTGGAAATCCTCTGCGCGCGAGCATGCCCACCAGCCGGCGCATCGCGCGGTCGCGGTCGTCGAGTGAGACGGTCCGCATCTTGCGGGCCACCAGTTCGCTGGCCTTCTCGCGTTCGTCGTCGGCGCTGATCTGGTCCAGTGCCTGTGCTGCGTCTTCTTGATCGACACCTTTTCGGCGCAGTTCGAGCGCAAGCGCCCGCTTACCTCGGCCGGAATAGGTGTGGCGCGAATGCACCCACTGTTGCGCGAAGTCTGCGTCGTCGACCAGACCCACCTCTGTGAGCCTGTCCAGGACACGTTGAGCAGTGTCGTCCTCGAAGCCTTTCTTGGCGAGGCGTTCGGCGAGTTCGGCTCGGCTGCGTGCGCGGTCGGTCAAGAGGCGCAGGCATACATCTTTTGCCTGCGCCTCTGTTCCGCCGCCCCCGTTTGTGGGCGTGCTCATCGACTCAGAATTCGACAGGTGCCGCATCTTCGACGTCGGCGGTCACGTCGGCGCCGATATTGAGCTTTTCTTTGATCTTCTTCTCGATCTCGTCCCGAATATCGGTGTTCTCGAGCAAGAACTTGCGGGCATTCTCCTTGCCCTGGCCGAGCTGGTCGCCCTCGTACGTGTACCAAGAACCGGACTTGCGGATGAATCCGTGCTCGACTCCCATGTCGATGAGCGAGCCTTCCTTGCTGATGCCCTGCCCGTACAGGATGTCGAACTCGGCCTGCTTGAACGGCGGTGCAACCTTGTTCTTGACGACCTTCACGCGGGTGCGGTTGCCGACTGCGTCGGTGCCGTCTTTGAGGGTCTCGATGCGCCGAACGTCCAGGCGCACCGACGAGTAGAACTTGAGTGCCTTACCACCGGTGGTGGTTTCGGGGGAACCGAACATGACGCCGATCTTCTCGCGAAGCTGGTTGATGAAGATCGCCGTGGTGCCCGAACTGCTGAGCGCGCCGGTCATCTTGCGCAGCGCCTGGCTCATGAGCCGCGCCTGCAGACCGACGTGACTGTCACCCATCTCGCCTTCGATCTCGGCGCGCGGCACGAGCGCGGCCACCGAGTCGACGACCAGAATGTCGAGGGCGCCGGAACGGATCAGCATGTCGGCGATCTCGAGCGCCTGCTCACCGGTGTCGGGCTGGGACACGAGCAGCGCGTCGGTGTCGACGCCGAGCTTCTGTGCGTAGTCGGGGTCGAGCGCGTGCTCCGCGTCGATGAACGCCGCGATGCCGCCGTT
>JAAZAD010000473.1 GCA_012514505.1 Rhodococcus sp. (in: high G+C Gram-positive bacteria) | reverse complement strand
GGAAGGCAAGCTGCTGCTGTCGGGTGTCACCATCGAAAAGACGATGGAACGCGTCGAGCGGATTCGCGAGGCCGCCGGCGACCGGTTCGACGACATCGAACTCAACTGGACCATCACCACGATCGTCATCACCGACGACCGTGAGCAGACCGCAGAGATGGCGCTGGGCGCCATCGACCAGGGTTTCCCGCCCAACATCGAGGCCGACGCCAAGCTGTCCGTCGAGGACATCCTCAACTCGCCGTACCTCGCGATCGGCACGTTCGAGGAGATCGCGGACCAGATTCGTATGGTCCGAGAGAAGACGTCCATGTCGTACGTCGGCGTGTTCCCGACTCAGATGGATGCCTTCGCGCCGATCATCTCGCAGTTGTCCGGCGAATAGAGCTCCGATGCGAATCTGTAACATATTCGGGGTTTGGCACCGATAGTCCGTTTCGGGGGCACCTGTCTTGTCGGCACGGCTCCCACAGTTGTTTGATTGACGTCGGATGTTCGAACGACGTCGTGGTTGAAGACACAGATTGATCGACAAGATCCGATTCAGCGAAGGAAGTCAGGGGCGCAGGGCGGCACATTGCCTGCTTGTGTGATCGCTTCGTCAGGAGAAGGAATGAACGCGAAGTTCGACGATTTCATCGACGAGAAGGGCCAGATTCGGCTCACGCCGGGGCATACCCTGGTGGACTACGTCGAGCGCCACACCCGCGAAAACGCGGACGAGTTGGCGTACCGCTACATCGACTACTCGCGTGAACGTGACGGTGAAGTGCACGAGCTCACCTGGGAGCAGTTCGGTTACCGGTTGCGGGCAGTGGCGGCTCGCTTGGAGCAGGTCACCGAGCGTGGCGACCGCGTCGCGATTCTCGCCCCGCAGGGTCTCGACTACGTCATCTCCTTCTTTGCTGCGATCTTCGCCGGAACCATCTCCGTTCCGCTGTTCGACCCCGACGAGCCCGGCCACGGCGATCGCCTGCACGCAGTGCTCGGTGACTGCAAGCCGACCGCCATCCTCACCGCAACGTCTTCCGCGGCCGGTGTGCGCAAGTTCTTCCGCGCCCTGCCTGCTGCCGAGCGCCCCCGCGTGATCGCCGTCGACGCCATCCCGGACAGCGTCGGTGAGACCTGGGTTCGCCCGGACACCGACCTCGACGACATCGCCTACCTGCAGTACACCTCGGGCTCCACACGGACGCCGGCCGGTGTGGAGATCACCCACCGGGCCGTCGGTACCAATGTTCTGCAGATGGTCGACTCGATCGAACTCAACGAGAACTCGCGTGGCGTCACCTGGCTGCCGCTGTTCCACGACATGGGTCTGCTCACCGTGATCCTGCCCGCGATGGGTGGCAAGTACATCACCATCATGAGCCCGCGCGCCTTCGTGCAGCGCCCCTACCGTTGGATCAAGGAACTGGCCGCCGTCACCGACGGTGCCGGCACGTTCGCAGCCGCCCCGAACTTCGCGTTCGAGCACGCCGCCGCACGTGGCCTGCCGAAGGCCGGGGAATCCCTCGACCTCAGCAACGTGATCGGCCTGATCAACGGCAGTGAGCCCGTCACCACGTCGTCGATGCGCAAGTTCAACGAGGCATTCTCCCCGTACGGTCTGCCCAAGACGGCGATCAAGCCCTGCTACGGCATGGCCGAGGCCACTCTGTTCGTGTCGGCCACCAAACACTCGGACGAGGCGAAGGTCATCTACGTCGACCGCACCGAACTCAACGCCGGCCGGATGGTGAAGGTCGACAAGGATGCGGAGAACGCCATTCCGCAGGTCGCGTGCGGCTACGTCGCACGAAGCCAGTGGGCGACCATCGTCGACCCGGAAACCGCCACCGAGCGCGCGGACAACGAGGTCGGCGAGATCTGGTTGCACGGCGACAACATCGGCATCGGTTACTGGGGTCGTGAAGACGAGACCGCGAAGACCTTCCACAACAAGCTGACCGCGCGCCTGCCCGAAGGCAGCCACGCAGAGGGTGCACCGGAGGAGGCGAACTGGATGCGTACCGGCGACTACGGCGTGTACGTGGACGGCGAGCTCTACATCACGGGCCGTGTGAAGGACCTGGTCATCGTCGACGGCCGTAACCATTACCCGCAGGACATCGAGGCGACGGCCCAGGAGGCCAGCAACGCGTTGCGCCCCGGCTTCGTGGCGGCGTTCTCGGTACCGGCCAACCAGCTCCCGCCGGTCGTCTTCGAGAACACCCATTCGGGTCTGACGTTCGACGGGGACGATGCGTCCGAGCAGCTGGTCGTCGTCGCCGAGCGGGCGCCCGGCGCCGGCAAAGCGGACCCCCAGCCCATCGCCGACACGGTGCGCGCCGCGATCTCACTCCGTCACGGTGTGACCGCCCGCGACGTGCTCCTGGTTCCGGCCGGCTCGATCCCGCGCACGTCGAGCGGCAAGATCGCGCACCGTGCGTGCCAGGCTGCCTACGTCGAGGGGACGCTGCGCGGTGGTCACATGCAAACTGCGTTCCCCGACGCCGTGTCCGAATAAGTCCTCCCTCCACGACGGGTAGCTTGGTGTACTGATGGCTGAAAATGTTGACGAGCGGACCACGACCGATGCGGCGACGGGTGACATGACCGTCGCGCAACTGCGTGACTGGTTGCGCAATTGGATTGCAGACGCAACCGGCCAGCCGGCCTCTGCGATCACAGACGACCGCCCGATGGAGGAGTTCGGTCTGTCCTCGCGGGACGCCGTGGCGCTCAGTGGTGAGATCGAGGAACTGGTGGGCGTCACGCTCACCGCCACGGTCGCGTATCAGCATCCGACCATCGCCTCCCTGGCCGTCCGCATCATCGAGGGAGAGCCGGAACTGCCGGACGCCGCAGGTGACGAGGCGTATTACACGTCCGGCGCCACCGCCGATTCGCACGACATCGCCATCGTCGGCATGGCGTCGCGGTTCCCCGGTTCGGGTGTGACGCCCGAGCAGATGTGGGAGCAGCTGATCGAGGGCCGGGACGGCATCTCCGATCTTCCCGAGGGCCGGTGGGAAGAGTTCACCTCGGACCCGACCGTCAAGGCAGCCGTCGAGAAGGCGAACACCAAGGGCGGCTACCTCGACGACGTGAAGACGTTCGACGCCGAGTTCTTCGCCATGTCCCCGCTCGAGGTCGCCAACGTCGACCCGCAGCAGCGGCTGGCGATGGAACTGACGTGGGAGGCCCTCGAACATGCCCGCATTCCCGCCAATCAGCTCAAGGGTGGACAGGTCGGCGTCTTCATCGGTTCGTCGGCCAACGACTACCAGTTGCTGGCCGTCAGCGACCCGGTGTCCGCGCATCCGTACGCGCTGACCGGAACGTCCACGGCCATCGTCCCGAACCGGGTGTCGTACTTCTACGACTTCCGTGGCCCGTCGGTGGCGGTGGACACGGCGTGCTCGTCGTCGCTCGTCGCCGTGCACCAGGCGGTGCGGTCGCTGCGCTCCGGTGAATCCGATGTCGCCCTGGCCGGTGGCACCAACATGCTCCTGGCTCCGCCCGCGACGCTGGGCTTCAACGAGGGCGGGGTCCTCGCGGAAGACGGCAAGATCAAGGCCTTCTCCTCGGATGCCAACGGCATCGCGCGTGCAGAAGGTGGCGGCCTCGTCGTGCTGAAGCGACTCGAGGACGCCGAGCGTGACGGTGACTCCATTCTCGCCGTCGTCGCCGGGAGCGCGGTCAACCAGGACGGCCGCTCCAACGGACTGCTGGCCCCCAACCCGGACGCACAGGCGGACTGCCTGCGGCACGCCTACCGTGACGCGGGCATCGTTCCGACCGGCGTCGACTACATCGAGGCGCACGGCACCGGCACCATTCTCGGTGACCCGATCGAGGCCGATGCACTCGGACGCGTGGTCGGCCGCGGCCGTGACGACGACAAGCCGGCTCTGCTCGGCAGTGCAAAAACCAACTTCGGACACCTCGAAGCTGCGGCCGGCGCGGCCGGTCTCATCAAGGTCGTCCTCGCGATGCAGGAGAACAAGCTCCCTGCTTCACTGAACTACGCAGGCCCCAACCCGTACATCGCATTCGACAAGGCGCACCTCGAGATCGTCTCCGAGAAGTCCGAGTGGCCGCGGTACACAGGCAAGGCCGTCGCCGGCGTGTCCGGTTTCGGTTTCGGTGGCACCAATGCGCACGTCGTGGTCCGCGAGTACACAGGACCGGCCGTCGACGAAGACGCACCCGAGGCGCAGCCCGCCGCAGAAACCCAGCCTGCTGCTTCCGAAGAGTCCACCGTGCTGCTCGCAGTGTCGGGTGCACTGCCGTCACGTCGTCGCCGGGCCGCATCGGATCTCGCCGACTGGCTCGAGACCGAGGCAGGCAGCACGACTTCGCTCGCCGACGTTGCCCGCACCTTGGCTCGCCGCAACCACGGGCGTTCGCGTGGTGTGGTGCTTGCCAAGACTCGCGCCGAGGCCATCACCGGTCTTCGCGCAATCGCAGCCGGAAAGCCCGGCCAGGGCGTGTTCATCGCCGATTCGCCGTCCTCCAAGGGCGCGGTCTGGGTGTTGTCGGGCTTCGGTTCGCAGCACCGCAAGATGGCCAAGCAGCTGTACCAAGAGAACGCGGTGTTCGCGAAGGCGATCGACGAGGTCGATGCGCTCATCGAGGACGAGGCCGGCTACTCCATGCGGGAGAAGTTCCTCGACGACTCGATCGACTACGACGTCGAGACCTCCCAGGTCGGCATCTTCACCATCCAGATCGGTCTTGCCGCACTGCTCCGTCACCACGGCGCCGACGCCGACTCCGTCGTCGGGCACTCGATGGGTGAGGCTGCGGCCGCATACATTTCCGGCGGACTGTCGCTCGAGGATGCCGTGCGGGTCATCTGCTCGCGTTCACGGTTGATGGGCGAGGGCGAGTCGACGCTGCAGGGCGACGACATCCGTCTCATGGCGTTGCTCGAGTACAGCTCCGACGAGATCGAGGCGCTGCTCCCTAAGTACCCGAAGCTCGAGGTGTGCGTGTACGCCGCCCCGACTCACACCGTCATCGGTGGTCCACAGTCGGACATCGAGGCCATCGTCGCCCACGCGGAGGGCGAGGAGAAGATGGCCCGCGTCCTCCAGACGAAGGGTGCCAGCCACACGTCGCAGGTCGATCCGATTCTCGGCGAGTTCGCCGCCGAGCTCGCGGGTATCGAACCGACCAAGCTGAAGCGTGGCGTGTACTCGTCCGTCGACCAGGAGACCTACTACCGGGCCGGCCACGACGCCATCCACAACGAGGCCTACTGGGTGAAGGGCATGCGGCACAGCGTGTACTTCACACAGGCCATCCGTCTTGCGGTCGGCAACGGGCACACCACGTTCGTGGAGCTGGCGCCCAACCCGGTTGCGTTGATGTCCGTGGCTGCCACCGCATTCGACGCCGGGTCGCACGACGTGCAGCTCATCCAGACCCTCAAGCGCAAGGAAGACGAGCCGCTCGGTGTGCTCAGTGCACTGGCTCAGCTGTACGTCCACGGTCACGCTGTGGACCTCACGACCTTGCAGCCCGAGGGCGATTACGCAGACATCCCGCGCACGGCCTGGATTCGCAAGCGGTACTGGCTGGACAACCGGATCAATTCGAGTGGCAACACCCGTGCTCCCGGTTCGCACGTGTCTCTGCCCGACGGCCGCCACGTGTGGGAGGTGCAGGCGGGCAGCGTCACCGAGCTTCCGGCGCTCGTCACCGCTGCTGCGTCGCAAGTGCTCGCCGACGTCACGTTGACGGCATCGATCCCGCACGCTGCGGTTCCGACCGCCGGCACTCTCACCACCACCCTCAACCCGCATCCGGGCGGCGCCTCCATTCAGGTGCACGCCAAGGACGGCGCAGTGTTCACGTTGGTCTTCGATGCCGTCGTCACGTCCGGGGAAGCGTTGCCGGAACCCGTGGTGGCCCCCGTCGTCGAGCAGAGCACCGGACCGGTCGAAACCCTGCCCGAGGTCGTCGAGGACATCGGCGACAAGTGGGATCCGAACGGTTCGCAGAGCATGGACGACCGCCTTGCGTTCATCGTCGCCGAATCGATGGGTTATGCGCCGGAAGACCTTCCGGCCGAGATCCCGCTGATCGAGCTCGGACTCGACTCGCTGATGGCAGTGCGTATCAAGAACCGTGTCGAGTACGAGTTCGACATCCCGCAACTGCAATTGCAGGCGGTGCGTGATGCCAACCTCCTCGAGGTCGGCAAGTACCTGCGCTACGCGATCGAGAACCGCGAAGAAGTGCAGGCGCTGGCGGACAAGCAGAAGGCCGAGAAGGAAGCCGAAGAGGCCGCCGAGGCTGTAGCCGAGGCCGGGGCTGTTGCTGCGGTCGAGGAGCCCACGGTCGAGACCGCCCCCGAGCCCGAAGATGCGCCGCTCCCCGAGGTCGGCGAGGACGACGTTCCGCCGCGTGACGCCGCCGAGCGTCTGACGTTCGCCACGTGGGCCGTCGTCACCGGTGAGTCCGCGAAGGGCATCTTCAACACGCTGCCGATCCTCAAGGACGACGTGGCGGAGAAGGTGGCGGCGCGTCTCACCGAGCGTTCGGGTGGCGAGGTCACGTTCGACGATGTCCTCGACTCGACCACCGTCGAAGAACTTGCAGGCGTGGTCCGCGGCTTCCTCGAAGACGGTGCCAAGATCGACGGTCTCGTGCGTACCCTCGCTCCGCGTCCGGAAGGTTCCACCGCCACACCGGTGTTCGTGTTCCACCCGGCCGGCGGTTCCACCGTCGCGTACGAACCGCTGCTGCGTCGTCTGCCCAAGGGCACACCGATGTTCGGGTTCGAACGCACCGAAGGGCCGATCGAGACACGTGCTGCCGAGTACGTACCGCTGATCCGCGAAATTCAGGGTGACGGTCCGTACGTGCTGTACGGCTGGTCGTTGGGCGGCGTCCTCGCGTATGCGGTCGCCAAGATGCTCCGTGATTCCGGTGCCGACGTTCGGGTCGTCGGCCTGATCGACACCGTCATGGCCGGTGAAGACATGGAAGAGTCGCAGGAAGAGAACAAGAAGCGCTGGCAGCGGTACGCCGCTTTCGCGAAGAAGACGTACAACGTCGACTACCCCCTTCCGTACGACAAGTTGGCCGCCGCGAAGACCGACGAAGAGCAGATCAAGATCCTCACCGATCTGCTCAAGCTCAGTGGCACGAAGATTCCCGGTGGGATCATCGAGCACCAGCGCACGTCGTACCTCGACAACCGGGCGCTCTTGACCGCGACGGCCGAGAAGTACGACGGTGACGTCGTGCTCTATCTGGCCGACAAGTATCACGACGATGCCATCGCGCTCGAGCCTGCGTTCAAGACCCGTAAGCCCGACGGTGGTTGGGGCGACGCCGTGAAGAACCTGGAGATCATCCACATCGGCGGCGACCACATTCAGATCGTCGACGAGCCGTACATCGCGAAGATCGGTGCAGACCTCACACAGAAGCTTGCACAGATCGACGGCGCGGGAACAGGAGCCGGCAAGTGACCACTTCGACGACGGCCGAGAAGCTCGCCGAACTACGTGAGAAGCTCGCCGCTGCCGAAGCGCCGGGTTCCGCACGCGCCATCGCCAAGCGTGAGGCCAAGGGCATGCCGACGCCGCGCCAGCGCATCGACATGCTGTTCGACCCGGGGACCTTCGTCGAAACGGGTCGCCTCGCGAAGATGCAGGGCGACGTCAACAACCCGTACGGTGACGGTGTCGTCACCGGTCACGGCAAGGTCGAGGGTCGTCCGGTGGCCGTGTTCGCGCACGACCAGACGGTGTTCGGCGGTGCCGCCGGTGAAATGTTCGGCCGCAAGGTCGCCGCGATCATGGAGTATGCCGCGAAGACGGGCTGCCCCTGTGTGGGTATCAACGAATCCGCCGGCGCGCGTGTGCAGGACGCCGTGACATCGCTGGCCTGGTACGCGGAGCTGGGTCGCCGTCAGGAGCCGTTGTCGGGAATGTGCCCGCAGGTCTCGATGGTGTTGGGCAAGAACGCCGGCGGTGCGGTGTACGCACCCATCAACACCGATATCGTTGTCGCCACGGAAGATTCGTACATGTTCGTCACCGGACCGGACGTGATCAAGTCCGTCACCGGTGAGGACGTCGGTCTCGATGAGCTGGGTGGCGCCCGCAATCAGGCGCAGTACGGCAACATTCACCACGTCGCGCCAGACGAGAAGGCCGCGTTCGAGTGGGTACGTGAATACCTGAGCTTCCTGCCGTCGTCGTGCCAGGAGTCGGCACCGATCGTCAATCCGGGACTCGAGCCGGAACTCACGGACAGCGATCTGTCCCTCGATTCGTTCATGCCCAACGCCGACAACGCCGGTTACGACATGCACGACGTTCTGCTGCGGATCTTCGACGACGGAACGTTCCACGAGGTCGGTGCGCAGGTGGCGCCGAACATCATCACCGGGTTCTCCCGTGTCGACGGCCGTTCGGTCGGCGTCGTGGCCAACCAGCCGATGTTCCTGTCGGGCGCACTGGATGCCGCCAGTTCCGACAAGGCGGCGCATTTCGTGCGGATGTGCGACGCGTACGACATTCCGTTGGTGTTCGTGGTCGATACTCCAGGCTTCATGCCCGGTCTCGAGCAGGAGAAGATCGGCGTCATCAAGCGTGGTGGCCGCTTCCTGTTCTCGTTCGTCGAGGCGACCGTGCCGAAGGTGACCGTGGTGATTCGCAAGGCCTACGGCGGTGGTTGGGCCGTCATGGGGTCGAAGCAGTTGGGTGCGGACATCAACCTGGCGTGGCCGACCGCCCGCATCGCTGTCATGGGTGCCGAGGGTGCAGTGAACATCATGGGCCGCAGGCAGATCGAGGCCGCAGGTGACAACGCGGACGCGGTCCGGCGTGAGCTCGTGAACTTCTACAACGAGAACATCGCGACCCCGTACATCGCTGCTGAACGCGGATACATCGACGCCGTGATCGAGCCTTCGGCGACTCGGCTCGAGATTCGGAAAGCTCTGAAACTTCTGCGCGACAAGACGGTTCCGCGGAACCCCCGTAAGCACCACCTTCTCCCGCTCTGAAACCCCACCCCCTTCCCGACCAATGTCACACCGGTTCAGCTGACGCGAACCGGTGTGACATTGGTCGGGGGTGGTGGGAGGTTGTCCACAGACGGACGGTTATCCACGGGTCGGTTTCACGGCGAATTTTCGGGTCGGATGTGGCACCGGCAAGGTGAATCCTTGCCTCATGTTGAGGGGAACATGGGTACACAATCATCACGAACTGATCGCTGCCAGCCGTGACGGGGTGGTGCGTTCGGCGGCGCTCGAGCAGTTCGGAATAGGCCGAGCAACCGTATCGTCGCGGTGCCGGCCGGGCGGTCCCTGGCAGCGGATGCTTCCAGGGGTGATACTGCTGCACAACGGCCCGCCGTCCTGGAACCAGCGCGTACTGGCGGCGCTGGAATACGGGGGACCGAACGCACTGCTGACAGGCCATGCCGCGCTCGCCGCGCTCGGTTATCCGCAGTCGACGTCCATGAACGACGTGTTGCTGCTGGTGCCGTCGACGCAGCATCGCCGCGACGTCGCATACGTGCGGGTCGAGCGGACGTGGCGCCTACCGGAAGCGGTGAATCAGGGTCCGCTGCGGATGGCACCGCCAGCACGCTGTCTGCTCGACGCGGCTCGTCGAATGTCGAACCCCGATACGTGCCGTGCGCTCCTCACCCAGGGAATTCAGCGAGGCGACGTCACGATCGGCGCGTTGGTAAGCGAGCTTGCCGACGGTAGCGATCGCGGCAGTCGCGTTCCCAGGTCGGTTCTGCGCGAGCTGACGGACGATGCGCACTCCGTCGCGGAGGTGGATGCGCAGAAGTTGTATGCGACGAGCGGATTGCCGGCGATGGTTCACAACCGGGACATCGCCGCCGCAGGGACGTGGATCGCGAGACCCGACGGGTGGATCGACGACGTGGCGCTGGCGTGGGAAATCGATTCACTGAGGTATCACCTGTCGGCCCAACAGCACGAGGCGACGATCGTTCGTCGCGCTCGGATGCAGCGAGCCGGAATCGTGGTGGTGACGCACCTGCCGAAGCAGCTTCGATCCGACCCGGAGACGGTGCTGGCCGATCTGCGGGCGGGCTGGGAGATGGCGATGTCCAGGCCTCGGCCGGCCGTCCACCTGCTCCCCACCCGTTGACCCCCCCAACCAATGTCACACCCGTTCGCGCGAGCTGAACGCGTGTGACATTGGTCGGGGGGAGGGGGTCAGTAGACGCGGAGAGTTCCGGGCTTCCACCAGCCCCAACGGGTTTGCTCATCGGTCTCGAGATCTACCGGAGTGGCGCCGGGGTAGTGCCGGTCGTATCGCTCCAGCGATCCCCAGTCACGGCCCCAGTCGTCGCGCAGATAGGTCGGGAGGGTGGTGGCTCCGGCGAGCGATTCGGTGAAGCCGAGGGGGCCGCCGTTCTCGCGTGCCTGCCAGGTGTCGGTGGAACTGACGGCGAGCGGGCGGTCCGGGAGGATGCGGTAGTTGGGCATCTCGGCGACCCCGTACTCGTGCGAGAACGGTCGCTGGCACGGGAACTGCAGTCCGACCGCCCAGTCCAGCAGCACCGGCTGCTCCCGGCCGATGACCGTATCGAGGCTCTTCAGGTGCGGAACGCGTGGCGGTGTGAACGCGAACCATTGATCGCCCGTGAGGTTCGGGTCGTTGGCAACGACGCGAACGGTGTCGGTGTCGGGGGCCAGTTCGTCGATCGGGATACGCAGGTTGCGCCACGACGGTGCGGGGCCGATGTCCTTGGGCAAATAGGTGCCCTGCGAGACGACGGTGCCGTCGGGTTGGCGCTTGCCGTATTCGAGCAGCAGCGACTGGCCGTAGGTGATTGCGCCGGTGATGTCGACGGACCAGATGCGACCTGCCGCGGACAACACCACGAGTGGCCGTTCCTCGCTGCGTTCGGGCAACGCGTACCAACTCGATGTCAGTTGTGCCGGTTCCTGGACGCCTTCCTGGTAGCTGCCCATGACCGGGGTTATCGCGGGGTCGAGGCCGAACGGCAACTTCGCGCTGCTGCCGTTGACGCCGACGGCTCCGGTGCCGCCGCTGGTGCCCGCGTTGGAACCGGTTTGGAAGGTGGGGCCGACTGTCTGATTGTCGGTGTTACCCATTCCCTGGTCGACCGATATGTAGTCGGCGGTGAGGTCGGTGGGCACTCCGTTGGGGGTGAACCCGCGTGGAGCATCGCCGCCCAGTGGGCCGTTGGCCAAATCCTGGCCGGGTTCGGTGAACGGGGTGAGGTTGCCGCCATTGGTGTCGGATTCGACCAAGACGTCCTTTGCGAGACCGCAGGTTTCGCCCGTCAGGGATTCGATGTTGGAGCGCGCCAACGAGTATGCGGGGTACTGAGACACTGCACCCTTCGCCATGGACAGCACTTCGAACAGGACCATCACACCCGCAATGACGGTGAGCGGGGCGGCCGCGAACTTGCGGATTCGCCTGCCCTTCTTCGTGTTGGACGTCGGCGGGGCGGGGGCATATCCCTCACGCATGTACTGCCAGGCTCCGACGGCCACTGCGATGCCGAACAGGATCAAGAACAACGAGTTCGATTCGAATCCGCTCAGCGACACGGTCTTGTCGAACCACGGCACCCCGTAGCTCGAGACGTACCAGTAGCCGTTGATGCCGGCGAAGGTGAGCGCCAGCATGAGCAGCAGACCGGCCAGGAAGGTTGTGCGGTTACGCCGCGAGCGGAGCGCGGACGCGGATACCGCGACGGCGGTGAGCGCGGCCAATGAACCTGCGATGCCCGCGTATGCACCGAAGTGGTGGGTCCACTTGGTGGGGTTGAACATCATGAAGAAGATGGTTCCGACGACGACACCGAGCAGCCGCCACGACGGGCCGATACCGGCACCGGGGATCTTCCTGCGCCGCAACAGTACGAACAGTGCGGTGAAGAGGCAGAGGATCATCGTGAGGAACGCGAACCGGCGTGCCACCGAGCCGTCCACGGTGGGGACGAACAGGTAGTAGTAGCGCAGGAAGTCCTTGTACCACTCGAGGTTCGGGCCGATGAGGGTGCGCACGCGGGTGGCTTCCATGACGGAAGCGAACGTCTGATCCGCAAACACGGCCACGAGAACGACGGTTCCGGCGGCGAGGATCGGGGCGATCAGCGGCCAGGTGCCGACGACTCGGTGCCGTTTGATGATGATGCGCATGAGCGGTCGTGCACCCGCGAGCAGCGCCGCGACACACATCAGGCCGGTGGGGGCGGCGGCGAGTGTGAACGCGCCGATGAACACGGCCACGGCCGCCGGAAGCAGTCGGCCGGTGGCGATGGCGCGTTCGATGGAGCACCAGGTGAGCAGCGCGCCGAGTGCGACGATCGGTTCGGGACGCAGTCCGTTGTTGTAGGGCAGCCAGAAGGCGAGGAACACCAGTCCGCCGGTCCACAGGGCGACCTTGTTGTTCCGGACGGCTCGTCCCAGGCGCGGTGCCACCTCGCGGCTGATCACCATCCAGCAGAGGATTCCGGCGAGCAGGGCGGGCAGGCGCATGAACACGCTGGCCGTGGAGATGTTGGTCATTGCGGCCAGCACTTCGTAGTACCAGCCGAACGGCGCCTCGGGGACGCCGAACCAGCGGAAGTAGTTCGCCATGTACCCGGCGCGTTCGGAGACGCGTGCCATGGTGAGCAGGTAGCCGTCGTCTGCGGTGTTCGCTCCGATGAAGTGCCAGACGAGGAGCGTGCCCACGATGACGGCGTCGAGGCCGGTCAGTTTCGTCCAGTTGGCGGGCAGGAACCGTCGGTGGCGGCGGCCGTCGGTGCCGTCGAGGCGGCCCAGGGCGACCATCGAGATGATGGTCGCGAGGACGGCGCCGATCATGGCGACCGACTTGACGAGAGTCGGGCTGGACGAGAACCGCGAGTCGACGGTCATGGTGAACGAGAGACCGTCGGTGGAGGTGCCCTCGGGGAGGTCGGAGAAGACGCCCACCACCTGCGGGCGAAGGTCACCCCTGAGTTCACCGGCAACCGGATTGCCCTCGTCGTCCACGAGCCCGGTGAACTCGGCCGTCGTGCTGTCGATGTCGGACTCGATGACGATGTTCGAGCACTGCCCGGACTCGACTTCCTCACGCGGCGCGGTGGCGATCGTGACGTTGCGGTCCAGGACATCGACGGTCTCCGACGAGACGCGTACGAACATCGCGTTCAGGGCCGCACCTTCGCCTTGCGGCGGTGCCGTGGACAGCAGAATCCCGCCGCGTTCGTCGATATCGGACACCACGGCGCACGGGATGGACGCCTGGAGGTCGACGGGTGCCTGCGACATCAGCGGCACCTCGATGTCGCCGACCGCGCCGTTCTGCGGCCACTGCACCGTTGCGGTGGTCTGCGTGACGGGAAGGAACGGGGTCGCGAGCGCGAGCAGGAACCCGATCAGTCCCGTGACGACTGCGATCAGTCGTACGGTCCGGTACTCCGAGCGGAGATCGGAAGCGGCAGGTGGAGCAATTGAGACGTCGGGCACGATTGTCGATGGTATGTCAACGCGTTTTCGGGCCGTCACGCGACGAGAATCTGCCGCCTACGGGAGCCGTATCGGCCCCGGCGTCCAGGTGCCCGACCTCGTCACTTCCTCCGTTCCGAGCTGGGCAGGTGTTGCCGCGGGGTCGAGCGGGGTGTACTGCTCGAGCGAACCCCAGTCGCGGTCCCAGTCGTCAGACAGGTAGGTCGCCAGGGTGCGGGCCTGCAGAAGCTGATTGGTCCAGCCGAGCGGTCCACCGCCGAATCGGTCCTGCCAGGCGTTGGTGGCCTCGGCGCCGCCGCGGTCGGGGAGTACCCGGTATTCGGGCACCTCGGCCACACCGTAGCGGTGGTCGAACGGACGCTGGCAGGGGAATGCCAGCCCGACGGCCCAGTCGAGGAGCACCGGAGCCTGGGAGCCGACGACGCTCTGCAGTGTTTCGGTTTTCGGCACGCGCGGCGGTGTGACCGCGAGCCACTGTGCGGGGTCGAGGTTGTTGTCCGCGGCGATCAGACGCACCGAATCGGCGTCGCCTGCCATTTGGTCGAGCGGCACACGCAGGTTGCGCCACGACGGTGCAGGTCCGATGTCGATCGGGGCGGCGACCCCGAGGACGGTGACGTCGCCGTTCTGTTCGGTGCGTCCGTATTCGACTTGGAGTCGGGCGCCGGGGGTGACCACGCCGTCCGAGTCCACCGAGTGGATACGTCCGGCCGCAGCGATGGTGAGCAGGGGTGTGTCGGTGCTTCGTTCCGGGAGGGCGTACCAGCCGGTGGTCAGGGCGGCGGTTTCCTGCCGGCCTTGCTGGTAGCTGCCGAGGACGGGAACGCCGGCGGGGTCGAGGCCGAAAGGCAGCGCGACGTCGCTGCCGTTGACGCCGGTGACGTCGGCGGAGCCGCCGCCGGTACCGGACCGTGTCTGGCTCGTCGTGTCGTCTTCGGTGCTGTCACTGTCGTCGGGTTGCACGGTGTTGGCGCCGCCGGTGGTCGTGGTCTTCTCGGCGTCGGCGGTGAGGTCGGCGGCCACCCCGTTGGGGTCGAATCCGGTCGACTCGGTGGTTCCGAACGCGTTCGCACCCGAGGTGTTCGCAGGGGGTGTGCGCAGTGGCAACACGGAGGCGGTGGGGTCGGTTTCGACGAGGACTTCGTCGGCGAGCGCGCAGGTGCCGTTGATCGACTCGAGGTTGGCCTTTGCGATGGAGTAGGCCGGGTATTGGTCCACGGCACCCTTGGCGAACGAGAGAACCTCGAACACGACGATTCCCGCGGCCGCGAGTGTGAGCGGCGACGGTGCGAGGAGGCGAGCTCGCTTGCCGTTGGGCGGCTTGTCCTTCTCGTACGGTTCGCGGAGATGGAACCAGGCGGCCAGCAGCAGCGTGAGCAGGGTGAGGCCGAGCAGCAGAGTCGAGAAGCCCTTGCCCGCGATGCTGGGCGGCTTGTCCCACCACGGGATTCCGTAGCTCGAGACGTACCACCAGCCGTTGGATCCGGTGAAGGCCACGGCGAGGATGAACAGAATGCCCGCTGCGAACAGGGTTCGGTTGCGTTTCGACCGGATGCTGGCAGCACCCACGCCGACAGCGGCGAGCACGGCCACGGATCCGGCAAGTCCCGCGTACACACCGAAGTGGTGCGTCCACTTGGTGGGGGTGAACATCATGAGCAGCAGTGACGCGAAGACGATGCCCAGGATTCGGCGGGACGGTCCGATCGCGGTGCCGGGTACTTTGCCCTTCCGCAGGATCAGCATCACGCACACGACGACGCACAGCAGCATGACGAACACGGCGAACCGGCGTCCCAGTGATCCGTCGGGAGTGATCGACAGCAGTGCGTCCCAGCGGATCCGTTCCTCGAACCAGGTCTGGTTCGGGCCGAGGGCGGTCCGCACCCGCGTCGATTCGAGCACGCTGGCAAGCGTCTGGTCTGCGAACACCGCAACCATCACCACGGTGCCCGCGGCCAGGATCGGGGCAATCTGCGAGACGAACCCGACTCGGCGTCCCCGCGCGACGAGGATCTGGAAGCCAGGGCGGGCGCCGGCGATCAGGGCGGCGATACAGATGAGCCCGGACGGTCCTGCAGCGAGCGAGAAGGCGGCGATCAATACCGCCATCGCGGCAGGCAGAAGGCGGCCCGTGGCGATGGCGCGTTCGATGGAGCACCAGGTCAGCAGTGCACCGAGGGCGATGATCGGTTCGGGGCGCAGACCGTTGTCGTAGGGCAGCCAGAAGGCGAGGAACACCAGTCCGCCGGTCCAGAGGGCCACCTTGTTGCGGCGCACGGCGACACCGAGCCGGGGGATCACCTCGCGGCTGATCACCATCCAGCACAGGATTCCGGCGATCAGGGTCGGCAACCGCATCCACATGCTCATGGTGCTGACCTTCGCGAAGGCCGCGAGCACTTCGTAGTACCAGCCGAACGGGGCCTCGGGGACGCCGAACCAGCGGAAGTAGTTGGCCATGTACCCGGCGTGCTCGGATACTCGGGCCATGCCGAGCAGGTATCCGTCGTCGGAGGTGTTGGCGCCGATGACGTGCCAGAGCAGCAGCACCCCGACGACGATGGCGTCGACCCCGGTGATCTTCCACCAGCGGGCGGGCAGGAAGCGGCGTGCACGGCGCCCGTCGACGCCGTCGATGCGGTGCAGTGCGTACAGCGAGATCAGGGTGGCGAGGACGCACACGATCATCGCGAACAGCTTGATGAGGGTGGGAGTCGACGAGAACCGGGAGTCGAGATCGGCGTGGACGTTCAGGCCCGCGGGGGGTGGCCCCTGCAGGTCGGTGAAGATCCCCACCATCTGCGGGCGGAAGTCGCCGGCCAGCGTGTCGGTGGTGACGGACTCGGGGTCGCCGGGTGTACCGAT
>JAAZAD010000472.1 GCA_012514505.1 Rhodococcus sp. (in: high G+C Gram-positive bacteria) | reverse complement strand
TGAACTCCCCCAGGGCCGGAAGGCAGCAAGGGTCAATGGGCTCTGCCGGGTGCGCGGGGTCCCCTTATTTTTTCGCATACCCGACCCCGTCACGTCGGTGAAAGGCCGCACGGATGCCTAGCCAAACCCAGATCGGTTTGATGAGCCAAGACGAGCTGCGCTCGGAGTACGAGCGTCAAACGGCGAACTACACGCAGCTCCTGTCGGAGAAGCTCACACTGGATCTGACGCGAGGCAAGCCGTCGCCGGAACAGCTGGACCTGTCGTCGGGCTTGCTGACGCTCCCGGGTGACGGCGACTACCGCGACGGCAAGGGAACGGACTGCCGCAACTACGGCGGACTCACCGGGCTGCCCGAACTGCGTGCCATCTTCGGTGAATTGCTCGGCATTCCGGTCGACAACCTTCTGGCCGGCAACAACGCGAGCCTCGAGATCATGCACGACCTCGTCGTGTTCTCCCTGCTGCACGGCAACCCGGATTCTCCGCAGGCCTGGTCCAAGGAACAGACGGTCAAGTTCCTGTGCCCGGCTCCCGGCTACGACCGCCACTTCGCGATCACGGAGTCCTTCGGCATCGAGATGATCACCGTCCCGATGAACCCGGACGGTCCGGATGTGCGGGTCATCGAGGAGCTCGTCGCCACCGATCCGCAGATCAAGGGACTGTGGGCGGTGCCGACGTACTCGAACCCGACCGGTGCCGTCTACTCCGAAGAGGTCACCCGCGCACTGGCAACGATGCCGACCGCTGCACCCGATTTCCGCCTGTTCTGGGACAACGCCTACGCAGTTCATCCGCTCGTCGGCGAGACCGCACCGGCCCTCGACATTCTCGGAATGGCAGCCGAGGCCGGTCACCCGAACCGCCCGTACATCTTCGCGTCCACGTCCAAGGTGACGTTCGCGGGTGCCGGTGTGAGCTTCTTCGGCAGCTCGGCCGACAATCTCGCCTGGTACCAGAGCCACCTCGGCAAGAAGAGCATCGGGCCGGACAAGCTGAATCAGCTCCGTCATCTCCGCTTCTTCGAAGATGCAGACGGCGTTCGGGCGCACATGGAGAAGCATCGCGAGTTGCTGGCACCGAAGTTCGCGCTGGTGCTGAAGATCCTCGAAGACCGACTCGGTGCGTCGAAGGTTGCTTCCTGGACCGAACCCAAGGGCGGTTACTTCATCAGCCTCGACGTGATCGACGGCACCGCGAAGCGAGTCATCGAGCTGGCCAAGGACGCTGGAATCGCGCTCACCGCAGCCGGTTCTGCTTTCCCGTACAAGAACGACCCGGACGACCGGAACATCCGCATCGCCCCCAGCTTCCCGTCGACGGAAGAACTGGCCACGGCGATGGACGGCGTCGCCACCTGCGTGCTGTTGGCAGCGACCGAATCCTCTCTGCGCGCCTGACTCGTTTCCCCACCCTTCCCCGACGAATGTCACACCCGTTCAGCTCGCGCGAACGGGTGTGACATTCGTCGGGAGGCGGGGCGGTGGGTGGCTCCAGTTGGATGAGAATTCCCTCATGATCGTCTCCTGACCGCGTCATCTTCGATGACGAATGTGGTGTGTACGCAAAGGAAAGCGCCACTCACCGCATCATCGAAGGAGACGATCATGGGATTCGACAAGAAATTGGCTGTCGCAGGAATCGCCGCCACGGCCCTTGCACTCGGAACTGTCGGAATCGCAGTAGCCGACGACAACGACGACGCTCCCGCAGCGCCCGCACCCATCTCGGTTCAGGGGCCGGCTGCAGCGCAGGATCCGGCTGCGGATCAGAATCCAGCGCCTGCCGATGTCTCTCAGCCCGCGCAGGGGTCCGCACCGGTCGACCCCGCGACTTGCGCGGAGTGGTTCGAAGACTGGGACGACACGGTTTCCGATTCGGTGGAAGACGCCTACGAGGCATGGGACGACCGCTGCGACGACCTACATGACGACGACCACGATGATGACGACCACGACGATGATGGGGCCGACGACCTCGACGATTGATCGCTCGGCGTTTCCCGTCAGGGAGTCCTGCACCGGTAAAGGTCCGGGCGGGGCTCCCTTTTCGTGGTAGTCGGGTGGTTCAGTCCTTCTCGACCAGTCGATAACCCATGCCGCGCACGGTCTCCAAGCGCCCGGTGCCGATCTTGCCGCGCAGGTAGCGAACGTACACATCGACAACATTGGAGCCGGGGTCGAAGTCGTACCCCCACACGCGGGACAACAGTTGTTCTCGGGAGAGCACCTGCCCCGGATGCCGCAGGAACGTTTCGGCCAACGCGAACTCGCGCGCCGACAGGTCCACCACCGTGTCGCCGACGTTTGCGCGCCGCGTCCGCAGATCGAGTGAGAGTCCGCCGCTGCGGAGGACTGTGGCGTCGGTGGAGCGTTCCCCGCCCAGCCGCAGCCGGATTCGGGCAAGCAACTCTTCGAAGCGAAAAGGCTTGGGCATGTAGTCGTCGGCGCCACCCTCGAGCCCGGCAACCACATCCTGGGTGCTGTCCCTGGCAGTCAGTACGATCACCGGCACCTTCGCACCGTCTGCGCGAAGCAGTTTCAGGACGGCGAATCCGTCCATCTCCGGCAGCCCGATGTCGAGGACGACGAGGTCGTACTCACCACTGCGGGCGCGCCCGTACGCCGTGACGCCGTCGGTTGCGATCTCGGTGGCGAACCCCTGCGCTCGCAGCCCTTTTTCGATGAACGAAGCGATGCGAGGTTCGTCTTCTGCGATCAGTATTCGGCTCATCGTTACTCGATCTTTCCGGTAGACGGCGCCGCTGGTACGGCGATGGTGAAGTTCGCGCCCTGTCCCGGCGCGCTGCCGAAGGTGACTCGCCCGCCGTGCGCATTCGCGATGGCCTGCACGATCGAAAGCCCCAGGCCCGCACCGTCTGATCGTCCCGCGGCCGAGGTTCCGCGGGCGAAGCGTTCGAAGATGATGTCGTGGTCTTCGGGCCGAACGCCCGGCCCGGTGTCGGTGACCCAGAAGCGGATCTCCCCGTCGGACAGCTGTGATCCGATGCCGATGCGATCTCCGTCCGATGTGTGGTGGGATGCGTTGTCGGCCAATGCCACCATCGCCTGGGTGATCCGTTGCGGATCGAGCATCGCGTGCACCGACGTGTATGTCTCGAGCACCCACTCTCGATCGGCGAGTCTGGTGACCTTGTCGTAGATTTCGGCCGACAGCACCGCCACGTCCACGTCTTCGGGTTGAACGAACTCGGGCTGCTCGGCCCGCGCCAGGAGTAGCAGGTCCGAGACCATTCTGTTCATGCGCTCGAGTTCGTCGTCCACCAGCGCGATCGTTTGCCGAACATCGTTGGGGTCGTGTGCGTCGACGACCTCCAGGTGTCCTCGGACGATGGTGATCGGCGTCCGTAGCTCGTGTCCGGCGTCGTCGACGAATCGGCGTTGGCCGCGCACGCCGGTCTCCACGCGGTCCAGCATGGCGTTGAGGCTCGTCACCAAGGTCGAGATCTCGTCGCCCCGCGCCGATCCGGATTCGGGAATCCGCCCGGAGAGATCGGTATCGGTGATGGATTGTGCCGTCTCGGCGATATCGCGGACCGGTGCCAGAATGCGTCCCGCGACCACCCACGCACCTCCAGCTGCCGCAAGAGAAGTGACGGCGCCGACGATCAGCATCAGCCGTGCGGTGTCGTCCGCGCTTTCCCGCTCTTGGTCCGCGAAGTATGCGGCCACGACGACACCCTGGGACGCTTGCCCTTCCAGCGACACCGGGACGGCGAGGTACAGCACTTCACCGGCGCCGCTGTCGTAGGACCCCTCGCGGGGTTCGGTGATGGAGCCGACCAGGTCGGTGAACGCCTGGTCCTCGGCCAGTTTCACCGGTGCCTGCTGACGGCTCTGGAACTGGAAAACGCCGTCGACGTAGCCCAGGAACTTTTCGTTGGGGCGAGCGAGGTTGTAGGTGATCACAACCCTCAGCACGTCCGAGACCGTGGCGAACGGCGCACCGGTCGTGGGGTCGACGCCGGATTCGGTGAGGTTGGTGAACTCGGCGATCTCGGTTCGGAGCGATCCCCGCATTCGCTCATCGGTGGCCCGGTTCATCAACAGCCACGTGACGAAGGTGACGACCGTCAACGAGCACAGAACGAGAAGCAGTACCCACCCGATGATCCTGGTTCGGGCGCTCGTGGCGCGCAACTTCACGCACGCACCTCATTCGTCCACTTCGTCGTCGGAACCGTCGTCGTCGGGGCCGTCGTCATGGTCATCATGATCGTCGTCGTCGATGGGCGGCGGTGGAACAATGCCCTCATCCGGCGGTACGGCCGGAGACGGAACAGGTGCAGGAGAGTTCACGTTCGGTACCGGCGCATCCGGCACTGCAGGTGCGACGATCGGCTCCGGCGGGAGGGGCTCGTTCGTCGACGTGGTGTCGAGAGTCAGCCACACCGCGCCACCGGCGATCGCGGTCGCAACGACGGCGATGGCACCCACCAGCCAGACATTTCTCATGAGCGCACTCTCCCATCTCCTCCCTTGCTCATCGATGGCACGAAGATGAGAACTTTCTCATGTTCGTCTCCGGCACCCCCGACCAATGTCACTGTGAGTGTGGGGTGGTCCGGTTGATACTGGATGTGTTCGGTGCGGTGGGGGTCTGACTCGCAATGTCACTGACGTCGTGAGACTGTCCTGCGCGTGATGTGTCGACCCCG
>JAAZAD010000471.1 GCA_012514505.1 Rhodococcus sp. (in: high G+C Gram-positive bacteria) | reverse complement strand
GCCGGACTTCGGCAACCATCCGCACCGCCCGTTCACGCAGCTCGGGTGGGTACCTTTTTCGCGATCCTGACGACATGACTCCATCCTTCCCAAAGAACGAAGTCTCCGGACACACCGGGGCGATTCATGCCGGTGGTGCGTCGGCTATCGGTCTACGCTGCGAATATGAGCGATTCCCGTGATTTCAATACGCAGGTGATCGACGAGTTCCGCGCCAACGAGGGAAGAGTGGGCGGCCCGTTCGAGGGGGCTCCGATGATTCTTCTGCATCATCGCGGACGGAAATCGGGTCGTGAAATGGTGACGCCGACGATGTATCTGGCCGATGAATCCGACCCCGCCGTCATCTATGTCTTCGCCTCGAAGGGTGGTGCGCCGTCCAATCCGGCGTGGTACTACAACCTGATCTCTGCCGGAACCGCCGACGTGGAGCGCGGCACCGACACCTACCTGGCTTCGGTTACCGAACTCACCGGCGTCGAGCGTGATCGCGTGTTCGCCGAGCAGGCTCGCCGCTTCTCGGGCTTCGCAGGGTACGAGGAGAAGACCGCCGGAGTCCGGACGATCCCTGTCCTGGCCCTACGCCGCACCCCCTGACCGATGTCACACGCGTTCGTCTGCGTTGAACGCGTGTGACATTGGTCAGGGTCGGAAGCGGGTCACGAGTGCTTGCCGGTCTACCTTGCCGGGGCCGCGTAGCGGGAGAGCATCGACAACGTGCAGTTCTCGGGGAGCGGCCGTGACGTCGAGTGTGCGGCTGACGAATGCGCGTAGCTGATCGAGGCTCGGAGGCTCGTCACCGACGACAACGGCCACCACACGCTGACCCAGTCTTTCGTCGGGCACCCCGATCACCGCGCATTCGCGAATACCGGGATGCTCGGAGATCGCCGCCTCCACCACCTGCGGGACGACGGTGAGCCCGCCCGTCGATATGGCCTCGTCGAGGCGTCCGGTGATGCGCAGGACGCCGTCTGTGACGGTTCCGGCATCGTCGGTACGGAACCACCCGGGCTGGGCGAAGGCCGGGTGGTCGGGCATTCCCCGGTAGCCGCGAGCCAGGACAGGTCCACCGAGGAGCACCCGACCGTCGTCGATACGTACACGAACATCGTCCAACGGCATTCCGTCGTATACGCAGCCGCCGCAGGTTTCGCTCATTCCGTAGGTGCGGACCACGTGGATTCCGGCCTCCGCGGCTTTGGCGAGAACAGGCGCGGGTGTCGCGGCGCCGCCGAGCAGCACAGCATCCAAGGACGCCAGTGCTGCGGTCGCATCCGGATGGGTGAGTGCCTTCACAAGCTGGGTGGGTACCAGCGACGTGTACTTCCGCGGCCCGGTCATGGATGCGACGGCGGGCACCAGGGCTGCGGGATCGAAGCCGGCGGACACGTCCAAGATCACGGGATCGGTGCCCGCCAGCACGCTGCGCAGCAGAACTTGCAGGCCGGCGATGTGATGGGCGGGCAATGCCAGCAACCACGAACCCGGCCCACCGAGCCGGGCATGCGTGGCGTTTCCGCTCGCCCGCAACGCGGATGCGGAAAGCATCGCGCCCTTCGGCGTCCCGGTGGTTCCGGAGGTCGCAATGACGAGCGAAACAGCGGAGTCGACCGGTTCGCCGGGTCCGAGCGCATCGGTGAGGCGCAATGTCTCGCGCTCGTCGTCGCGTGGCACGGGCAGGAACGCGGGACCGTCGTCGTCGAGCGCCGTTGCCAAGGCTGACAGAACGTCGGCGGCGTCCGGTCCGGCCGGGATGGGGAGCAGGCGTAGCGGGCGCGTCATGAATTCAGGGTTTCACGAGCCTGGGCGGGGATCGGCCAGCGGCCAACCACCGTGGGCGAGATGGGCGCTGACGCGCCCCACATCCGTCTCGAGTGGCATCTCGTTGGTGACCTTGGTGATCAGCACCGCGATGTCGGCCTTTTCGATCGGCAAGTCGCCGGCCTCGACGAGTGCGTCGGCAACGGCGTCGACTTCGTCCTCGGACAGTCGACGTGCGAGAAGCGCAAACAGTGGAATGTAGTCGTGCTCAGGTACCCCGTCGGGGTAGCCGGCTCGGAGCCAGCCGACGATGGAGTTGAGGAACGGTGGAAGGCTCAACAGTCAGTCCGTGTCGTGCTGCTTTTGCTCGTCCTCGACGACCGGCCAGCCCCCGGCAGCGAGGCGTTCGGTGACGCGGGCAAGATCCTCGTCGGTCGGTTCCTCGTGGGTGACCCCGGAAATGAGATTCCTGATGTAGGCGTAATCGATCTGGCGCTCGGGGTGCTCCTGGGAAGTCGCAGCAGACAACGCGACGACTTCGTCGATCTCCTCGGGTGTCAGGCGCCGCCGCAGCACGGCGAGTATGGCGAAATGGTCTTTCACCGGTATTCCTTCCGGGTACCCGGCACGGAGCCACTCGAGAACCGAGCGGAGCGAATACTTGGACACGGAACCGGCTTCCTTCTTCGATGGGGCGGACGTCATGCCGCTCAAAAGACCTTGATACCAAAGGTGCTGCTGAGGAAATCTTCGGTAAGTAGCAGTATCCCACTGGCGACCGCAACGACGATTATGGCGAAGCACACGGTCGCGCCGATCTTGCCGACGAGAGTGGGCGCGTCCGAGCCGTCCGCCGAACCTGCTGCCAAGGAGCGCAGCCCGAGTGCGAAGAGCGCGGGCAGACCTGCTCCGAACAGGAGTCCAATGGCGACGACCTGCCAGAGGGAATTGAGGGTGTCGGTCAGAAGTGTCATCCCTGGCCCCCGTCGATGGTGGTCGGCTTGTTTTCGGATGCGCGCTCGTTCGATTCCCACTCAGCGTTGACGTTGCCGGAATCGACCGGTTGTCTGCGCGAGCGGATGTACATGAAGGTGGCGAGTGCGATCAATGCGGCGAATACGACCAGGACACCGGGCAGTCCACCGATGACATGGGCAACGGCCCAGCAGATTGCTCCTGCGATACCGGCGGAGGGGAGCGTGATCAGCCACGCCACCGCCATGCGCCCGGCGACGCTCCACCGCACCTCGGCGCCCTTGCGTCCCAGCCCGCTACCGAGGATCGATCCGGTGGCCACATGTGTGGTGGACAGCGGCAGACCGAAGTGGCTCGACGTGAGGATGATCGCTGCGGATGAGGATTCTGCAGCCATACCTTGCGGTGCAGCGATCTCGACGAGCCCCTTGCCGAGGGTTCGGATGATGCGCCAACCACCGAGGTAGGTGCCCAGCGCGATGGCCACGGCGCAGCTGAACTTCACCCAGAACGGCATCTCCGTATCGGGGGAGATGCTGCCGTACGCGACGAGGGCGAGAAAAATGACGCCCATGGTTTTCTGGGCGTCATTGGTGCCGTGCGCGAGGGAGACGAGGGAAGCGGAGCCGATCTGGCCGATCCGGAATCCCTTCTGCTTGGACTTCTCGGGGACCGCCGAGGACAGTCGGTAGACGAGCCAGGTGCCGACGCCGGCGACCAGTGCGGCAACAACCGGTGCCAGGACCGCGGGTACCAGGATGTTCCCGATCACGCCGTCCCATTGGACACCGCTCATGCCGATCCCCGCGATGGCGGACCCGATGAGACCGCCGAACAATGCGTGCGAGGAACTGGACGGCAACCCGAGAAGCCAGGTCAGGAGATTCCAGAGGATGCCGCCGACGAGGCCGGCGAAAACGATCAGCAGCAGTGCCTCACCACTGACGGATTCGAGGTTGACCACACCCTTCGCGACCGTTGCCGCAACTTCGACGGACAGGAACGCGCCGACCAGGTTCAGTGACGCCGACAGTGCCACGGCCACCTTCGGTCGCAGAGCCCCTGTGGCGATCGACGTCGCCATCGCGTTGCCGGTGTCGTGGAATCCGTTCGTGAAGTCGAACCCGAGAGCCGTGACGACGACGACGAGGAGAACGATGAGCTCAGCGGTCACCCCGTAAATGTACAGCCCGTGTCCAACCGGTGAACGAACAGTGTGCGGCGTTCGTTCTACCCGGTTTCGGGTGGCCGGGAATCGAGCCGAATGGGGTGGTCGTCGGGGATCTGCACGAGGACGATCTGCACACCGTCCGGGTCGGAGATCCACATTTCGTGCAGCCCCCATGGTTCCTGGCGTGCTTCTCTGGCGATCTGGACGCCGGCCAGCACCAGCCCGGTCTGCACGGCGGTCAGGTCGCGTACCTGTAGCCACAATGCACCGTCGAATCTGGTCGATTCGCCGCGGCCACCGTGGGCTGCGATCTCGATCAGACCCTGCCCGGCGAAGAGAACCGTGCCGCCGGGGTACTCGCGGGCCGTCGCCAATCCGAGAGTCTCCCGGTAGAAGGCCAGAGTCTTCGAATAGTTCTTCGGCCGCAGAATTGTTCTGCTGCTGAGGATTTCCACGTCTGTCAATCTCCCTTGCTCGGTCTGGCTTCGTGGCCGGGGCGCCCGTGGGTGCGCCGAGCCTCCTTCATGTCGGCCTCGAACAGGTGACGCCTACCCTCGGCGAGTTCTTCGCGGAGCGCCCGCTCGTGGTCGCGGAATTGCGCCCAGTAGCCGTCGTCGAACTTCTCGACGATTTGGAACGTCCACCGGCCGTCCACCACATTTCGTCCCACCAGGTCGTGTTCCAGGAGGTCTGCCTGCGCATTGTGTCCCGCCGAGCGCAGATGCGCCACCACCGCATCCAGTTGCAGATCCGCATGCCCGATCAGTTGATGAAAGGAGTAGAGGTGCCCCCGCGCCCGCTCGACAGTTTCGAGGGCCTCGGACAACCTGCCCAGAGCAAGAACCGTCTCGTCCGATACCCCGTCGGGCCGTCGATGGTGCGGTTCCGGTATCTCTCGGTTGTCGTCCGTCATGAGGAGTTCCTCGTTCGTGGTTCCTGGACCGAGTCTATTGGGGGAGCCGCCCCTGTGAGCGGGTAACGAGTCTCCAGACTCGTCAGCCACTCACAGGGAGTGTGCGATGTGGTCGTGCAGCATGGCGACCGCCGCCGTCGGCCGGTGATGTCCGGACACGAGACCGATGCTGCGATCGGGTGCGTCGACGAGCGGAATGCTCACAGTGCCCGGTTGTGGCGTTTCCGCATCGGGCAGCAGCGCCACGCCCATACCGTGTGCCACCAACGATCGCAGGGTGTCGAATTCGGTGATCTCGAACGCGACTCTTGGTGTGAACCCTGCTTCGGCGCACCATGCGTCGGTGAGCTGCCGTAGGTGGTAGCTCTGCGGATTGGCGACGAACTGTTCGTCGGCCAGATCGGCGGCGCCGACAGATCTCTTCGATGCCAATCGGTGCTCGCGAGCTACGACCAACCGTATGCGTTGTCGTCCGATCACAGTGGACGGTAGGTCGGCGGGTGCCGGAATCATGACTGCCAGGTCCAGCCGTCCGTCCCGGATTTGCGCGGCGAGTGCCTCACCGTGCGCCTGCACGAGTTGTAGTCGCATTCGCGGTACGTGGGCATGGAAGTCGGCGAGTAGCGCCGGGATGCTGACCGGTCCCAACGTCAGCGGAAATCCGAACCGCACGAGACCGCCCTCTGGGTCGGCGTTTGCGCGGGCGGCTGCAATGGCGTGGTCCAGGTCGTGCATGGGGCGACGTATTTGTTCGAACAGGTCTCGGCCCTGGGCAGTGAGCGCGACCCTTCTGCCCACCGGCTGAAACAGAGCGAAGCCGAGGACCTTCTCCGCAGCTCGTAATCGCCTGCTCAGAGAGGATTGCGGCACGCCGAGCACTTCCGCTGCCCGGGTCACGTGGCCTGCCTCGGCAGCGGCGAGAAATGCAGCCAAAAGGGGCGTGAGTGACGCTGTCTCGCGACCATCCAACTCATCCATATTCGGATTGTAATGACAGCAGTTTCACGTTGGACGGATTGATGGACTACGAGTGAACATGCAACTCCACGACGAAAGGGGTTGCCGTGTTCGGGAAGAAGCCTCCAGCGGCGGAGCATTCAGGGAAGTCGGAGCATTCAGGGGAGTCACCGCATTCAGGGGAGTCACCGCATTCAGGGGAGTCACCGCATTCAAGGGAATTGGTCGACGTCGTTCTGATCGGCGGCGGAATCATGTCGGCGACGTTGGGCGCAATGCTCGCCAGGCTGCAGCCGGACTGGTCGATCGTCGTGTACGAGCGGTTGGGGGAGCTGGCCGCCGAGAGCTCGAACCCATGGAACAACGCTGGTACCGGTCACTCGGGTTTGTGCGAACTGAACTACATGCCCGACCCGAATGATGCGACGAAGGCAGCGGACATCGCCCGCCGGTTCGACCTGTCACGGGAGTTTTGGAACTCGATGATCCCGCCGGGGGTGCACGCGGAATGTATCTCGTCGACCCCACACATGGACGTCGTGTTCGGCGCCCGCGACGTCGCCTACCTCCGTGAGCGGTTTGCGACCCTCAAGACTCTTTCACCATTCACAGCGATGGAGTACACCGAAGATCCAGCCACGATCGAGGAATGGGCGCCGCTACTGATGCAGGCGCGGCCCCCTCACGGTCCGATTGCCGCAACTCGGCATCCCGGCGGTACGGACGTCGACTTCGGTGCGTTGTCACAGCTACTGATGCGAACGATGACGCAAGCCCGGGTTCAGTTGTGCCACGAAGTGCGGCACCTCGACCGCACCGACGACGGTTACTGGCAGATACGTGGTGTCGACCTTTCCGCGGGTAACGCTTTCGAGGTGCGTTCTCGCTTCGTTTTCGTCGGTGCTGGGGGATACGCGTTGAAGCTTCTTCAGAAGGCAAGAATTCCGGAGGTTCGTGGATACGCGGTGTTTCCGTTCGGCGCACAGTTCTTCCGGACGCAGAATCCGCGTGTTGTCGAGCAGCACGAGTCGAAGGTGTACAGCCAGGCTGCGCTCGGTGCACCGCCGATGTCGGTTCCGCACCTCGACAAACGTGTGGTGGACGGCCGCGAATCATTGATGTTCGGCCCGTACGCCACCTTCAGCACGAAGTTGCTCCGAAAGGGCCGCTGGACGGATCTGTTCACGACGCTTCGGCTTCGGAACGCTCCTGTGTTGTTGGCAGTCGGTATCCAGAATTGGTCGCTGGTCCGATATTTGCTTGCGCAGCTCGTAGCCTCGCGCCGGCGCAAGTTCGCCGAACTGCAGCGGTTCTATCCCAGTGCAGATCCGGCGGATTGGGAGCTGATTCAGGCAGGTCAACGCGCACAGCTTGTGAAGCCCGATCGCCGCAAAGTTGGTGTTCTGACATTCGGTACCGAGCTGGTGGTCGGCGGCGAGGGAACGATTGCCGGCCTGCTCGGGGCATCTCCGGGAGCCTCCACCGCGCCGTCGATCATGGTCGAGTTGCTCGCGACCTGCTTTCCCGACCAGTTCGACGAATGGAAGCCGGAGTTGCGGACGTTGATGGGGGCTTCGCCCCCTGTGAGTGGTTAACGACCCTCCAGACTCGTTACTCACTCACAGGAGTGGGGGTGATGCCCGATCGAGGAATCGGGC
>JAAZAD010000470.1 GCA_012514505.1 Rhodococcus sp. (in: high G+C Gram-positive bacteria) | reverse complement strand
GCCGGTGTTGGTGAAGACCATGGTCGGATTGGCTTCGGTCGAGGTGCGGCCGTCACCGAAATTCCACTCGTAGCTCAGATCATCGCCTTCGGGGTCGGTCGATCCGCCGGCCGAGAAGTGGACTTCCAGGGAGTCTTCGGCGGTGTAGGTCTCCGACGCGGTGAGTACCGCGGTTGGTCCCCGGTTCCCCCCGGAGGGCCGGATGACGTAGAGCGTGCCGGGATAGATGTTGAGCTGGTAGAGGTTTCCGTCAGGTCCCTGGTCAAGTTTGACGGTCGTGCCGGCCTGGTTGTCGAACATGCGCTCGCTGATCAGGCTGGTGAACTCCGAATCGAACGTCAGTTCTTTGATCCAACCGACCGAGTAGTCGGCGATGAAGACCTTGTTCTGGTACTCCTCGGGGAACGTGCTACCGGTATAGACGACGACCGACGTGATCGATCCCGCGTTGGCCGGTGGTGTGGAGTGGCGGTAGGCGTAGATGGGGTCGACATACGCGCAGTCGCCACTGGTGCAGAAGCCTTCGGCGGCCGGCCAGCCGTAGTTGGCCCCGGCCGTCACGACGTTCAACTCTTCCCAGTTGGATTCGCCCACATCGCCGACCAGCAACTGGCCGTCGGGGGTGAAGGTGAACCGAAACGGATTGCGCAGGCCGATCGCGTAGATCTGCTCGACGGCGCCCGGATGGCCGACGAACGGGTTGTCTTCGGGCGCGGTGCCGTCGCGGTTCAACCGCAGGATCTTGCCGTGGATGTTCGACAGGTCCTGAGCGTTGGCGCTCTCGGTGTTGTCACCCACCGCCCAGTAGAGATGCTCACCGGCAGGATCGAATTGCAGCTCGCCGCCGTGGTGGAAGTTGTTGCCCAACTCGGTCGACTTCAGCAGTTCGACCGGTTCGCCCACCACCTCGAACGAATCGTTCAGTGTCAGCTTCGACAACCGGTCATAGTTGTCCGCCCCGGTGTAGGCGACGTAGATGGTGTGGTAGCCGGGCTGACCGACATCCCAGTACTGCGGGTCGACCTCGATGCCGACCAGTCCGCGTTCACCATCTGCGGTCACGGTTGGAAGGTTGATCAGCGTCGCGACGCTGCCGGTGTCCGGGTCGTAAACCTTGATCGCTCCGGCCTTCTCGGTGATGAAGATGCGATGAATCTCATCGGGATGTTCTGTGTCGGCGAGGATGTCGAAGTCTGTCGGTTCGTTGAGGCCCGACACGATGGCGACGCGTTCGAGCTCGGCCGGCAGCCCCGTGGAGTCCTGGCACTGCGCGAGGAACTGGGTGAGCTCCGCCGAAATCGCTCTGCCCTGCGGTGAGTTGCCGAAGTCGGTGATCGCGTCGGTGACCTGCGTTGCGACGTAGTTGACGAAGCGCCCGATCGGGGTGCGGTTCAGGGCGTCGACGACGCGGGTGACTTCGCGGCGTGCGAACTCCAGTACCGCGGCCACGATCGGCGGTGCTGCAGGCGATCCGCCGCCAGGGCCCGCGCCGCCGCCTCCGTTGATCGCACCCGCCACGACGCTGACCAGTTTGGTGACACCGTTGATGACGCCGCAGAGGCATTCGGTCACCTTGGCCTGAATGTGGTGCACGACCTCCTCGGGCGTGGGCAGCTTCGGCAGCGGGACCGCAATCCGGTTGGCCGAAGCGGCGGTCGCGCTTGTCGCGGCGCTCAGCAGGGCGACGGTCTCGGGGTTGTCTGACGACTGGGTCCTCAGCGTGGTCGCGGACGTGTACTGGGCGTCGGAGGCCTCGGTGGTCAGCGTTTGTGCGACGGATTCGGTATTGACGTCGGTGCCGGTCTGAGTCTGCGGTGCTGGCGTCGAATCGGCTTCGTTCGTGTCACCGTCCTCCGTCGCGGTGTCGTCGTCGGTGGTGGATTCCTCGGTGTCGGTGAGGTCGGTGTCGTCAATCGCCTCGACCGCACCGTCTTCTGGGTCCGCTACGTTCTCCAGATCCTCGGCGTCCTCACTGTCTTCGTCGGCGAGGCCTTCAGCGCTCTCAGTCGGTTCTTCGGTCGGGTCGACGGTTTCGGTTTCGGTTTCGTCCGCCGGCGTCGGGCTGGGCTGCGAGGTCTCCGACGACTGTGAGGACTGCGAGGACTGCGACGTCTGCGAGGACTGCGATGTCTGCGACGACGTGGAGGAGGAGGTGCCGTCTGCCCATGCCACGCCGGGCGAGGTGGCAACGACGCCCGCGACACCCAGGGCGACGGCG
>JAAZAD010000469.1 GCA_012514505.1 Rhodococcus sp. (in: high G+C Gram-positive bacteria) | reverse complement strand
CGGTCCTCGGCGACGACGAACGCGACTTCCTGTCCGTGGAATCGCACCTTGTCGGTGGCGAGGACCGCCTGGACGTCGTTCGACAGGGTCGGCATCCATGCCAGGCCCTTCTCTGCGAGGTCGGTTCCGGTGATGACGGCCTTGACCCTCGGGTGCGCCAATGCCGCGGAGGTGTCGATGCCGTTGATCCGGGCATGCGCGACCGGGGAGCGCAGCACCGCGAGATGCAGCATGCCCGGCAGCTGGACATCGTCGACGTAGTGTCCCTGGCCCCGGATGAACCGGGGGTCCTCCTTGCGGAGCATGCGACCGTGACCGCAGGGCTTGTGGTCGTTGTCCGCAGTTGCCGGATTCTCGGTTTCTTGGACTCCGGAGTCCGAGTCGACAGCGGTCATGACGTGGCCTCCGCGTTCCGCTCCGAATGTGCGTTCTCGGCCGCCCAGCGCACCGAGCGCACGATCGTGGTGTAGCCGGTGCACCGGCATATCTGTCCGGAGATCGCCTTGCGGATCGTGGCTTCGTCCGGGTCGGGGTCGCGGTCGAGCAGCGCACGGGCCGTGATCATCATGCCTGGCGTGCAGAAGCCGCATTGGAGTCCGTGACACTGCATGAATCCCTCCTGCACCGGGTCGAGGACGCCGTCCTGCTCGAGGCCCTCGACGGTCCGCACATCGTGGCCTGCGGTCATCGCAGCGAGTGTCGTGCAGGACTTGACGGGTTCGCCGTCGATCGCGACGACGCACGTTCCGCAGTTACTGGTGTCGCACCCCCAGTGGGTTCCGGTCAGCCCCAGGTGGTCACGGAGGAAATGTACGAGCAGCGTGCGTGGTTCGACGTCGGCCTCGACGTCTTGACCATTGACGGTCATCGAGATTCTCATCGATGTCGATTCCCTTCGAGCAAGTCGAGTCGTTCGGCCGCGCGGCGCAGTGTCCGTACGGTCAGTTCCGACGCGAGGTGACGCTTGTATTCGGCGGTGCCACGCTGGTCTGATTCCGGCGAGCAGGCAGCCGATGCAAGTGCTCCGGCGTCGCGGAAGAGCTCTTCCGTCGGGGCGCTGCCGTGAAGCAGATCTCCGATCGCAGCGAGGGCATCGTCATCGGCGCGGACTGCCGTGAGTCCGATGCGGGCGTCGGAGAACACGCCGTCGGCAATCCACACCGCGGCGCCTACCGCAGCGACGGCCCAGTCGCCTGCGCGACGCTCCACCTTCGCGTAGGCGCTCGAGCAGGGCCCCTTGCGTGGCAAGCGGATCTCGACGAGAAGCTCGTTCGGAGCCACCGCTGTTTCATACGGGCCGAGATGGAACTCTGCGAACGGCAGCTCACGCACCCCCGACGGACCGCGAACGACACATACGGCGTCGAGTACCGAGCACACCGTCGAGAGATCCTCGGCCGGGTCGGCCTGACACAGCGAGCCGCCGATCGTGCCACGATTGCGCACCACCGGATCCGCGATCACTTCCTCTGCGTCCCGGAAGATCGGGAACACGGCGGCGAGGTCGTCGGATTCGAGCAGTACACGGTGACGGGTGAGCGCTCCGATTCGGACCGACTCCGGCTCGATCTCGAGATACGCGAGTTCGTCCAGATCGTTGATGTCGATCAGATACTCAGGATTGGCGAGCCGGAGCTTCATCATGGGCAGGAGACTGTGCCCGCCGGCAACGACTCGGGCTTCCTCCCCCAAGCGGTCCAGCAACGCTATGGCGTGCTCCACGCCGGTAGCACGCTCGTATTCGAAAGGGCCCGGAACCTGCATGTCCCACTCCCGACCTAGGTGAATCAAGCCACACCGGTCGCGCCGATGCATCCCCATATCCCGTGCCGCCCAGGGTAGTGCCGATCTCCGAGCTCCGCGCCGAAATCGGACTTTTGCGACCAACCTCGTTCCGATACCCGACGAGAGTGCTGATGATCACATCTCAATGTGCGATCGAGGGCTGCACCAGAGACCGAGATCGGGGGTCACCCTGATGTGTTCACCCTTGACTACGAATACCGTGGAAGCAGCAACCTCGTGACCCGACAGGAGCATCACCGCCTCAATGGACGTGATCAACGAATTCATCATCGGCCAGGCAGCAGCCCTGTGGGTCTATCCACTCTTGTTCTTCGTCTGCATCCTCGACGGTTTCTTCCCTCCG
>JAAZAD010000468.1 GCA_012514505.1 Rhodococcus sp. (in: high G+C Gram-positive bacteria) | reverse complement strand
TTCGCCTTCTCCACGACTGCTGCCGGGATGGGCGAGCCGGCGCAGACCCAGACCCGGAGGGACGTGAGATCGGCCTCCGGTTCCACGTCGGCCGCAGCCAGCAGCGTCTGCAGGAACGTCGTCGCGGTGACGGCGACCGTGCATCCGAACCGCTCGATCTCGGCGAGTCCCCGCTTCGGATCCCATTCCGCCATGATGTGGGTTGCAGCCCCGCTGAGCAGGGGAACGAGCACACTGGTGACCAGTCCCGTGGTGTGCGTGATCGGTGACGGACCGAACTGGACGTCCGTATCCGTATGCCCGAACGCGATCTTCAGCGCGCGAGCGCCCGACGCATAGGTGTTGAAGGTGTGCAGGCAGCCCTTGGGTCGCGATGTGGTTCCCGAGGTGTAGACGATGACGAACGGATCGTCCGGGTGCGCCCGGAAATCGAGTTCCGCATCGACGGCGTCCGGATCGACGTCCACGAGCAGATCGTCGAGAACCTCGATACCCCGCTGGGCGAAGCCGTCCCGGCCGTCGTCCGATGCACGCACCGCAACGATCGATTCGAGGGTCTGCGACGAGCGACGGACGTCGTCGAACATCGACACGTAGTCGAAGCCCTTGAACTGCGCCGGGGCGATCGCCATCCGGATCGAGGCGTCGGCGACGACGTGCGACACCTCGTCGGCCCGGTAGATCGGCATGATCGGCACGGTGACGACACCGATCCGGGCCAATGCCGCTGCCACGACGACGAATTCCACCCAGTTGGGTAGCTGCACGGCAACACGATCACCTGCTTCGAGACCTTTCCGGCGCAAGCCCAGAGCCAGTCGCTGCGATCGATCGTAGAGCTGCGCAAAGGTCAGCTCCCGCTCACCGTCGGTCACGAAGGTCTTGTCGGGGCTGATCCCGGCGCGGTGTCGCAGGAGATCGGTGAAGTTCTCATCGGCCCAGTGGCCGCGTGCATAGAATTCCTCGACCTGCCGTCGGGTGTACCGGCCGAGGTTTCGTTCGCTGGTCATGGGATTCCCATCCTTCGTTCACTGACCCACAAGAATTGCAACTGTCGAACTGCCGGACCGAGGGCGCAATCACGAATCGGAGTTGCCCGAATCTGCGCTCGGGTTCTCGGAGGCTGTTCGATATTCGAACGCACACAGACTGTTCGGCTGCGAACAGTCATCACGGGGCGATCCGACCGGGACGCCGACGCAGGCCCGGAACCGGGCCGACACCCGGAAGCATCGGCGACACGCCGGCTTCCCACGGTGCAGGACTCATTTCATCTTCCACACCGGCGAACGCTTGTCGCGGAATGCGGCAACACCCTCACCGATGTCTTCGGTCGTGAAAGCGAGCGCCAACTGGGACTGCAACGCCGACAGCGCATCCGGCAGCGACATGTCGCGTGTCCTGTCGATGGCGTCCTTACCCAGACGCATGAGCAACGGAGACTTGCTCGCGAGCCGGTGCGCCCACGCGCGCACCTCCCCCTCGAACTCGTCGTCCGGAATCACACGGTTGACGAGGCCGAGTGAAAGCGCTTCCGTCGCGGTGATCTTCTCGCCGTACATCATCAGCTCGTTCGCCTTGAGCCGACCCACGTTGCGGTAGATGAGTGCCGAGATCATGAACGGGAAGACACCGACATTGATTTCGGGACATCCGAACCGGGCCGATTCCTTGACGAGAACGAAGTCGCAGGCGAGGGCAAGACCGAAAGCGCCTGCCAGCACGTCACCACCGGCCGCGCAGATCACCGGCTTCCCGAGCCCTCCGATGAGCCGGTACAGCCGCGGAAAGCGGTCCAGCCCGGAGTATTTGACGATCGTGGGGGTGTCGCTCGCAAATGCCTTGAGGTCGCCGCCTGCCGAGAAGATCTTCTCGTGCGACGACGCC
>JAAZAD010000467.1 GCA_012514505.1 Rhodococcus sp. (in: high G+C Gram-positive bacteria) | reverse complement strand
GCTGGTTCCACAAACAAGCCAACGTTCTTGCCGCACTTCCGAAGTCGGCGCATCCTGGTGCGTTGGCCGCGATGAAGGAGATCATCGGAGCCGAGGACATCGACAAGGCGCAGATCGCGATCGCGGCCTGAGTTAGGACATTTGGCTTAGTACCCCGTTTCGAACCCCAAACGAGACAAAATTTCCTGCTCAGCAACAGGAATCTGCGGTGGAAAGTCCTGGACAGCACCGTTGATCGCGATCGTCGAGGTCCGCAACGGCCGCAGTCGCTTGACCAGCCTCGCGATCGCAACACCGGTCTCGTCCTGAACGCAGCGAGCGACGGCCAACGCCGCGAACACGACGGTCAGGTGCGCTTCGATCGCGTCGCGGGTGCGGTGGAACATCGGGCGCGCCCGCAGGTCGGTCTTCGACATCCGAAACGACTGCTCGACATGCCAGAGGTCGTGGTACTTGCCGATCACCTCACCCGGTTCCATCAGCATGACCGGGATGTTGGTGACGTAGCCCTTCAAGCCCACGAGCGACCGAGCCCTGGCCAGGGAGGCGTCATCGAGTTGCTGGCCGGCCGCAGTGGACTTGACGAACCGGGTGGTTTTGGCCTTCTTCGTACCGTCGACGACCGCCTTCGCCCGTGCTTCCTGAGCGTTGAGGGTCTGATTGTCGCGCACGGCGCGTTTGCGGGTGTACTGCCAGATCGCCCGCCACGACGTGGAGTCTCGAACCGGATCCCACACCGGTTCGACACGTCGTTTCACAGTGTTGACCACGCTGCGTGCATGGCGCGGCGTGACCGTATCGATGATCTGCCCGTCGGTGAACAAGTCACCGTGCCAATGGAAATGGGATTCGAGATCGGCTGGCGCTTTGGTGGCGCGGGAGCCGACGATGAACTTCAGACCGGCCTCGTCCAGCGCGGTCAGGTTCGAAGCGGACAGCATGCCGGCGTCGGCGGCGATGACCATCTCCACCCCCTCGATGTCGTGGCGTTTCTGGAACTGACGCACGATCGGAACCAGGGTGTGGGTCTCGGCCTTGTTGCCTTCGAAACAGCCGATCTCCAAGGGAAATCCGGTGCGGTCGACGAGCAGGCCGACCACGATTTGCGGGTCGACCCGCCGTTCCTTCGAATACCCGACCTTGCGGAGGTCGTCCTCCTTCTCCGCCTCGAAGTACAGGGTGGTGACGTCGAAAAGAAGCAGCCCCAGTCCTCCTGTGGCAGCGGAGTATTCGAAACATCGACGAGCGATAGGGTCACGGTATCCGCCGGTGATGACCTGCGCGAGGTGGCGTTGCACGGTCTTGTACGACACCGTGTCCGCGCCGAGGTCGTCGAGGACGCGCAGGGCATCGATCTTCGAGGTCGGTTCGACGATCCGGGCGATGACCAGGTCCTTGAACACGGCGTCGCCCTGCACGTCGAAGCCGAGTCGGTCGTAGACGGACGCGAGAACGTCGTAGAGCAGGCGGGCGGTGGTGCGCACGGTCCGACCAGGGCCGGCGACCTCCTTGCTCGCAGCGGTCGGCGAAGCCGGTAGTTGCCCGGTGCGCCAGTCGGCGACGTCGGCGATCTGCTCGATCGGTGTGGGGACATCCAGCTCGAGCATGCCTTGCTCGCCGTGCAGCAGGTGGCGGGCGCGTTCGAGGAGCATGCCGAGTTCGACGTCGGTGTGCGCGGAGCCGACGTGCGCGATGATCTCGTGCCGGCCTCGGTGTTTGCGCACGACTTGTACTGCGACCGCGCCGGATGCGGTGCGCACTTTCCGTACGAATGCCACCGGACGAACCTACCTGGTTAGTGTCCCGATCGACCCCGTCGGGATCACGAAAGCGCAGGTAGCGGGCCTGCATGTATTTCTACTCGCCAGTAATGTCCTAACTCAGGTCCGAAGTCGGCGCATCCTGGTGCGTTGGCCGCGATGAAGGAGATCATCGGAGCCGAGGACATCGACAAGGCGCAGATCGCGATCGCGGCGTTCGAACGTGACTACGG
>JAAZAD010000466.1 GCA_012514505.1 Rhodococcus sp. (in: high G+C Gram-positive bacteria) | reverse complement strand
CTTGCCGAACGCGGCGATCTCGGTGGGGCACACGAAGGTGAAGTCCTTCGGCCAGAAGAACACGATGCGCCACTTGCCGGCGTGATCGTCGCTCGTGATGGTGGTGAAGTAGTCGTCGGGCTGCTGAGCGTCGACCTTGGACAGGTCGCCGCCGATGACGGCGGTCAGGTTGTAGGCGGGGAACTGGTCGCCGATGGTGAGCAGAGCCATGTGTTTCGTCCTCCTGCTTGTCTTGTGAACATCTGTAGAGCGCACGACGGAGTACCTGGGTACTCGTCGGGAATTCTGTACCGGAAGGGGTCGGGTGAGATGCTCACCGACCGCCGTTTTCTGGTGTGAGTCCATTCTGCCTCGAGGTCGGCAAAAGGTAAAGGCGATAGATGTCGCTACACTGATAGGCATGTCTGATCATAGTTATCAGCCCACACTGTCGCAGCTGCGTGCGTTCGTCGCCATCGCGGAATGTAGGCATTTCGGCACTGCGGCAGCACGTTTGGGTGTGAGCCAACCCACACTGTCGCAGGCCTTGGCCTCGCTGGAAACCGGACTCGGGGTGCCCCTGATCGAGCGCAGTACCCGCAGGGTGCTCGTGACCGGAGCGGGGGAGCGGCTCCTGGGGCAGGCCAAAGTCAGCCTCGATGCCGTCGACGGTTTCGTCGCGGCCGCCGCAGGGGTCGGTGACACGTTGTCAGGGCTCCTTCGTATCGGCTTGATCCCCACAGTCGCGCCCTATGTGCTGCCGACACTGTTACCCGCGCTGCGAGCCGAGATGCCGTCCCTCGTCCCACACGTCGTAGAGGACCAGACAGCGCGACTGCTCGATGCATTGCGCGCCGGAACGCTCGACGTGGCTGTATTGGCCTTGCCGTCGGACGCGCCCGGCCTCGTCGAAATCCCGCTCTATACAGAAGATTTCGTTCTCGTGGTGCCCGACTCACACGACCTGGCCGGGGCGGAGGGCCTGTCGCCCGGCGTACTGGACGAGCTGCCGCTACTCCTGCTCGACGAAGGCCATTGCCTGCGCGATCAAACATTGGATCTGTGCAGATCCATCGACGCCCACCCGAGTATCGCCGGTGACACACGGGCCACGTCACTGTCGACGGTCGTGCAATGCGTAGCGGGTGGGTTGGGGGTGACTCTGGTGCCGCAGTCGGCGGTGCCCGTGGAGACCGGGCGCGGGCCGTTGGCCACCGCGACGTTCGCGGCACCGGTACCGGGCCGAACGATCGGATTGGTGTACCGGTCCTCGAGTGCTCATGCCGAGGGTTATGCGCAGCTGGCGGAGCTCATCTCTGCAACGGCTCCAGGGCGGGACCGTGCCGTCGACTAGGGGCGGCGCCCCCGGCCGCGGCGGGAGGGGCCGCCGCGGCGCGTGGTAGATCGTGCCTTGGCGGGCCGCGGTGCCTTGGCCGGCTTCCGCGCGGGCTTCTTCTCGGCCGGGGATTGGGTTCGGCCGCGAGAGCTGTTGGCGGTTCGGCCGCGAACGATGCCGATGAATTCTTCGACCAACTCGGTGGTGTGGTCCTCACGCCAGGCCAACGCGATCCTCGACTCCGGCGCGTCCGTCACCGGTCGATAGGTGAGGTCTTTGCGATGGTGAAGTCTGGCCAGCGATTGCGGCACCACGACGACACCCACACCTGCGGCGACGAGCTCGATTGCGTCGGCAGTCGACGCGGGGCGTTCAGCGGCGCGTTCGCCGGGCGGGGAAGGCCAGTGCAGGGGGTTGTCCAGGGGATCGAGCACTATCTCGCCCGCGAGATCGGCGACGAGGATCTGGTCTGCCGCGCAGTAGACGTGATCCTTCGGGACGACGACGACGGACACTTCGGTGTAGAGCGGAATGGCGCTCAGGTCTGTGCGGTCGATGGGCAGCCGAAGAAGGCTGACATCAGCTTGGCCTGCCCGGACGAAGTCGGCGGCGTCGTCGGCGGGCACCGAGATCAACTCGAGCCGGGTATCGATGCGCTCGTTCCACACACGCACCCATTTGGTGGGCGTCACGCCCGGGACGTACGCGAGTCGGAACGGGAGGTCCTTCGCCGCGTCGGTCACGTCGCCAGAGTACCGGGCCTGTCGAAACCAGCGGGCGGTCGGAGCGGGTTCGCGTCATCGTTATCCTTGACGACATGAGTCAGCCCAAGAATGCCCAGACGATGAAGCCCGCCACGGCGGCCAAGAAGCTGGGTGTCTACCTCGATGCCACCCCTGCGCAATTCCAGGAAGGCACGATATCGCGGGCAGAACTCAGTGAGTTGCAAACGAATCCGCCCGAATGGTTGACCGAGCTGCGCGCCAACGGACCACACCCTCGTCCGGTGGTGGCAGCCAAGCTGGGTGTGTCGATCGCCGGCCTCGCCAGAGGCGGGGTGACGGAGGCTCTCACGACAGAGCAGATCGATGCACTGCTCGCCGACCGCCCCGAGTGGTTGCAGCAAGAACGCGCAACCCAGGCGGCCGTTCGGCAGGAGAAGGTCCGCATCAAGGAAAAGGATGCTGCGCGTCGCAACCAGCCGCGCCGTCGCACCTAGTCTTCCGCACCTGGTCTTTCCGCACCTGGTCTTTCCGCACCTGTAGGTATTCCCATACCTATAGAGTTGACGGTGCCGACCTGATCCCGGAGAAGTTCGCGGAAAGCGGTGACAGACGATGTGTACACGAGTGATCTGGCCCGATGCGGCCGGCGCTGTGCTGGTCGGCCGCAACATGGACTTCCACAAAGACCTCATGACCAACCTGTGGAGTCAACCTCGCGGTATCGATCGCGATGACGGGGTCACCGGGAAACTGACCTGGACCTCGAAATTCGGCAGCGTCATCGCGACCGCGTTCGACCTCATCTCGGTCGACGGACTCAACGATGCGGGGCTGGCAGGTCACGTGCTGTGGCTTGCCGAGTCCACTTACGGCGAGCGAGACGACACGCGGCCGGCTCTGAGTCAAGCAATCTGGCTGCAGTACTTTCTCGACAACTTCGCCACTGTCGCAGATGCCGTGGACTGGATCGCGCAGACCGATGTCCAAGTCGTCCAGATGCGGGATCCGACCGGTGGAAACCCGCCCACCATCCACCTCGCACTCGACGATGCACGTGGCGACTCCGCGATCATCGAGTACATCGACGGCATGCCGCAGGTCTACCACGATGCCTCGTACCGGGTGATGACCAACTCGCCCACGTACGACCGGCAGATCCAGCTGCTCGATCGCTGGGACGGCTTGGGTGGGGACCAACCGCTGCCGGGGGATACCGAGGCCGAACACCGGTTTGCCCGAGCGGCCTACTACTCGAGTCGGTTGCCGACGCCGGCCGATCGAACCGAAGCAGTTGCAAGCATGTTCAGCGTCATTCGCAATGTCGCGCAACCGTTCCGCATTCCGGACCCGGGAAAGCCCGACGCGTCTCAAACGATCTGGCAGACCGTGACCGATCTGACGAACCGGCGGTTCGTATACGCGTCGACGACCCGCCCCAATATCGTGTGGGTCGATCTCGCCGACCTCGACCTCGACGACGGCGCACCCCAACGTCGACTCGACCTGAACAGCGAGCTTGCACTCGAAGGCGGGATCGCCGGCAATGTCGGCGACCACTTCGAAGACCGAGGCCCGATGACTTTCCTATCTCTCGCTCTACTCGATCAGCTCGAGAAGTCGTGATGGCCGGCGCGGACTAGCCTTCGACGATCGAGAGTTCGTCGAACACGATCTCGCCTGCTGCATCCGATTCCGGAAGGTCGACCACGGCAACCAGCGCCCAGCCGTGGTCGCCTTCGGGGTCGTCGAGCACCTGTCGCACACGCCAGAACTCCGATTCGGCGGTGATCTGAAACAGGTGCGGCCCACGGGCAGTCGGCCCCGTCCCGACAGCGCGGTACTCCTCGAAGTACGGCGCCAACTGGTCTTCCCACTCGTCGGCGTCGATGCCGTCGTCGAGTCCCTCGAGCTCGGACCATCGGCGGCGTGACGCGAGATCGATACGTCGGAACATGGCGTTACGCACCATCACCCGGAATGCACGGGTGTTCGCCGAAATCGGCCGAGGCTGATCCGCACCGAACGCCACTTGCTGATCGTCCGATTCGGCTCCCGGGTCGGTGAGCGACTCCCACTCGTCGAGCAGGCTCGAGTCGACCTGGCGGATCAGCTCACCGAGCCACTCGGTCAGATCTTCGAGCTCATCCGTCCGGGCTTCTGTGGGAACCGTCTGGCGCAGCGCGCGGTACGCGTCCGCGAGGTAACGCAGAACAAGCCCCTCGGACCGTGCAAGGCCGTAGTGCGAGACAAGTTCCGCGAACGTCATCGCCTTTTCGACCATGTCGCGCACCACCGACTTCGGGGACAGCGCGAACTCCGAGACCCACGGGTGGCCTTCCCGATACGTCTCGAACGCGGGCACCAGCAGATCCTCGAGCGGCTTGGGCCAGGTGACCTCCTCGAGCAACTCCATTCGTTCCTCGTATTCGATGCCGTCGGCCTTCATCTGAGCGACGGCTTCACCGCGCGCAGCGTGCTGCTGAGCCATGAGAATCTGTCGCGGATCATCCAGTGTCGATTCGATGATCGACACCACGTCGAGTGCATACGAATCCGACTCGACATCGAGGAGTTCGAACGCTGCCAGAGCGAACGGTGACAATGGCTGGTTCAGTGCGAAGTCGCGCTGCAACTCCACCGTCAGGCGAGCCATCCGTCCGTCTTCGTCCGGTTGATCGAGGCGTTGCACGATACCGGCGCCGAGAAGCCCCCGATACAACGACAGCGCCTTGAGGATGTGCTTGCGCTGGGCGGCTCGGGTTTCGTGATTGTCCTCGAGCAGATGACGCATCGACTGGAAACAGTTGCCCGGCCGTGCGATCACGTTCAGCAGCATTCCGTTGCTCACGCCGAACCGGGACACCAACGGTTCCGGTGACGCCGCGACCAGGCGCTCGAAGGTCGGTTCACCCCACGACACGAAGCCGTCCGGGGCCTTCTTGCGCTGAACCTTTCGGCGCTTCTTCGGGTCGTCGCCTGCCTTGGCGAGCGCACGAATATTGTCGATCTCGTGTTCGGGGGCCTGAACCACGACCGTGCCCAGAGTGTCGTAGCCCGCCCGGCCGGCCCGGCCCGCAATCTGGTGGAACTCGCGGGCACGGAGATGCCGGGTGCGGACTCCGTCGTACTTGGTGAGACCGGTGAGCAGCACTGTCCTGATGGGCACGTTGATGCCGACACCGAGAGTGTCCGTGCCGCAGATGACTTTGAGGAGACCGTCCTGTGCCAACTTCTCGATGAGCCGCCGGTACTTGGGCAGCATCCCCGCGTGGTGGACGCCGATACCGTGACGGACGAGGCGTGAGAGAGTCTTGCCGAAACCGGTGGTGAAGCGGAAGCCGCCGAGTGCTTCGGCGATGGCGTCCTTCTCGGCGCGCGAACAGAAGTTGACGCTCGTGAGTGCCTGGGCGCGCTCGAGTGCGGCGGCCTGCGTGAAGTGGACGACGTACACCGGAGCCTGATTGGTGGTCACCAATTCCTCGATGGTCTCACCAACCGGGGTGGTGGCGTACGAGAACATCAGCGGCACAGGGCGTTCGGTGCCTGCCACGACGACGGTGGGACGGCCGGTCCGCCTCGTCAGATCGTCGGAGAAGAACGATACGTCGCCGAGAGTCGCCGACATCAGAAGGAACTGCGCATTCGGTAGCTCGATGAGGGGAACCTGCCACGCCCAGCCACGATCCGGTTCGGAGTAGAAGTGGAACTCGTCCATCACCACCTGGCCGATATCCGAGTCCGGTCCCTCGCGCAGCGCGAGATTCGCCACGATCTCCGCGGTGGCGCAGATGATCGGTGCGCGCGAGTTCACCGCAGCATCGCCGGTCATCATCCCGACATTGTCCGCACCGAACACCTCGCACAACGCGAAGAACTTTTCACTCACCAGAGCCTTGATCGGTGCCGTGTAGAACGTGCGCTTACCGGTGGCCATCGCGTAGGCATGGGCACCGATCGCCACCATCGACTTTCCTGAACCGGTCGGCGTAGCCAGAATGACATTGGCTCCCGACACCAACTCCATGACGGCCTCTTCCTGGGCCGGATACAACGTCAAACCACGCTCGGAGGTCCACGTCGTGAAGGCGTCGAACACCGAATCGGGATCGGCGTTATCTGGTAGATGGTCGGGAAGCAGCACCAACACAGGCTATCGGGCGCGGCGTGCGGTCGAATCAGGTGGCGCTGCGTTCGTCCGCCCCCATCGCATCGAGCACGGCCATGCGAGTGCTTGCGCTGCCACTGATGGCGGACTCGCCCACACCACCGAGGAGCATCTGTCGCCAACGCTGCTCGTCGAAGACGAGGGGCTCCGTCGTGTCGATGAACTCTTCGACCACCTCGAGAAACCGCATGGGTTCGTCGCGGAACGGGAAATGACCCGAGCCGTGGAAGATGTCGATCCGGGACGTCGGCATTGCAGCATGCGCCAAATGCGCGTGGGTGACCGGTATCACCACGTCTTTGTCCCCCCACACGAGCTGGACCGGCAGATTTTCGGTGAGATAGCAGCGATCCAGCATGGTCACGACCTGACCTCGCCAATCGACCACGGCGCGCAGTGTGCGCAGATAGGCGGCATGCGCGGTGGGCTCGGGAAGATCCGACAGGATTCGAAGCAAGTCCGGCGTGTCGTGCAGAAGTTCGCTCGGATGCAGGGGAACGCCGCTCAATCGGCTCAGCACTGTGCCGGCGAAGCGGATGCTCGGCATGGCCCCTGGTATCCGTAGCAACTTGAGCGCCTCGTTGACGAGCGGCACCGACGCCAATCGCAGCAAGGGATGAACGTCTCTGGTTATCCCGCCCGCAGAGACGAGGACCAGGCGCTCCACCATCTGTGGGAATTGGTACGCGAACTGCATGGCGACTCCGCCGCCCAGCGAGTGCCCGACAATGGTGACGCGATCGATTCCCAGAGTGACCAACAGATCGCGCATTCCGTTGGCATACGCCGCGACCGAATAGTCGGCCCTCGGCTTGTCCGAACGACCGTGCCCGAGAAGGTCCGGCGCGATGACCGTGTGGTTCTTCGCAAGGTGGGGGATGACGTCCGACCACGTCGTGGAATTGTCACCGATCCCGTGCAGTAGCAGGATCACCGGACCCTGGCCGGCAATACGGAAGGCGCGCCGGTATCCGTGGATCGTGCGAAAGGCCAGGCGAACCTCGGCGTCCGGTACAGGTCTGAGTTGACGAAAGCGGGTCGTGGTCATCGCGACTCCTGTGCCCGTGTGTGGGGCGTACGTCCTGCGTGTCGGATCAGGGTGGGCCGATCAGAGCTCGCCGTTGGCGTCGTCACCGCGTGCCTGCTGCGCGAGGAAGCGTTCGAACTCGGCGCCGAGTTCCTCTCCGCTGGGCAGATCCTCCTCCCGGGCCAGAAGTGTGGACTTCTGTTCCTGTGCGGTGACAAATGCATCGTACTGGCGTTCGAGCGCCTGAACGACGGTTTCGACCTCTTCGTTTCCCGCGATGTGCTCGTCGATCTGCTCGCGAACGCGTGCCGCTGCCTCGCCGAGCGCCGCCAACGGCAGGTCCAGATCGGCGATCTCGGCAACGTTCTCGAGCAGCGTCTGCGCTGCCGACGGGAAGTCCGTCTGTGCCAGGTAATGCGGCACATGAACCGAGTATCCGATCGATTCCTGACCGTGCTGCGCCATCCG
>JAAZAD010000465.1 GCA_012514505.1 Rhodococcus sp. (in: high G+C Gram-positive bacteria) | reverse complement strand
TCGTCGTCGCGCTCATTGCGGTCGTGCTCGTCAGCAGGGAGTCGAAAGAAACCGTCGGTGGCGACGAGCATCCGGCCTTCACCCTTCGTGTCGCGGGACTCACTGCAGCGGGGGGTGTGGCATTCGCGCTCACCTTCATCTCGCTCGATCAGGTCCCCGACGGAACCGGCCTCTGGCCGCTGGTGTTCCAACGTCTCTCCGCGACCGCCGTCGTGTGGGCCGTTGCCGTGGCCGTACGGCAGTTCACGGGTCCGCCGCGGTTGCTGTACCGGCATGTCGTCGCCGTCGCGCTGCTCGACGTGGTGTCGAACGCCGCGATGATGTTCGCGTTCCAGGGTGGGATGCTCTCGCTGGTGAGCGTCGTCGGGGCTCTCTACCCCGCGGCCACCGTGCTGCTCGCGCTCGTCGTGCTGGGAGAGCGACTCGGTCGCGGCCAATACACGGGCATGATCCTCGCGTGTCTGTCGGTCGCGATGATCACCTTCGGGACTTGAGTGCTCGTCTCGGTCATCGGGGCGTTGTGAGCGGCGTCATCCGACAATCCTGGAAATGGGAATGACATCGGGTGCGGGTGACGTTAATGTAGGTAGTCCTGCGAACGTCGCAGGCGCGTACGGGGCTGAACGGTTTCGACTACGTACGTTGAGTCAAGGGAAGCGTGTCGGTGCAGGCAAGAGACCACCGTAAGCGTCGCTGCAACCAATTAAGCGCCGATTCCAATCAGCGCGACTACGCCCTCGCTGCCTAAGTAGCGACCGCGTGTCTGTCAGTCCGGGTTCGCCCTCGGCCCGGGTACTGGCATCAGCTAGAGGGCTTTACCTACCGACTCGGTCGCGGAGTCGGATGGGACATCAAACAGCGACTGGGATCGTCATCCTGGCTTGTTTGCGAGACCGGGAGATCCAAGTAGAGACATAGCAAACTGCACACGGAGAAGCCCTAGCTTTGCTGCGGAGGACCCGGGTTCAATTCCCGGCAGCTCCACGAGACGGGCCGGAAACCTTTCGAGGTTTCCGGCCCGTTTTCTCTATTAGGCTGACCCGGTGACAGTTGCCAAACCGCTGGCCGTGGTCGTTGCCGGTGGTGCTCTGGGCGCCTACGCGCGATTCGGTCTGTCGGAACTGTTCCCCGGAATATGGACGATCGCGGTCGTAAACGTGCTTGGTTCCTTGTTGCTCGGGGTGGTGGTGACGGTCCTCGGAACAGACAGGCTGTGGCGGCTGTTCCTCGGCACCGGCATCCTGGGTGGCTTCACGACGTTCTCCACGTTCGCGGTCGATGCGGTGGAGTCGAGTCCTCTCGTAGGGGTTCTGTACGTCGTGGGCACCCTCGTCCCGGCGCTCTTGGCCGCGCGAGCCGGAATGGCCATCGGAGAATCGATGCAAACGCGGCGAGGTGCGCGATGACCGTGTTGCTCGTGGCGCTCGGCGGTGGCGTCGGGGCAGGAGTCCGCTACCTGACGGGCCGGTACGTCAGCGCCCACCCCAACTTTCCGGTCCCAACCTTTCTGGTGAACATCGTGGGGTGTTTCATTCTGGGCTTGTTGTCGGGTGTGGCACTGTCGCCGGCGATGTTCGCGTTGCTGGGAACCGGGTTCTGCGGTGGCCTCACCACCTACTCCACGTTTGCCGTCGAGGCAGTGGCCGCCGAACGTGAGCGTCGGCCCATCTACTCGGCCCTCTATGTAGTCGCCAGTCTCGGGACCGGCCTGTTCCTGGCATGGGCAGGATTTCACCTGTCGACATGACCGACGGCGTCACACAGGGCAGGATGGGCGAGAAGAACAACCACTGCGCAGATCAACCACCAGGAGGTCTCGTGGCGCACGAGCGTGCCGGGCAACTGGCACTCCCCGCAGATCTGGTAGACGTCGCCCACCTGGTGACTGCCTACTACAGCCGTGTGCCCGATCCGGAGAATCCATTGCAGCAGGTGGTGTTCGGGACCTCGGGGCATCGAGGCTCGAGCCTCGACGACGCCTTCAACGAGGCACACATTCTCGCGACCACGCAGGCAATCGTCGAATACCGGGCGTCGCAGGGAACGGACGGCCCGCTGTTTCTGGGACGCGACACCCATGCGCTGTCGGAGCCGGCCTGGGTGTCGGCGCTCGAGGTTCTGACGGCCAACGGCGTGGACGTGCTCGTCGATTCGCGGGATCGGTACACGCCCACCCCGGCAGTGAGCCACGCGATTCTGCGCTACAACGGAACAGCGCCGGCGTCGCGAGCAGACGGAATCGTCGTCACGCCTTCGCACAATCCGCCCCGAGACGGCGGATTCAAGTACAACCCGCCGCACGGAGGCCCCGCGGACTCCGATGCGACGACCGTCATCGCGAACCGGGCGAACGAACTGCTGCGAGCGAACCTTTCCGGCGTCACGCGCATCCCACTCGAGCGGGCCCTCGAACGCGCCGAACGGTACGACTACCTCCGCTTCTACGTCGACGATCTACCGAGCGTCGTGGACCTCGACGCGATTCGCAGTGAGCGCATCCGCATCGGGGCGGACCCGTTGGGCGGTGCGAGCGTCGACTACTGGGGTGCCATCGCCGAGACCCACCGACTCGACCTCGAGGTGGTGAACCCGAATGTCGACGCAACGTGGCGGTTCATGACCCTGGACACCGACGGCAAGATTCGCATGGATAGTTCGTCACCCCACGCCATGGCGTCGCTCATCGGCTCACGCGATCGGTTCGACATCGCCACCGGCAATGACGCGGACGCCGATCGGCACGGGATCGTCACCCCCGACGGCGGTCTGATGAATCCGAATCACTACCTGGCAGTGGCCATCGACTACCTGTTCTCGCATCGCGAAGGGTGGGGCTCGGGGACCGGGGTCGGCAAGACGTTGGTCAGCTCGTCGATGATCGACCGGGTGGTCGCGGGACTCGGCAGAACACTGGTGGAGGTGCCGGCGGGATTCAAATGGTTCGTACCCGGACTGCTGGATGGGTCCATCGGGTTCGGCGGTGAGGAGAGCGCCGGTGCGTCCTTCCTGAGGCGCGAAGGGGGAGCCTGGACCACCGACAAAGACGGCATCATTCTGGCGTTGCTCGCGGCCGAGATCACCGCGGTGACCGGCAAGACCCCATCGGTTCGCTATCGAAAACTGACAGAACAGTTCGGCGATCCCGCCTACGCGCGGATCGACGCACCGGCATCGCGCGAGCAGAAGGCAGTGCTCGCAAAGCTGTCGGCTGACCAAGTTTCTGCCACCGAACTGGCGGGTGAACCGATCACCGCGGTTCTCACCAATGCGCCAGGAAACGGGGCACCGCTCGGCGGACTGAAAGTGACCACCGAGAACGCGTGGTTCGCGGCCAGACCCTCCGGCACCGAAGACGTCTACAAGATCTACGCCGAATCGTTCCAGGGACCGGACCACCTCGAGCAGGTGCAACAGGCGGCGCAAGAGTTGGTGACCGGCGTCCTGCGATAGCGGCCGGTCACGTCCCGGCTAGCATCGGTCCCGAATATGACTACACGAACAGACAAGCTGCCCAAAGAGATCTGGGTTCTGGTCTCGGCCAGTTTCGTCATCGCCCTCGGTTTCGGGCTGGTCGCGCCCGCACTCCCGCAATTCGCTCGCAGCTTCGACGTCAGCGTCACCGCGGCCACCGTCGTGATCTCGTCGTTCGCGTTCATGCGGCTGGCGTTCGCTCCTGTGAGCGGCCGACTGGTGCAGCGGCTGGGGGAGCGGCCCGTCTACATCACGGGTCTGCTGATCGTCGCCGCGTCGACGGGTGCATGTGCGGTGGCCGCAGACTACTGGCAATTGTTGATCTTCCGCGGACTCGGCGGCATCGGCTCGACGATGTTCACCGTCTCGGCGATGGGACTCGTCATCCGAATGGCGCCACCAGATCGTCGCGGCCGAGTGTCCGGCCTGTATGCCACCAGCTTCCTGATGGGCTCGATTTCCGGGCCCCTCGTCGGCGGTCTGCTCGTCGGGTTCGGGCTGCGCGTGCCGTTCGTCATCTACGCCATTGCCCTGCTGATCGCGGCCGCCGTGGTGTTCGTGAGTCTTCGAGACTCGCATCTGGCAATGCCAGAGGTCACCGAGTCGGGGACCACCATGACATTGCGAGACGCCTTGGCGTACCCCGTCTATCGGGCCGTACTCGGTTCGAATCTCGCGTTCGGTGGCGTGATCTTCGGTGTGCGTGTGGCGATGGTGCCGCTGTTCGTCGTCGAGGCGTTGGGGCGTGAACCGGCCGTGGCCGGTGTGGCACTGACCGTGTTCGCCGTCGGAAATGCGCTGGTGCTGATGGTGGCCGGGCGGTTGTCCGACACCTACGGCCGCAAGATCTTCGTCTTGCTGGGTCTGGTGGTGTGCGGAACCTCGACCATCGCAATGGGCATGACCGACAATCTGGTCGTGTTCCTCGTCGTCTCCGCGATTGCAGGTATGGGGTCGGGGATCATGAACCCAGCTCAGCAGGCGGCCGTCGCCGACGTCGTGGGTTCGAAGTCGCGCGGCGGGCCCGTGCTCGCGACCTTCCAGATGGTGGCCGACATCGGCGGCGTACTCGGTCCGGTTGGGGCGGGTCTGTTGGCTCAACACTTCTCCTACAGCGTCGCCTTCGCCGTGACTGGCGGAGTGATGCTGGCCGCGACGATCGGGTGGCTGCTCGTACCCAACCGCCCCGCCCCGGCAGCCACGAGTGAGGCGACCTGACCTTGAACGGTCGGTACGTTCATAGGCGCGATTCTCAGTGCCCCCTCAGCCTCCGGTGGCAAAGTAAGGTCGCCCGCCCGTTTCATCCGAATCGAAGGACTGCATACACGTGAGTTCGAAGGACAACCACAAACCACAACCCGAGTCCAGCAAGTCGACGTACATTCTCGGCGGACTGGCGGTTCTCGTCATCGCGGTCATCGTGATCGGCGGCGTCATCTTGCAGAACCAGCGCAGCGAACCGCTCAACGACGGATACGGCGGCGTGAAGAACTCCGAGGTCGAGGTTCAGGCGCAGGAGAACGGCGTCGTGCTGATGGGCACGCCGGATGCAGCGACCACGATCGACCTCTTCGAAGACCCGATGTGCCCGGCATGCCGGTTGTTCGAGGAGCGTTACGGGCAGCAGATGGCCCAGGCGGTCGATGATGGCGAGATTGCGGTGCGATACCACCTCATGAACTTCCGCGACGAGGCCTCCGCGAGTGGGGACTATTCGACCCGCGTCATTGCGGCCACCACGTGCGTCGCCGACTCGGGTGACGCGATCGCCTACTCCGCATTCCACACCGCGCTGTTCGACGAGGCGAACCAGCCCGGCGAGGGCGGCGGCTCGGACCCGTCCAACGAAGAACTGGCACAGCTGGCGCGCGACGCCGGCGCCTCCGACGACGCTGCAACCTGCATCGAGTCCGGCGCCGGAATGGAGCAGGCGGCGGCCCACGCAGCGGCGTCGAGCGACACCCTCTCAGCCGCTGGCGCGAACTCGACACCGACCGTCCTGCACAACGGCACCGTGATCGACCCCTTCGGTGACGCCGACTGGATCGCGAACCTCCTGCCCTGACATCGCCTCGGGAGGGCGGCCTCAACTGCCCTCCCGAGTGCACCTGGCGATTTGGAAGCCGGGACGGCGATGGTGTAGCTTTCTTCGAGCACACAGAAGTGATTCTGGGTGCGACAATATAACTGAACACGGGGCTATGGCGCAGCTGGTAGCGCACCACACTGGCAGTGTGGGGGTCAGGGGTTCGAGTCCCCTTAGCTCCACAGAAAAGAAGCCCGCTCCGACCTCGGTCGGAGCGGGCTTCTTTGTGTTGTCCTGCACGAACGCGGTCCGCCCAGCGATGGTGCGGGTGTCGTCGGCTGGTCGGCGACCCATGTCCTAGGGTGACACTCATGGCCGACACCTTCGGAGATCAGGACGTCCGCGTCGGACACCCGGAGCGTGAACGGGCGACAAGCCTGCTCAGCGACGCGTTCTCGTCCGGATATCTCGAGATCGGCGAATTCGAGGAACGGGCTGGGGCCGTCACCTCCAGTCGCACCCGTGGTGACCTTCGCGCGGTTCTCGCGGACCTGCCGAATGCCGGAATGCTGTTCCCGGACGTACCCGCTCCGGCTCCGTCCGGATCAGTGGTGACCGGTGCTCCGGCGGCGCGCACCGAGTGGGTTATCGACTCGACGACACTGCGTCGGAAAGGTGGATGGCAGGTTCCGTCGGAGGCACTCGTGACGGGTTCCTGGGGCACTCTGGACCTCGACTTCACGGTCGCGGTATTCGCCACGCCGACAATGGCTCTCCACCTCCAGGTGTCGACCTGCACGGTGAAGCTGCGCATCGGCGCGGACCATGAGATCCGGTATCCGAACGTCACCAAGACCGGGTGGTCATCGTTGAAGGACAAGGCTGGGCCTCCAGTGCGGCCCGGCGGCCCTGTGATCACGCTGTCCGGTTCGCTCTCCGGGATGTCCGGAGTGGTGATCAAGCGCAGGTGACTCGAGGCTGGATCACCGCATCCACGCTCGGATATGACGCTCGGTGGCGGCACGGAACTCGTCGATGTCGAGGTGCTGACCGGTGATTGTGTGAAGTAGAGCGCCGTCGAGGTGGTCGGATAGTGCCCGCGCTGCCGCGGCCGGATTCGTGACGCCACCGATGATGGTCAGCGATCGGGTGATGACGCCGATCAACTCCGCTCGCCTCGATTCGATTGCAGTGTTCAGTGGTGCGTCGCCGGCGGCTTCGGCGAATACCGCGAACCGTGCCCGTGTGCGAACGGACTCGGGTCCGAGAGCGTGGCTCGAGTAGGCGGTGAGCGCACCGGCCAAGGCATCGACGGTGCGGGGTAGCGAGGTGCCGGTAATGCTTGCGACGACCTGCTGGTCGATCTCGAGGAGGCGGTCCAGTACACCTTCCAGCAGTGCGCGTCGCGTCCGGAACAGGTTGGATGCCGAGCCGAGAGCGACTCCTGCTCGCTCGTCGACGCGCCGGTGAGTGAGAGCGCGAATTCCATCGGTCCCGACCACGTCGATGGCGCTGTCGAGCAGATCGGTGCGTCGTGACATATCGCGACTATTCACCAAACCAGGCTGAACTACAAGTGTAGTCATCGAACTACATTTGTAGTACCGTCGATGTATGACAGCACTGAGCGGCACTCCTCGAGAAGTACGGATCGCCGGAGCCGGCGTGGCCGGTTTGGCTGCGGCGCTCGTGCTGTCTCGGGCTGGAGTTCGGGTCACCGTCGACGAACGTGCAGCGGCGCAGTCGAGTACCGGAACGGTGTTCGGCCTCGCCGGTTCGGCGCAGCAGGCTCTGGAACGCTGTGGGGTGCTCGAGCGAATCCGGGAAGTGGCAGTGGAGCAGCGCAGCGGTGCCTTGCGCGCGGCTGACGGGCGAGTACTGATCGCCGCGGAGCTTCCTCAACCGGTGCTGTTGGTGGCGCGGCCCGATCTGCAGAACGTGCTCGCCGACGACCTACCCGCTGGCACCGTCAACTACGGACGGGCGGGAATGGTGCCGACCGACCTGGGGTCCGAGGATGTGTTGATCGGGGCCGACGGTACCTTCAGCGCGACCAGGGAGCATCTGTTCGGGCCGGAGACGGTGCCGCGTCCGGTGGGCACGACGGTGTGGAGGGGGACAGTCGACGCCTTCTCGAGTTCCTCTGCCGATGACGGCACGCTCTACGGTGAGACCTGGGGTCGTGGAGCGCTTTTCGGAATCACCCCGCGATTCGACGGCCGGCTCAACTTCTTCGGTGCTGCCCGTGCTGCGGCCGGAACCACTACAGTCGACGACTTCTTCACCCGTTTCGCAGACTGGCATTCTGATGTACGGGCCGTCCTGGACCGGGTCGATCGTGACGCCATCCTCCATCACGATCTCTTTCAGTCGCCTCCCTTGTCGCGGTTCACATCCGGCCGGGTGGCGTTGGTCGGCGATGCCGCGCATACGATGACCCCGCATCTCGGTAGAGGTGCAGGGGAAGCGCTCGTCGATGCGGTGGCCCTTGCCGAACTGCTCGTCGAGCTACCGGTCGACGAGGCGCTTGCTCGCTACGACCGAATTCGTCGACGGCACGGATTACGGATGGTCCGCGCTTCGGCGACGGTCGGCGCACTCGCGCTCGCAGATCATGGTGCGTCCGTTCGGGATGGGCTGCTGACACTGGTGGGCCGTGCGATGAAACACCCCGGCGCTTCACCAGCGGTACGACGACCCTGATTGCCGACCCATGGTTCGGACTCGGGTCCGACAGCCTGGCTCGAGTAGTTCGTAAATGCGTCGGCCAAGGCATCGACGGTGCGGGGTCCGGGTGCCCGCCGACGAAGCGAAGTAGGGCCGATCCCCATCTGGAGATCGGCCCTGCCGTGAATCATGCCTGAAGTCAGAAGGAGTCGTTGATGGTTACTTTGTCGTAGTTGGCGGGGAGATCATCGCCGCTGAAGCAGTTCAGGGTGACGGTTGTGTCGACGTTGATGGGCTCGGTGGTGCAGTCGGCTTTCCCGAGGACTTCGGTTCCGCTCCAGAGTTTGATTTCGACGAGCGCCGAATCGCGATCGTCGCGGTTGTTGGTGACTTTGAGGTTCGAGACCTCGATGTCGCCGAGTGGACCCGCGCCGAGCGACCAGCCATCGGCATAATTGAATCCATCGACTTCGAATGCTTGGCCCGCGACGATGGTGAGGGGATTGTTGGTGCCGCCTGGTTTCTCGGCCTCGCTCTTGATGTCGTCAGATACTTCGTTTGCGACGCCACCGATAAATGCGACGCAGCCGCCAACGATCAAGATCAAGACGATGATGATGCCGAGGATGACGTTCCGGACGGTATGCTTCTTCTTCGGTTTTGGCAGGTTGGGGTTGGGGACCCATGCGTTGCCGTCCCAGACGTACTGTCCGTCGGGACTGACTTGGCCTGCTGCTGGTGGTGGTTGCTGTGGATTCACCGATTCAGGCTAAACATTAACCGGACTTTTCGGGCGATTTTGACACTGGCGGTGTGGGGTTCGGAGTTCGGTTGCCATTCGCTCCACGCACGCGGGTCCAGCCCCTGTGAGTGGCCTGCGAGTCCAGGGACTCGTCAACCGCGCACAGTAGGATGAAGTGGTGCGGTTTCTGAACTTTCTGTCGCTGTGCGCGATCATGCTGATGCTGATCGTTGCCTCGCCGATGGAAGGCACGACCCTCACGGTAGTGGGTCTGGTGATCACCGCCGTCGCCGTGGCCGCCGTGCTGCTGCACCTCTGCGACCGCGGACTCCCGTCCTTGCACTTGCAGACCTCGCACGGCCCGGCACCGGACGAACGTCGTCTGCGCGGTTCGTTCCGTCGTAATCGCCGTCCGGACACCCCAGGTCGTCCGCGACCCCGAGCCCCCGGTCTCTCGGCGGGGACGCTCTGACGCTGGTCCCCGCATCCTCGCTCACATTCACGAGGACAACCGGGAGTAACCCATGTTGCAAGTACGCGGCGCCTCGCGCTGCTTCGGTGAGCTGACCGTATTCAGCGATGTCACATTCGATGTAGGACCCGGCCAGACGTGCGCGATCGTCGGCGCGAACGGGTCGGGAAAGTCCACGCTGCTCCGTTGCGTGGTCGGTGCAGATCACCTCGACGTCGGAACGGTCAGCTTCGACGGCGATCTCGTGGACGAAGCGTCCCCGTCGTTTCGATCGGCGGTCGCTTCGGTACTCGACGAGCCGGGACTGTTTCCCCACCTGTCGGTTTCCGAACACATTCAACTGATCGCCACCGCGCACGGTGTTGTCGATGCGCCGCAGGTCGCTGATGCGATGCTCGACGGCGTCGGTTTGTCGCGTGCGGCAGACCAACTGCCGGTCACCCTGTCGAGCGGGCAACGGCGCCGTCTCGGTCTGGCGTCGGCCTTCGTGCGCCCGCGCTCGATGGTGGTTCTCGACGAGCCCGAACAGCATCTCGATGCCGAAGGGCGTGGCTGGCTGGCGCGCACATTGAACGCGGAGAAGGCGGCGGGAGTGTCCGTGCTCCTGGTGTCACATGATCCGGAACTCGTCGATGCCGTCGCCGACTTCACCATCGACGGTGACTCATGGCGATGACCTTCGACGCGGGATCATCCGAACTGTCCGTTCCGTCTGCGTCCGCGGTCACGGCGCTGCGCCGCAGCTTCGAACGTGCCCGCGAGACCGAGAGCCTGTGGGCGAGGGTCGCGGTGTGGGGAGTGCCTGTGTGGGTGACCGCAGGAATTCTGTGGGGCTTGTCGCGGAAGGAATCAGGGCTGCTGTCTTCGTGGGGACTGCTGGAGGTGGGCAGCCCCGGATCGCCGTATGGCGTCGCGGTTGTACTCGTGGGACTGGCCGCGGTGGCGTTCTGGGCCATGAGGGCGATCGGGCCGGTCACTGTCGGTGAAGACGAGATGCACTGGGTGTTCTCGAGTCCTGTCGACAGGCGCACTTTGCTGCGGCGACAACTGGCGTCGTGGGCGCTCGGGGCCGTGATTGCCGGTGTGCTCGCGGCCAGGTTCGTGACGTTGCTGATCCCCGTCACGATCTCCTGGTGGATATTCGCCCCTCTGGGGTCCGTGAGCGCGCTGGGAGTCCTGGGACTCGCTATCCACGCACAGGGGCGGTTGGACAGGCGTGCCCTGACTAGGGGAGCGGATCTGGCCACCGGACTGTCCGCCTCGGTGGTCTCGCTCGACCCGTCGTACGCGGCATCCGCACTGGAGAGGCGTTCCTGGCGCCGGCTCGGGGCAGTTCGGTCACGGGTGTTCACCGAAGGCCGCGTCCGCTCACTACTGGAGGCCGACATCCGTCGCGTGGTGCGGGGTCGGTCGGCGCCGGTCTCCTTCCTGATTGCGGCTGGGATCGTGTTCGGCGCGACGGTGGTCGGTACGCCGCTGGCCGTCGTTCTCGTTCAGACGCTGGCCTGCTTCGCGGTGGGGTCGGCGTTCAGCGGCGGCCTGCTCGACGTGTGTCGGTCGGACGGGCTGCGGAGTCTGCTCGGCGGAACCGACAGGCAATTGCGGCTCATCCACTTGCCCGTCCCGGCAACGGCGATCCTGGTGCTGTGGCTCGTCACCATTCCTGCCGCCGTTACCGGGGGATGGGCTGCTGCCTCGATCGCCCCGGCCGCCGCCGCGGTGGCTATGTACCGCGCACGGAGCCGCCCGCCGATGCAGTACGGCGGGACCGTCCTCGAGACCGGGTTCGGGCAGGTGCCCATCGATGTCCTTAGGCAGATGGTGCGAGGTCCGGCGATCCTCGTCGTCGCATTGGTGCTGCAGGCCGTGCTGGTCACGTGACAAGAACCCCTGTGCGTGGTCTGAGAGTCCAGGGACTCGTTAACCACTCACAGGGGGTATTAGGGTGTGTGCGTGGCGAAGAGGCAGATTCCCGTGGTGCTCGTGGGTGGATTTCTCGGCGCAGGCAAGACGACGATGCTGAACCATCTGCTGCGAAACAATCGTGGTATCCGCATCGGCGTCATCGTCAACGACTTCGGAGCAGTCAACATCGACTCGATGATGGTTGCCGGGCAGGTCGATTCGATGATGTCGCTGAGCAACGGGTGCCTGTGTTGTGCTGTGGACGTCAGCGACATGGACGAGATGATCGACCGGCTGGCCGACTCCGACCTCGACGTGATCGTGGTCGAGGCGAGTGGGCTCGCCGAACCCCGCAACATGGTTCGGCTGATTCTCGGAACCAAGAACCCGAACGTGACGTACGGCGGGCTGGTGATGTTGGTGGACGGAACCCAGTTCGAGGAGGCAGCCGAGCGTCATCCCGAGTTGGCGCAGCACATCGGCATAGCCGACCTGGTGGTGCTGAACAAGACCGACGGACTGAGTGAAGACCGCCTCGAGATCCTCGGAAAGACACTGCGCAGCTTCAACGATCGTGCGCCCGTCGTGTACACCGAGCACGGCCGCATCGATCCGGCGATCCTGTTCGATCAGGGCGAGGATCGCGGGCCAGCGGCGGGGGAACAGCTCACGCTGGACCAGCTGATGCTCGATCAGGATCACGACGATTCTTGCGACGGGCACGAGCATCTGCATTCGTCGTACAGGGCTGTGGATTTCGATTCCACGCGGCCGATTCACCCACGGCGGTTGGTTTCGTTTCTCGAGGACCGGCCTGCCGGCCTGTACCGCATCAAGGGGTACGTCCATTTCGATGTCCCCGGCCAGACGCGGAAGTTCGAGGTGCAGACGGTCGGTCCGCACATTCGGTTCAGCACGTCTCGGTGGGAGCCTGGCCACGACCGGGTCACGCAGTTGGTGTTGATCGGGGTGGACGTGGACACCGACGAAGTGTTGGCGCGCCTCGAAGAGTGCGTGGTGGGCGACGGCGAGGAGCCGGGCTCGGACACGATGCTGGGCGTCCACCGGTACACCGTCACCGCATGACCGCCATGTGAGAGCCTGAGCGGGTGAGTGAAAACCAACCTGGCATGTCGGTGTACGACGCCATCCGCCTGCGACGCGACGTTCGTGCCGAGTTCACGGGTGAACCGTTGTCCGAGGAGATGCTCGAACGAATCCTCGGCGCCGCCCACAGCGCACCCAGCGTGGGCAACACGCAGCCGTGGGACTTCGTCGTGGTTCGTGACACGCAGACGTTGGGAACGTTCGCGGAGCATGTGGCCGACTCCCGTCAACGCTTCGCGGACTCACTTCCCGAGGACAGGCGCAAGACCTTCGATCCGATCAAGGTGGAGGGAATCCGCGAGAGTGGGATGGGCGTAGTCGTCACGTACGACCGCTCCCGTGGTGGTGAGCACGTTCTCGGCCGACACACCATCGACGACACCGGCCTGTTCTCCGCCGTGCTCGCCATCCAGAATCTGTGGCTGGCGGCAGCGGCAGAGAACGTCGGTGTCGGCTGGGTATCGTTCTACGACGAGAGCTACCTGACGAAGCTGCTCGAGATCCCCGATCCGATTCGCCCCATCGCCTGGTTGTGCGTGGGACGAGTCAGCGAGTTCCAGCAGGTCCCCGACCTCGAGCGCTTCGGGTGGCGGGGACGCCGGCCGTTGACCGACGCCGTCCACCGAGAGAAGTTCCAGCGAGACCTGTAGAAGTTCCAGCGAGGGCTGTAGAAGTTCCAGCGGGGGCTGCAGGTTCTACCGCCCGCCGCGCGATGCTCCCGAAGCAGCGGCACCGGAACGTGACCGTCCGCCGCCGGAACGGGCACCACCCGAGCGACCGCCTCCGGAGCTGTTGCCACCGGAACGCGCGCCGCCGGAGCGGCTGTCACCCGAGCGGCCACGGCCGCCGTGACTGCCGGCTGCCTGAGCACGAGCTCCCTGTCGGCGCGCTCCCTGGCCCGCAGGCCGCGGACGGCGTCCACCGCCGTTGTTCTGTGCCGGTGCCTTCGGTGCCGGTGTCACGTGCGGTGCGATGTCGCCGACGAGTTCGACGACGTGCGCCGAGTCTGCGGTCGAGCGGATCGGCGAGACCTTGATAGCCGCCTTGCGCATCAGGACGGACAGGTCCCGGCGCTGCTCGGGCAGCACGACGGTCACAACGTCACCTGCACTTCCGGCGCGGGCGGTGCGGCCCGAACGGTGCAGGTATGCCTTGTGCTCCGCGGGGGGATCGACGTGGACGACGAGTTGCACGTCGTCCACGTGAACGCCGCGGGCCGCGACGTCGGTGGCCACGAGGACGCGCGCATCTCCCGCCGAGAACGCTGCGAGGTTGCGGTCACGTGCGGCCTGCGACAGGTTTCCGTGCAGGTCGACCGAGGGGATGCCGGCTTCGGTGAGCTGGCGTGCCAGCTTGCGGGCCTGGTGCTTCGTGCGCATGAACAGAATGCGTCGGCCGGTTCCCGATGCCAACTTCTGGACGAGCTGACGCTTGGCCTCGACGCCGTCGACGTCGAACACGTGGTGAGTCATGGCGGCGACGGGGGAGTTCGCCTCGTCGATCGAGTGCAGAACCTCGTTCTTCAGGAACCGCTTCACCAGCTTGTCCACGCCGTTGTCGAGGGTGGCGGAGAACAGGAGGCGCTGGCCGCCGTCGGGGGTGGCATTGAGAATGCGGGTGACACCGGGCAGGAAGCCCAGGTCGGCCATGTGATCGGCCTCGTCGAGGACGGTGATCTCCACGGCGTCGAGCGAGATGAGCTTCTGCTTCATGAGGTCTTCGAGGCGGCCGGGGCACGCGACCACGATGTCGACTCCCGCCTTCAGTGCCTGCACCTGACGGTGCTGCGACACCCCACCGAAGATGGTGGTGACCTTCAGGTCGTACGCGGCAGCCAGCGGTTCGAGGGTGGCGGTGATCTGGGTGGCGAGCTCGCGCGTCGGCGAGAGAATCAGGCCGAGCGGTCGGCCCGGCCGACGCTTGCCGCCGGACAGTTCTCCGCCGAGACGAGAGACCATGGGAATGGAAAACGCGAGCGTCTTTCCGCTACCGGTCTTTCCGCGGCCGAGCACGTCGCGGCCGGCGAGAGTGTCGGGAAGGGTGCCGACCTGAATCGGGAAGGGTGCCGTGATCCCTTTTGCGTCGAGAGCTTTGACGACGGGAGCGCGGACACCGAGCTCGGCGAAAGTGGGGACGTTTGCTTCGGACAAGATTTCGTAGCCTTTCGGGCACGTAGTCGTGCCGGAGGGCGACAGGGGAGATCCCATCATGCTCGAGCACATTGGTGGCGGCGCTACCGGTTGGTGCGCAGTTCGCCGTAAGAAAGAGTCGGTGTTCGTTCACCTGACTGAATGCGTTCCACGACGCTCGACGGCCAACGCGGCCGTCTAGTGAAAATCACCCTACCCGGCGACCGCGCTCCCCGTCGATTCGGACTCTCACAACCCGACCCACTCCGACACACCATCGGCGAAGCGCTGTCGCTTCCAGATCGGCACCTCGGCCTTGATGCGTTCGACGAGTTCGGCGCAGGTGGCGAAGGCTTCCGCGCGGTGCGGAGCGGCCACAGCGGCTACCAGTGCGAGATCGCCTATCTCCAGCGAGCCGACGCGGTGGACGGCCGCCACTGGAAGCCCGCTCGACGCGGAAACATCGGAGCAGCACTGAAGGAGGAATCGTTCGGCGTCGGGGTGTGCCTGATACTCCAACAGCGAAACATCCTTGCCCCCATCGTGATTGCGAACCACACCGGTGAATGCCACGACCGCGCCATGCCGGGGTCCGGCAACGGCGGCTTCCACCGCAGCAGAGTCGATGGGGGTGTCGCTGATGCGGGCGAGTAGCTCACTCATCGTGGGTTCCTCCTCCGGCGACCTGGGCGAGCAGGTGATCGAGTAGCGGCTCCAGGACGGCCAGGCCATCCTTCACGCCACCGGGTGATCCGGGCAGATTCACGACCACCGACCGCCCCGCCACCCCGGCCAGTCCGCGACTCAACGAGGCGTGTGGTGTGACCTTCGTCCCACGTTCGCGGATCGCGTCGGCCAGGCCGGGAAGTTCGCGGTCGAGTACGGCGCGAGTGGCCTCCGGCGTGGCATCCGTGGGCGAGACGCCGGTGCCGCCCGTGCTGACAATCAGCGCCGGTGAGGTACTGAGTGCGTCGGCCAACCCGGTAGAGATGTCCGCATCCGCATAGACCAACGGTCCGCGGGTGGTGAAGCCGCGCTGCCGAAGCCATTCTTCGATGGACGGGCCGGTGGTGTCCTCGCGGCTGCCGTTGGCTGCCCCGGTGGAGGCGACGAGGATCACAGCCGAATTCGGTTCGGGCGCAGTGGATTGCTCACGCGTCCATCGCCCGCGTTTGCCGCCTTCCTTGGTGACCAGCCGCACACCGTTCATGGTGGCCGCCGGATCGACGGCCTTCACCATGTCGTGCAGGGTCAGCCCGGCGACGGCAACAGCGGTCAGTGCCTCCATCTCCACCCCGGTGGGGCCCTTGGTCTTTGCAGTCGCCTCGACGGTGATGGTCGTGTCCGTGAATCCGAACTCGATCTTCACCGACGACAGCGCGAGCTGATGGCACAGCGGAATCAGCTCGGACGTCTTCTTCGCTCCCGAGATGCCGGCGATGCGAGCGGTCGCCAGTACATCGGCCTTCGGGAGGTCGTCCGAACGCACGAGACGCACGACTTCTGCGGTGGTGGCGAGTTCGCCTGCGGCGACGGCGATTCTCGTGGTGTCGGCTTTTGCGCTTACATCCACCATTCGGGCGCGGCCGTGGTCGTCGAGATGCGTCAGATCGCTCATAGGGGCCACACTTCCACGAGTTCACCGGCGGCGAGGAATTCCACGTCTGCGGGGATGTCGATCAAGACGTTCGACCAGGCCATCGCCGCAACGAGATGCGATCCGGGCCCGGCGACGGGTTCGACGGTCTCGCCCGTGGTGCGGGCCCGCAGAAACTGGCGTTTCCCGGCAACCGAGGTCACATCGGTGGCCAAAGCGAGTCGTGGCTGCTCGAGGCTCGGTAGTCCGGCTGCCCGGCGCAGGACTGGCCGCGCGAACACCTCGAACGAAACGAGGGTGCTGACCGGATTACCCGGAAAGTTCAGGACCGGAACACCGTCGAACACCGCGGTGCCCTGCGGCCCACCGGGTTGCATGCCTACGTGAACGAATTCGCCACCCAACGGCGCGAGCGTCTCCTTCACCACCTCGAAATCACCCATCGACACCCCACCCGAGGTGAAGATCACGTCGGCGATTGCCGCGGCCCGGGTGAGGATCGCCCGGAACGTGGCGGAATCGTCGTCGCTGTGAATCACCGAGACGACGTTGCCCCCGTTTGCAGTAGCACTGACGGACAGCGCGGTGCCGTTGGAGTCGTAGATCTCGCCGGGTCGCAGAGAGCGGCCGGCAGGGACCAGTTCGGTTCCCGTCGTGACGACCGCGACCCTGGGCAGTGCGCGGACCGAAACGGTTTGCGAGCCGACCGCAGCGAGCAGGGCGATGTGACGGGGCGTCAGCACCGTGCCGGCCGGAAGTAGCAGCGTGCCCTTCGTCACGTCCGTTCCGCGTTCGCGTACGTACTCGCCGGTGCGGCGCCGCCGTGAGATGGTCACGTAATCGCCGTCCACAACCGTGTCCTCGACGGGAACGACGGCATCGGCGCCGTCCGGAATCACGGCGCCGGTCATGATGCGCACTGCGGTGCCGGGTTCATGAGGCGGGGGAGTGCCCGGTCCTGCCGCCACCACACCACGCGTCGGAAGCGTCACCGGAATCGTGTCGAGCGAGGCGGCGTCGACGGCATATCCGTCCATCTGCGAATTGCGGAACAGCGGGAGATCCACCGGCGACGAGATGTCCGCGGCGGTCACCCGGCCCAGTGCGGCTTCCGGCGATACGTCGACCGGGGGCAATGACGACAGAGGATCCAGGAGGCGCTCGACATGGGCGCAGTGTTCCTCCACCGACCGTGCGGTGCTTGGTCTACCGGTATTCCCAGTTTTGCCCGGAGTCATAACTGCCCACCTCTCATGCGTATCGATACTAGGGAACGTGCATGGATGCGGCAGGATGCGCATACTGGACAAATGTGGAGGAGGTGGAGTCGATGACCGCGGTCGGGATGGGTATCCCCGCTGTGCGCTCCGCGACGACCTCGGTCGACGGACGTCCCGACGTCCCCGAACTCGTCGACAGCTTCGGCAGGGTCGCACGTGATCTGCGTGTGTCCATCACCGAGAAGTGTTCCCTCCGCTGCACGTATTGCATGCCGGAAGAAGGCTTGCCCGCGATCCCCGCCGAGCAACTGCTCACGGCCGCAGAGATCGTGCGACTCGTAGACATCGCCGTGCACCGTCTCGGTGTGCATGAAGTCAGGTTCACCGGTGGTGAGCCGCTCATGCGGGCGGACCTCGAGTCGATCATCCAAGGGTGCACCACACGCGTTCCGGGCATTCCGCTGGCCATGACCACCAACGCGGTCGGTCTCGAACATCGAGCGCGTGCCCTCGCCGATGCCGGGCTTTCACGCGTGAACGTGTCGTTGGACTCCGTGGATCGTGCACACTTCGCCCAACTCACCCGCCGTGACCGGCTGCCCGCAGTCATGGCCGGAATTCGTGCGGCCGTCCGGCACGGGCTGGCACCGGTCAAGGTGAACGCGGTGCTGATGCCCGAGACGCTCGACGGTGCCGCTGATCTTCTCGACTGGTGTATCGATGAAGGTGTTGCGCTGCGCTTCATCGAGGAGATGCCACTGGACGCCGACCACGCGTGGAAACGCGGCGACATGGTGTCTGCGCAACAGGTACTCGACGTCCTGGGTGATCGGTTCGAACTCAGCGCAATCGGCCGCGCTGATCCGTCTGCGCCCGCCGAACAATGGTTGGTGAACGGCGGTCCGGCAACCGTCGGCGTCATCGGTTCGGTGACGCGATCGTTCTGCAGCGACTGCGACCGAACCCGACTGACGGCGGAGGGCACGGTCCGCTCCTGCCTGTTCAGTGACCGGGAGACGGACCTGCGCGGCGCACTGCGCGGCGGCGCCGACGACGATGAACTCGCCCGATTGTGGCGCGGGGCGATGTGGAACAAATGGGCGGGCCACGGCATCGATGCCGCGGGTTTCACACCGCCGAAACGAAGCATGGGAGCAATCGGTGGCTGACGGAATTGCGGTGCGCTACTTCGCCGCTGCAGCGGAAGCTGCCGGGTGTTCGGAAGAGACGTTGGATCTTCCGAACAGCTCCGATCTCGGAGAACTGAAAGCGGCGCTGATCGTGCGGCACGGAGCCGACATGGAGCGGGTGTTGTCCGTGGCGGCCTACCTGGTGGACTCCGAACTCACTCGAGACCTCGCCCGCACCGCCGGTGCGCGGGTGGACATCCTGCCCCCGTTCGCCGGAGGCTGACGGCTCACTTCCACCAAGTGTCGAGCGGGGTCACGGGCACGGCGCGCTTGTGCCGCGTGTTCGTGTACATGCTTTCGAGTTTCGTCGACACCTCCGGTGGTACATCCTTGCCCTCGAGGTAGTCGTCGATCTGTGCGTACGTGAGGCCTAGTGCGACCTCGTCGGGCAGTGCCGGACGGTCGTCCTCGAGGTCGGCGGTCGGCACCTTGAGCCAGGTGCTCTCGGGTGCCCCCAACTCCCGCAGCAGCGCGGCCCCCTGCCGTTTGCTCAACCCGGTGAGCGGGGTGACGTCGACGCCGCCGTCACCGAACTTGGTGAAGAATCCGGTGATGGCCTCGGCGGCATGATCTGTGCCGACCACGAGGTAGCCGAGCTGTCCGGCGATGGCGTACTGGATCATCATGCGCTCACGCGCCTTGATGTTTCCCCGTACGAAATCCCGCAGATCTCCGCCGTCGCCGAGAATCTCGCGGAGGGCAGCCGAGGACTCCGCCGCAGTGGCATCCGCACCGGGCTTCACGTTGACGGTGGTCGACCGGTCCGGCTCGATGAATCCCAGCGATACCTGGGCGTCCGACTCGTCGGCCTGCGAACCGTACGGCAAACGCACCGCCACGAACTCGGCGTCGTCGCCTTCCGCCCGCAACTCTGCCACGGCAAGTTGGGTGAGACGTCCGGCGAGGGTGCTGTCCTGTCCGCCGCTGATGCCGAGCACGAATCCCTTGGCGGGTGTGGAACGCAGGTAGTCCTTGAGGAACTGGACCCGATTGCCGATCTCGGCTGCCGGATCGATCGTGGGCCGTGCGCCGAGTTCGTCGAGGATCTGGTCGCGAAGGTTCTCCATGCGAGAACTCTAACGATCGTGTCGTCTCCGGGCGAGGGTCGGCAACGGTTACCCAGCGGCCTGGGCTGGAGACTGGTATCACATCTGTTGTGCACGTGGGGGATTCGCCACATTGCATGCAGATGAACAGTTGGCGTCAGGGGTCGTGCTCAGGGGATTCACCCTTGTACGTTCGGTGCGTTATCGATCGATACGGACCGATCTCGGGAGGATCTCGATGGGCAGTTCGGTGTCCTCACTCGGAAGTAATGAACTACCTGTCAGTGGTGCTGTTGGGGTGGCGGAGCGTCCACCGGCCCCCAAGGACCCGCAAGTCCGTGCGTTCATCTCGCTGTATTCGGCTGCGTTGTCGGCGGTTGCCGGCTTCGTCAATTCGGTGCTGCTCGTAGCGTTGGTGCACCCGGTCAGTCACGTGAGCGGATCGCTGTCGTATTCGAGCATGAACGCCGCCAACGGGCGCGTCGACGGGCTGTTCAACCTCGTCGTCGTTCTGGCGAGCTTCTTCCTCGGGGCCGTAGCTGCCGGTGCCGTGCTCAGTGGAACCGAATCGGAGACCGGTCGCCGGTATGGGCTCGCGCTGATCGTCGAGGCGGCCCTACTGGGCGTGGCTGCGCTGGCCGGGATGGCAGGGCACGTCACGTGGGCCCCCGCGCTGGCAGCGGTCGGGTGCGGATTGCAGAACGCCATGTCCTCCAACTACCGAGGCCTGGTGATCCGAACCACCCATATGACGGGAACGTTCACCGACCTGGGAGTGCTGATCGGGCGCAGCAGTCACCGTGACGTCGACATGTGGAGGTGCACGTTGCTGCTGGCCACCGTGGTCGGGTTCGTCGTCGGTGGCGTCGCCGGCGCCACGTCCAGTGGGCCGTTGGGTGCAGCGGCGCTGCTGATTCCGGCCATGACGTGTCTTGCCCTCGGGATCGTGTATTACGGGTTCCATCAATACATGCGAGGGCAGGAAACCGGTCCGCGACCCGTCGCGCCCGAAGCGCCCAGTCCGTTACGCGAGAAGTTGGCCATCCGGTGACAGGCTCAACACGCGTCGTACCGATCACGCAATCGATCTTGTAGTTCCACAGCCCGGATATGTCGACGAAACACCTCACAGCCGCCGTTCTGCGCACCGGAGGAGATCGCAACACGAACTAACGACTGAGCAACGTCCGGGACACGGCCGGATCGGAGACTGAGCGCCACACGTTGTCCAACAGGAGGTTGTCGTGTCCTACGTCCCACCGGCCGAACTGGCCCGCGCGATGGTCGATGCCGGCCAAAGCAAAGTGCTCATGTCGACTCGCGACACTCTCATCCGGGCGTACATGGCCGGCGCCATTCTCACGCTCGGCGCCGCCTTCGCCATCACCGTTACCGTGCAGACCGGCAGTGCACTGCTCGGCGCACTGATGTTCCCCGTCGGATTCTGCTTGCTCTACCTGCTCGGATTCGACCTGCTCACCGGCGTGTTCACGATGGTGCCGATCGCATATCTGGACAAGCGCCCCGGCGTGACCCTCAAGTCGATGCTCCGGACCTGGGGGTTGGTGTTCGTCGGAAACTTCCTGGGCGCGTTCACGATCGCGGTCATGATCACGTACATATTGACCTACGGTTACTCGATCGAGCCCGGTGAGGTCGGTCAGGCACTCGGGGAAATCGGCGAATCACGAACCCTCGGGTACGCCGAGCACGGCGCTGCGGGCATGATGACCCTCTTCCTGCGTGGCGTGCTGTGCAATTGGATGGTCTCCACCGGTGTCATCGCCGCAATGATGTCGAAGAACGTCACCGGCAAGGTGCTCGCGATGTGGATGCCGGTGCTCCTGTTCTTCTACATGGGTTTCGAGCACTCGGTCGTCAACATGTTCCTGTTCCCGGCCGGATTGCTTCTCGGCGGCGACTTCTCGGTCGGCGACTACCTGGTGTGGAACGAGATCCCCACGGTGCTCGGCAACCTGGTCGGTGGCGTGGTGTTCGTCGGGCTCGCTCTGTACATCACACACGTGCGCACGAAGCCGAAGCGCGTTGTCGAAGAAGTTGAGGAGAAGACCCTTCAGGCGGTCTGATTACGGCACGAACCGAGGTTCACCGCGTCAGCCGTTGCGGGCGACGCGGTGAACCAGGTCGGTCCAGCCCTTCTCGATTCTCGTGATCGACATCGACTGATTGCGGATCTGGTGCAGGAGCAGTGCGGCGTCGAGGGTGGCGTAGAGGGAGGCTGAGATCAGTTCCAGGTCGCCGTCGACGCCCGCCTCTCGGAGCAGTCTCGTGATGTGCCTGAGCGACAGTGTGCGAGCAGGAGCGGCGAACCGGAACTCCCACGAGTGCTCGGCGGCGCGCTGTACATCGCCCTGAACCTCGACGATTGCGATGCGCGCGAGGCCGAACGCGACGAGCCGATCGACAGGGTCGGCACCTGGTCCGAGTGGCGGAGGCCCGAACATGAACCCGTGCTGCAGTTCGCGTTCCGCATGATCGAGAAGGGACTCCATGAGGCCGGACCTGCTGCCGAAGCGGCGAAATACGGTGCCTTTGCCGACGCCCGCCCGGGAGGCTACGGCCTCCATGGTGACTGCGTCGACTCCACGCTCGGCAACGAGACGCGTCGCGGCATCGAGGAGAAGCCCGCGGTTTCGAGCGGCGTCTTCACGCTCTTGCGGCTCTGACCCGATCTGAGGGAGTGAACGGCTCGTCACGAAAGCCATCGTAGCGCCCGGGAATATAAGTGGACCAGGGTCCGTTTAGGCTGTATTCGTTCATGACACACCGATCGCACACCGGAGGATCCACAATGTCCACGACCAAAGTTCTCGCTCTCGTCGGAAGCCTCCGTGCAGGGTCCGTCAACCGGCAACTCGCCGAAACCGCCGAGACCGTTGCCCCCGAACACACCACCGTCACCGTATTCGACGGTCTCGCCGACGTCCCGTTCTACAACGAGGATCTCGACACGGTGGACAACTCGATTCCTGCCGTCACCGCACTTCGAGAAGCCGCCGCCGACGCTGACGCCTTCCTCCTCGTCACACCCGAGTACAACGGCACCATCCCCGCGGTGCTGAAGAATGCCATCGATTGGATCTCGCGTCCGTACGGAGCAGGCGCCATCAAGGACAAGCCGGTGGCGGTCGTCAGCGCGTCGCCCAGCGGAAACGGTGCACAGTGGGCACACGAGGACACCCGCAAGGCCGCACGAATCGCGGGTGGCAAGGTCCTCGAAGACGTGACTCTCGCCATCGGAAAGACCATCGACAAGTTCGGTGACGCGCACCCGCGTGACAACGCAGAGGTTGCAGGTCAGATCGCCAAGGTCGTCGAGTCGCTCAGCGCTGCGACCAAGGAACTCGTCGACGCCTGATCAGGTCGGAAGTCGGCGCGGTCAGAGGCCGGCGCGTTCCATCGCCGCATCGACGGCGTCGCGCACAGTATCGAGGTCGTCGCCAGCCGCCAACGCGCGGTCGGCGACGGCCTCGATCTCTGTCTGGACCTGCTCGTATCTTCGTGTCCACTCTTCTTGGTGGGCGCGCCAGTACCCCATCACGTCGTACCTCTCTGGGGACCAGCCCAGTTCGTGACGCAGCCACCGGCGGACCTCCCGTGATGTGCGAGCTTCCCCGGCGAACCACACGTATCCGGGTCCGGTCGGTCGGCTCCACCCCGTTGCGGCGGCGTGGAGCATGCTCGGTGTCAGCCCGTTGCCGTGGCCGTGCAACCACGTGACGGTCACATCGGCCGATGAAACGAACCGCTGTTCGTCCGCCGGCTCGATGATCTCGGCGATCACATGCGCCCGCGATCCGGCCGGCAGTTCCTCGAGGATGCGGCCGACGGCGGGCAGGGCGGTCATGTCGGACAGCAGAAGTTGCCATTCGGAGTCGGCCGGGGGTGTGTACCAGCCGGACGCCGCCGACAGCGTCACCGTTTCGCCGGGTGTGGCCTGCTCGGCCCATCTGGCAGCGTTTCCGCCGGCGTGCACCACGAAGTCGACGGTCAACTCACCGCGTTGGGGATCCCAACGACGCACCGTGTAGCTGCGTCGATCGCTGCCGTCGGGTGGAAGTCCCACCAGGAGTCGTTCGTCGGGCCGACCGCTGGACGTGAATGCTGCGAGCCCCGGTCCCTCGAACGTGACGCGCCGCATGTGGGCAGTGAGATGCCGGGCGCTCGATACGGTCGCCGAGTAGGGGAGTCCGTCCGGGTGTGCCACGCCTTCGAACACTACGGTGCGTCGCCTGAAGTGTGGGTTAGTTACCTCCGAGCAAGCGGCCCGTGAATGGTCCGGTGTTCTGCCGGCCGAGTGCGTGACCAGCGCGTGGGGTTGTCGGGTTCGAGGGGGCATCGTCATGACGTGCGCCAGGCGGTCGTACGGGTCGGTGCAGCGCAGTCGTGTCAGAACTTCCAGCGACCTCCTGGAAGGCTCGCAGGTGTGGTGTCGGTGGCGGGTGGGACCGTGTCGTGGTGGGTGTCTTCCGGCGTGTTGCGGCGCGGTTGCCCGTCACCGGAAATGTGACGTGCGACACGCCGGAGGTGGTGAGAATTTTGCGACAGCCCGGACTACGACCTGGGAATTTCATCGATGTGACTCACTACATCTCGGGTTTGGTGTTTATGTCAGCCACTAGGTGTAGTGTCTTGAGCACTGAGAGACCACAACGTGAGTTTCACCGGATGTGCATCACATCCGTCCCGCTCAGACGGTCGCTCGGTTGCTGAACACACAGGTCGTCAGCGTCGTCAGGCAACGGAAAGAGGGACTTCATGAGCATCACCGTCTACACCAAGCCCGCTTGCGTTCAGTGCAATGCCACGTACAAGGCTCTCGACAAGGCGGGTATCGATTACAACGTCGTCGATATCAGCGAAGATGCCGACGCCAGGGACTACGTGATGGCACTGGGATACCTCCAGGCGCCCGTGGTCGTGGCCGGTGACGATCACTGGTCGGGCTTCCGCCCCGACCGGATCAAGAGCCTCTCGGCAAACGCTGCTTGAAGCGAGGTCGGCCCGACTGCGCGGCTCGATCCACTGCAGCTCGATTGAAGGTGAGAACCGATGACTTCGCTGGTGTACTTCTCCAGCGCATCGGAGAACACACACCGATTCGTGGAGAAGCTTCGTCTTCCCAGTATCCGTATTCCAATTCATGACCGCGAAGGCTCGTTCGAGGTCGACGAACCCTATGTGCTCATTCTCCCCACTTACGGCGGGGGAACCACAGCCATGGGCCGCGACACGAGCTATGTGCCCAAACCGGTCATTCGATTCCTGAACAACAAACGCAACCGATCATTGATTCGGGCGGTCATCGCGGCCGGCAATACCAACTTCGGCGACTCCTATTGTTTCGCTGGAGACGTCATATCTCAGAAGTGTCAGGTCCCTTACCTGTATCGCTTCGAACTCATGGGGACGGCCGAGGACGTCGAACGTGTCCGTGAGGGACTGCAGCAATTCTGGGAACACGAGGCAGAGCGGGAGCAAGAACAGTGGCACCAACCATCACAGACACAGCCGAGGTAGTGCGAGACGTGCGCGGAGGCGACTCGACGAGTGGTCTCGACTACCACGCACTCAACGCGATGCTGAACCTCTACGGCCCGAACGGTGAAATCCAGTTCGACAAGGATGTGGCGGCAGCGCGCCAGTACTTCCTGCAGCACGTCAACCAGAACACCGTCTTCTTCCACAACCTCGACGAGAAGCTCGACTACCTCGTCGAGGAGAACTACTACGAGCCCGAGGTGCTCGACCAGTACTCGCGAGCATTCGTGAAGTCGCTGATCGATCACGCCTACTCGAAGAAGTTCCGGTTCCCGACGTTCCTGGGGGCGTTCAAGTACTACACGTCGTACACGCTCAAGACGTTCGACGGAAAGCGGTACCTCGAGCGTTTCGAAGACCGCGTCTGCATGGTTGCGCTGACCCTGGCCGCGGGAGACGAAGAGCTGGCAACCAAGCTGGTCGACGAGATCATCGCTGGTCGCTTTCAGCCGGCCACACCCACCTTCCTCAACTCGGGTAAGAAGCAGCGCGGTGAGCCTGTCTCCTGCTTCCTGCTGCGTATCGAGGA
>JAAZAD010000464.1 GCA_012514505.1 Rhodococcus sp. (in: high G+C Gram-positive bacteria) | reverse complement strand
GAGAGCTTCTCGCGGTAGACCGCCAGAAGGTCACGGTATTCGGCAAGGGACGGGGTCTGTCTTTCTGTCTTCTCAGCCATGTGTCGCGGAAGTATACACGGCGTTGGGTACCTCGGCACCTCCGGAGCCCTACTAGGCCGTCTCCGTCCAGAAGTGCGTCTCCGTCCCTCCGCATTCATCGGAAGCTTCGACGGAATCGACGAACTCCTCGCCGAGGCTTCTGGCCAACGACTCAGCGCGTCAGTCGCGCCCGTCGCCCACGGTATTCCATACACTAGACGAGGCCGGATGTTGGCTGCACGCGCTTGTCATGACGAGGCCAGGTTTGCATCCGCCCCAGCCAACACGAAACCATCCGACAGAAACGCGGGCAAGTGAGACCCGTTAGGCGTTTCTGGCGAGGCCCGGTTCCATCGGGCGCTCGCTGCGCCACACACGTACGACGGTGACGACTGTCTCGTCCCGTCGATAGACGATCCGAAACGGTGGATGCTCAAGCTCCCTGAGCCACGGCGTATCCAACTCAGCCACCACCTTGCCGCTGTCGGGGAATATGGTGAGCTGTCGTACGCGATCCACAATCTCCAGTACCATGCGGGTGCCCACTTGTGGGGCCTCTTGAGCCGCATACCAGTCGATAACATCGCGTAGATCGTCACGCGCCGACTGTGCGAACTCGATGCGGCAGCGCGGCTCGCTCATTCCAGGCCGAGTGAACGCACGACCTCATCTAGCGACAAGACCCGTCCGGCCTCGACGTCCGCAAGACCGGCGACCACCGCTCTCATGAAGTCGCGCTCTTCTTGGGCTGCCTCGTACTCGCTCAGCGCCTGTAGAACCGCTACCCCACGACCGTGGCTCGTGAGAAGCACGGGTCGGCCGGTCTCATCAACGCGACGGACTATCTTGCCGGGGTTGACCTTCATGTCGCCCAGGGGGACGACATCCTCCGAGAACTTCACCGCGGCGCTCCGCATGACAGACCTCCAAGCGCATCGATATGCTGGTGCTGATTATAGCACCGGCTGTGGACGGCCTCCGGAATGCGCCTAACGAGTTGCGCTTCAGCAGCGCGCCTGCCAGATGGCATAGTGCGCGGACCGTGGGCGCGTCTGCTGGAAGCGCTTGTTCGACGGCGACCGAGACGCGAGCCCGGCCCCTACTCTGGGTCGGCGAGTCGATTCGATCCCGTTAGCACGTCCGCTTGGATGATCTCTCGCATCCTCGTCGGCTCCTCGAACAGAGGACTGTGTGCGGACTGCGAGAACGTATAGAAGCCCTTCAACGGTGCGTCCAGTTGCTCGTAGTAGGACTTGGCCAGCGGATAGGAGACCGTGTAGTCGTACGCGCCGTGAACGAAGTAGACGGGGATCTCCAGGAGGGTCACCTTCTTCGTTAGGTCCGTGGTAAGCTCCTGGTTCCACAGGAGCCTGCCAGAGAAGATCTTGCCGCGCCACAGGTCGATCTTCTCGCCCAGCGTGAACTCCCGGAACTGGAACGACCGAAGCATTAGGCCCGTGACTATCGACTTCATGTCGTGCGTGGTGCCGATGCCGAGCTTGTGCATCGCCACGTCGCGCACGGAGATGTAGGCATCGGGCAGCGGGATCTCGTCGGTGACGGGCGCCGCTTCGAGGCTCCGCACCATCTGCTCGTCCCCGTCTTCCCTGAACCGCTTGAGCATGTAGTCGTAGGCCAGTCTCTCGGACTGGAGCTGATCCGTCATCTGGGCGATCGCGATATAGGCGTCGTAGCGCTCAGGAGCCCGAGCGGCCGTCTGGATCCCGATGAACGTTCCCCCCGAGTGCCCCATGAGATAGATCTTGTCGCGTCCGAAACGCTTGCGAAGGTAGTCAGTCACAGCGATCGTGTCGGACACGAGTTGGTCGGGGGTCATCGTCTCCGTCGGGATGTCGGCGCTGAACGAGAGCCCGGAGCCGCGCTGGTCCCACCAGACGACGGTGAAGTACTCGTCGAGCCCCGTCGGGTAGTCCCGAGTGAGGAAGTAGTCGGGCATGCCGCCGTGCAGGTAGAGCAGCACCGGGTTCGCGACGTTCTTGCCCTTGATGACCATCCCCTGCTCGACGCCGTTGATGGGAACGTGGATCTTCTCCGAGATGCTGCCCGGCAACGGCTTTCCGTCGGCATCCAGGAACGGCGCCGGCGTCCCCCGGCTCCAGAGCAGCAGGACGCCGAGGACAGGAAGCAGCGCGACCAGCACGACGGACACAGCGATCAACACGACACGTCCCGCCCTGAGCGCGAACGTCCGAGTGGGCCCCATGGCAACGCGATCCACCATCGCCTTCTTCCACCGACCGCCTAACAGTGATTATCCAGTCTGGATAACACCACTGACCCGGCACTGGATTGCCTGCGTGACACCGCGCCGCCGGCGCCGGGAGAGTGAGGGGAGACGCCTACGCTGCGCAAAGTCTGGTTCCCCCCGGTGACCGCGATGGCGCTATGCAGACTGTATATGTCGCCTCATAGCCCGTCAAGCGGACTGCGAGCGCACCGGCCGGTGCGGACCAGACGGCCGAGCCTTCATCCGAAGCGGCCGCTCAGGCCCCGCAGCACTTCTTGTACTTCTTGCCGCTGCCGCAGGGGCACGGGTCGTTACGTCCCACCTTGGTCACGCTGCGCGGCGCCACCACGGTGCGCGTGGCCTGCTGAGCGGCCTCGTAGGCCTCGGCGG
>JAAZAD010000463.1 GCA_012514505.1 Rhodococcus sp. (in: high G+C Gram-positive bacteria) | reverse complement strand
TGTCGAGGTTCTCGACGTCGACCTCGACCGCGAGCGCGTGTCCCTGTCCCTGAAGGCCACCCAGGAGGATCCGTGGCGCGTCTTCGCCCGGACCCACGCGATCGGTCAGATCGTCCCGGGCAAGGTCACCAAGCTCGTCCCGTTCGGTGCATTCGTGCGCGTCGAAGAGGGAATCGAAGGCCTCGTCCACATCTCCGAGCTGGCCGAGCGCCACGTCGAGGTTCCGGACCAGGTTGTCGGCGTCGGCGACGATGCCCTCGTCAAGGTCATCGACATCGACCTCGAACGTCGTCGTATCTCGCTGTCGCTGAAGCAGGCCAACGAGGACTACAACGCCGAGTTCGATCCGTCCAAGTACGGCATGGCGGACAGCTACGACGAGCAGGGCAACTACATCTTCCCCGAGGGCTTCGACGCCGAGACCAACGAATGGCTCGAGGGCTTCGACTCGCAGCGTGAAGAGTGGGAGAACCGCTACGCCGAGGCTGAGCGTCGCCACAAGATGCACACCGCTCAGATGGAGAAGACCGCTGCAGACGAGGCCGCCGAGGCTGCCACCGCTGCTGCCGGCTACTCGTCCGAGTCCGGTGCCGGAGACGCCGACGCTCCTGCGTCGACCAGCTCCGCAGCCGAGCCCGCCTCCACCGGCGGATCGCTCGCGAGCGATGCACAGTTGGCAGCACTTCGCGAGAAGCTGTCCGGCAACGCATAGCACGTACGCCTGATCAGATCAGGTGAAGAAGGACCCCGTCACCATCGGTGACGGGGTCCTTTTCGTTGATTGCGCACGGCTTCTCCGTTGTGCACTGGAGTTGGAGGTACCCGGCTCGTCGGATACGAGAACGCTCCGGCCGCGAACGGCCGGAGCGTTGAAGAGGCGGGGTTGGCTTCTAGCTGGCGACGACGGGGATCCAGTGCGCCGAGACATCGGACGTGCGCTTACGGATCGCAGTGAAGCTGTGCCGACCCTGACCGATGAGTGCTGTCAGCCAGGTGCGGCGGTGCTCGGACAGCGCGAAGGCGACCTGGGGGATTTCGATGCAATGCACGCCACCGGCCATGCCGAGGCGGTGTCGACCAGTCTGTCGGCTGAGTGCGCGCATGAGGTCCCTTTCGGAGCGTAGGTGCTGCCTTGGTACGTTCCGTAGAACATAACGGACAGATGTGCACTCATGTGGTATTTGGGACCGGTGAGTTCCAAGTGTCTACCCGAACGCCGCGCAGGTCGAGAGAGTGCGACACTGGGTGAGTGTTGAGAGTCGGCCTCACAGGAGGCATCGGAGCAGGTAAATCCACGGTATCGAAGGTTCTGGCGGAACTCGGTGCGGTGATCGTCGACGCGGATCTGATTGCCCGTGAAGTTGTGGAGCCAGGAAGTCCGGGTCTTACTGCCCTCGTGGACCGATTCGGTGACGGCATCCTCGACTCTGCCGGAGCACTGGACCGTCCGGCGCTCGCGGCTCTGGCCTTTGCCGATGACGAGTCGCGAACTGCGCTGAACGCGATCGTGCACCCACTCGTCGGGAAGCGGACCGCGGAGAAGGTTGCCGAGGCGCCGGCGGATGCAGTTGTGGTGCAGGATATTCCGCTGTTGGTGGAGGGCGGTATGGGGCCGGCCTTCAATCTGGTGGCGGTCGTGTACGTCGATGCAGAGGAGCGCGTGCACCGACTGGTCGGATCCCGGGGGATGCCCGAATCGGATGCGCGGGCGCGGATCTCGGCCCAGGCCGACGACGATCAGCGGCGTAGGGCGGCGGACATCTGGCTCGACAACAGTGGAGTGCCCGGTGCGCTGGAACCGCAGATCCGCGAGTTGTGGAACGAGCGCCTCGTGCCGTTCGAGGAAAATGTTCGGACCCGGACCGTCGTGCGCACTGTGCCGGCGCTCGTCTCGGCCGACCCTGCATGGCCGGATGCGGCCGCGCGCCTGATCGGGCGACTGCAGATGATCTGCGGTGAACGTGCCCAGCAGATCGACCACATCGGGGCGACTGCGGTTCCCGGTCTCGATGCCGATGACGTCGTCGACCTGCAGATCACGGTCGCGAATCTGGCTGTGGCCGACGAACTGGCAGAACCACTTGCCGATTCGGGGTTCCCCCGAATCGAGCACATCACCTCGGACGCTCCCAAGCCCAGGTATGTAGGCGGTGAAACCGATCCGGCTGTCTGGGCGAAACGGTTGCACGGTGGGGCCGACCCCGCGCGCCCGGTGCGCATCCATATCAGGGTCGACGGTTGGCCTGGGCAGCAGTTCGCCCTGCTGTTCCGTGATTGGTTGCGTGCCGATGATGCGGTCCGAGGTGAGTACCTGGAGCTGAAGAAGCGCGCGGCCACGGCTGCTGCGGCTCACACGGAGTACGTGGATGCCAGCGCCGCCTATGCCGACGCCAAGGCGCCCTGGTTCGACGACGCCTTCCACCGGGCGCACGAATGGGCCGAGCGCACTGCGTGGAGTGTCAGCGCCAGCTGACCGGCATGCCCAGTGACGCCAACCATGCGTCGAGGTCGTGATCGTGCGCGGCGATACCGTCGACAGCCCGGACAGCGGTGTGGAACGCGCGCTCGGCGGTGGCATCGTCGAGGATGCCCTGCTGGGAGGCGGCGAGAAGTTCGTCCACGTCGAGCAACTCGGTGTCGCGTCCGGTGCGGACCACCAAGTCGAGGTAGTGGTCCTCGGATGTCCACACGGTGTCACCACGGGTGAAGCTGCCGATATCGACGTAATGATCCTGGTCGCGGGCGTGGTAGGGGTGGTAGTGGAAGATCGACGCACGCAGTCCGATGTCGGGTAGCAGCCACGACTCCAGGTAGTGGAACTGCCGGTGATCGGCGGTGCGCGCCATGTACAGCCCCCACGGTTCGACTCGGAAATGCTCCACGGGTCGAACGAAACCCTTCGGATCGGTGTTGGTGTGTTCCACCAGGTCGAAGTACTCGATTTTCGGCGGATGGATGTGCGCAGGCGAACCGTCCATGGGTGCAACCTACCGGGAGCGCAGTGGGGGACATCACGTGACCGAGGCACGTGTCGGTGCACGGGCATACCCTGACTGCATGGCGTTTGCATCCGAACATCCAGTGGTTGCGCATTCCGAGTTCCGTCCGGTCGGTGAGATCGAGCGGTCGACGGCGCGATTCGAGGTCGTGAGTGATCATGTTCCGGCCGGCGATCAGCCGACGGCCATCGCGGATCTGGAACGGCGGATCACAGCGGGGGAGAAGGATGTCGTTCTCCTCGGTGCGACCGGTACGGGTAAATCGGCCACCACCGCGTGGCTGATCGAGAAGTTGCAGCGCCCCACCCTCGTCATGGCGCCGAACAAGACGCTGGCAGCCCAGTTGGCCAACGAACTGCGCGACATGCTGCCCAACAATGCGGTCGAGTACTTCGTCTCTTATTACGACTACTACCAACCCGAGGCGTACATCGCGCAGACGGACACGTACATCGAGAAAGACTCGTCGATCAACGACGATGTGGAACGTCTGCGGCACTCCGCCACGTCCAGTTTGTTGTCTCGGCGAGACGTGGTCGTGGTGGCCTCGGTGTCGTGCATCTATGGACTGGGTACGCCGCAGTCGTACCTCGACCGGTCCATCGAACTCGAGGTCGGTGTGGAGGTGCCCCGCGATGCGTTGCTCCGCCTCCTGGTGGACGTCCAGTACAACCGCAACGACATGGCGTTTACCCGTGGGTCCTTCCGGGTCCGCGGCGACACCGTCGAGATCATCCCGTCCTACGAGGAACTGGCCGTGCGGATCGAGTTCTTCGGCGACGAGATCGAGGCGCTGTACTACCTGCATCCGCTGACGGGTGATGTCGTCCGTCAGGTCGACTCGTTGCGCATCTTCCCGGCCACTCACTACGTGGCCGGGCCGGAGCGCATGGAGCGGGCGGTCAAGGACATCGAGGCGGAACTCGAGGAACGTCTTGCCGATCTCGAGAACAAGGGCAAGCTCCTCGAGGCGCAGCGTTTGCGGATGCGCACGCAATACGACCTCGAGATGATCAAGCAGGTCGGATTTTGCTCGGGGATCGAGAACTACTCACGGCACATCGACGGGCGGCCGGCAGGGTCCGCGCCCGCCACGCTCATCGACTACTTTCCAGAGGACTTCCTCCTCGTGATCGACGAATCGCACGTGACGGTTCCGCAGATCGGCGCGATGTACGAGGGCGACATGTCGCGTAAACGCAACCTTGTCGAGTTCGGGTTCCGGCTACCGTCCGCAACCGACAACCGTCCCCTCACGTGGGAGGAATTCGCGGGGCGGATCGGTCAGACCGTGTATCTGTCGGCAACGCCCGGAAAATACGAGTTGGGTCAGGCCGGTGGCGAATTCGTCGAGCAGGTCATTCGTCCGACCGGGCTTGTCGATCCCGAGGTGGTGGTCAAGCCCACCAAGGGGCAGATCGACGATCTGGTGCACGAGATCCGGGAACGCGCAGACAAGGACGAGCGAGTCCTCGTCACCACGCTCACCAAGAAGATGGCCGAAGACCTCACCGACTATCTGCTCGAGCTCGGAATCCGTGTGCGGTACCTGCATTCGGACATCGATACCCTCCGGCGTGTCGAGTTGCTCCGACAGCTTCGACTCGGCGAGTACGACGTATTGGTGGGCATCAACCTTCTCCGCGAGGGGTTGGACTTGCCCGAGGTGTCGTTGGTTGCGATTCTCGATGCGGACAAGGAAGGCTTCCTGAGGAGTTCGACCAGTCTCATTCAGACCATCGGTCGTGCGGCACGAAACGTCTCCGGTCAGGTACATATGTACGCGGACAAGATCACCGACTCGATGCAGCATGCGATCGAGGAGACCGAGCGGCGCCGCGAGAAGCAGATCGCCTACAACACGGAGATGGGCGTCGATCCGAAACCGTTGCGCAAGAAGATCGCCGACATTCTCGACCAGGTGTACGAGGAAGCGGACGACACGGCGGCAGGCGTGGGGGTCGGCGGTTCCGGCCGCAATGCATCGCGTGGCCGTCGCGCGCAGGGTGAAGCAGGGCGGGCGGTCAGTGCCGGGGTTTACGAAGGGCGCGACACCAAGTCGATGCCACGCGCCGAATTGGCCGACCTGGTGGAGCAGCTCACCGACCAGATGATGAATGCTGCCCGCGAACTTCAGTTCGAGTTGGCCGGGCGGTTGCGAGACGAGATCGCCGATCTGAAGAAGGAATTGCGCGGAATGGACGCGGCCGGACTGACATAGACATTGTCGTGCGGACGGTACGGTCTGCCGTATGGATGCGCAGAGTGCGGGGCGGGTTGCCCGATCGTTGGACCTTCTTCATGCCGTGAGCTATTTCGCGCCGGAGGTCGAGTCGCGCTTCCGTGAGCTGGGGCTCGAACCTGGCCGGATGACCTACTTTGCGGGACGGTCTGCGCCGATGGGTGCCGTGGGCGCCGGGGTGGTGACGTCGGTGTTCTACAACTTCAACCCCGACCTGGTCGCGACGGTCATTCCGAAGGCGTGGGAGTTGGCGTCGCCGCGCAATGTGGCCGCAGCTCGGTTCGCAGCCGTGGGGGAGGCATTCGTGCGGTTGCTCGGCGACGATGTCACCTCCTCGCCGGAAATGGCCGAGGCCGCACAGCTGTTGGCCATCGCGGTCGACGGAATCCCTGGGCCGGAAGGTCGTCCACTGTATGCAGGTCACGCCGATCTCGACTGGCCGGATACTTCGCACCTAGCCTTCTGGCACGGTTTGACCCTGCTGCGTGAGTACCGCGGTGACGGCCACATTGCGGCCTTGCAGACCGCCGGGCTGAGCGGACTCGAGGCCCTCATCACGCACACGGCGACAGGGATCGGGTTCGAGAAGACGTATGCGCGGACTCGTAGGGGGTGGACACAGGACCAATGGGACGCTGCGGTGGGCGGTCTACAAGATCGTGAACTGATCGGCAGGGACGGAACGCTCACCGGTGACGGGGTCGAACTGCGTGAGGTGGTCGAGGACCTGACTGACGAACTGTCATGGGCGCCTTGGGCGAACCTCGGGGAGGAGGGGGTGGGCCGTCTCCTCGAGTTGGCGATACCGTGGCGAGACACGATCGTCGACGCCGGAGCCTTCCCCGACGGGCTGTTCGGTGCCCGCTACGGGCAGTCGCGGTGAAAACCCTGCTTGTAGTGAAACACTGTTCGAGCCGAAACGATATACGCGCGGTGTGCAGGAAAAGCACCCCATGATCGACTGTTACCGCTAGTGTCAGCAAAGTGGCTGACAGGTCGCGCATCGAAGAAGCGTGCCCGAAGCCAATTGACCGTCCGCACTTATGGAGGAATGAATGAGCGCCTACCGGACCGTTGTCGTCGGAACCGATGGCTCCGAATCGTCACTACGGGCCGTCGAGAAGGCCGCTGCCATCGCGGGGGATGCGGGAGCGAAATTGATCCTCGCCTGCGCGTACTACCCAGCCGATCCCAAAGACGTGGGCAAGGCGGCAGACGCGTTGAAGGACGAGGCTTACCAGATCACCGGCTCCGCGCCGACATACGACATCCTGCGTCGAGCCAGAGAGCGGGCGCATGGCGTCGGCGCGACCGAGGTCGAGGAACGTGCCATTGTCGGTGCGCCGGTGGAGTCGCTTCTCGAACTGGTCGACGAGACGAAAGCGGATCTCCTGGTGATCGGTAACCGTGGTCTCAACACCCTGACGGGACGTCTGCTCGGTTCCGTGCCATCCGACGCCGCACGTAAGTCGACGTCCGATGTTCTGATCGTCCACACAACTCGCTGACGACAGACTGGCGGCCCCGTACCCACCGGGTATGGGGCCCCGGTCTGTCTAGCGGTGCCGCACGCTGGTCAGCGTGCGATGACAATGCTTGGGGAGGGCGTGTTCGTGCGCACGGTAGTTCGGGGATGGACCAGACGGGTCGCGGTCACCGCGTCGATGGTGTTGGTGGGTGCACAGGAAGCTTCGGTGCCGCCGCGAGCCCGGTCTTCGCACTCGGATCGGGGGACGCCCGTTTCGTCGATCAAGAACTCTCCTGGCATCCGTGTCCAACGGGTGTTGTCGAGCACGGCATCGCGGGTGAGTGGGATGCGGCCGTGCGTTCGGTGATGCTGTCGGGTCTGGAATGCGCGCGGGTTCGTACGCCCCTCGACTGGGCACACGTCGGCGACGGTCGTGAAGCCGACTTCTGGATTTCACGGCTTCCCAGCACGAACCCCGAAGCGGCTGCGCTCCTGACGAGTTCGGGCGGCGCCGGTGCCGGCTCGCTCCTCGACCCCCATGCCTTCTCTGGCGGGATGCCCGAACTACGTAGGTCGTTCGACCTGATCGGGTTCGACGCCCGCGGTACCGCAACGTCGTCGACTGCCCAATCGTGCGATCCGGAGGCCTCCGGCGACCCGGTTCTCCTCGGTAGCGGCACGAGGGACGGGTACGACATTCTCGACACCTCCGCTCAGTCGACCGATCGTCAACTCGAAGAGGCGGGGCGATGGACCTCGAGCTGACTCGACGGGGCAGCTCGGACAGCTGACGGCACATCGACCGCGCCTTACATCAACTACTGGCAGACCGTCCGCGATCTCGACCTTGTTCGGCAACTCCTCGGAGCGGAGAAGTGGAGCTATCTCGGGGTTTCTCAGGGAACGGCCCTAGGACGGGAGCTGGCGCGAACCTTCCCCGGCCGCGTCGACAAGTGGGTACTCGACTCCGTGGTGGACCCAGTGAAATCCCCGCACGAGATCATGCAGGAGCGCTACCGCTCCCGGCAGCAGGCCGTCGAGAACGAGTTCGCGCCCTGGGCGGCTGGGCGCGGCACCGTTCTCGGTGAGAACGCCGATCAAGTGCTGGCGTCGATCGAGCAGTTGCGCGCCGATCTCGTTGCCCAGCCGATCCGGCTTCTCGGCGACGAGACGTTCACCGTGAATGACTTGAACGTCATGCTCTTCAGTGTGGGCAATGCGACCGACGAAGCGGTGCTGGCCAAGCTTGTCGGCATCCACACTGCCCGCTTCGCGGACGGGCCGGTCGAATCGCTCCGAGCGGCGGTCGGGATGATCACGCAGTTCCAGGTCTCGCCGGTCATTGACCGAGAACTCGGCACCATACTCTCCGGGGGTGCGCGGGTGGGATGGTGGACCGCATACAACTGCAACTCCGACGAGTGGACCAAGGATCAAGACGCGATCCTGACGGAGCACAGTCAGGCTGTCGAGGACGCGCCGCTGACCTACTTGGGCCTTGGATTCTCGGCAGCATGCGCGTACTGGCCATACGCCGGACGCGAGGATCCGCCGACGGGATTGGAGCAGGTGCCGGGAATCCTGCTGTTGACCAACGACGGCGACACCGTGACCCCCGCGAGCGGTGCACGGAAGCTACGTGATCGCATTCCGGGATCGCGCCTGGTCACCGTCGTGGACAAATCAGCGCACCTGGTGCTGCCTCAGCGGATGCCCTTCGGCCTGCCGGGCGGGATCCCCGGAACCAGTTCCTGCGCAACCACTATCGCCACGCATTATCTGACGACCGGTGAACTTCCCGCCCAGGATCGAAGCTGCCAATCCGATTAACGTGGTTCCTCCTCGAAAGGCGCACACAGATCGAGAACATCCGGCAGCGGCCGGTGGTGCACGACACCCAGGCGCTGTGTCGCACGGGTCAGCGCGACGTAGATGTCGTTGATTCCGCGTGGTGACTCGTCGAGGATTTCCTGCGGTTCCACGATGAGAACGGTGTCGAACTCGAGGCCCTTGGCATCGCGAACGGTGTGGACGCTGACGGAGTCCGATTCGAGATCGGCAAGTGCAACAGCGCGAGGATGATTACAGATGACGGCAATCGTTCCCGGACCTGCCTCGCGGCGTATGCATTCGCGGACGGCCTCTGCGAGAGCGTCGTCGGAGGCCACCTGTAGTGCCCACGGGGCGAAGCCGGATTCGCGGACGGATCGTGGCTCGGACTGGTTCGGATCGATCTCATGCAGTACCTGGTGGGCAACTCGCATGATCTCGGCAGGGGTTCGATAGTTGACCGTCAGCTCCGTCAATTTCCAGCGCTTGGCGACGTACGGCTCGAGAATGTCGCTCCACGACGTGGTACCCGCCGGGTCGCCGGTCTGAGCAGTGTCCCCGACGAGCGTCATCCACCGATTCGGAATGCGGCGCATCAACATTCGCCATGCCATGTCGGACAGTTCCTGGGCTTCGTCGACGATGACGTGCCCATACGTCCACGTTCGGTCGCCGGCAGCGCGTTCGGCTGTGGTCTGCCGGCGGCCCACGTCATGGCGTCGAGCCAGCTGGCTCGCATCGACGAGGTCGTACGCCATCAGGATTTCGGGATCCAGGTCGTCCTCGAGATCCTGCGGTGCGGAACCGGTCAGAATGTCGAGCGCGCCTTGGGCGTCTTCGATCTGCGCGCGCCATTCACGTTGTGCGCGTTCACGCTCGGCAGCGTCGTCCACTCCCAACAGCTCGGCCAACTCGTCGAGAAGTGGGGCGTCGGCGTCGCTGAATCCGGTGCCAGCGCTGCGGTGCAGGGAATCGCGTTCGCTCTGTTCGAGGTCGGGTGCGGCCGAAGCAAGCCGCTCGGGTGAGGCAAGCAGATCGCGCAACACGACGGTAGGGGAGAGTTCCGGCCACAGCGCATTCACCGCGGCCATGATGTCCGCATCTTCCCGCATCTCGTCTCGCATGTCCGCGATGTCGTGTCGGCTGAGAAGATTCCCCTCGTCGACCAGATTCCGGCCTACGCGTCCGGCCAACTGATCGGCCAATGCTTCGATGACGGCCGACACGAAGATTGGGCGAGCAAGGTTGTGCGGACGCCTCGACGACCGAGCTCGACCGCGCGCACGAGTGACGATCTTGCGGTCCAGACGGAGCTCGTACGTGTCGAAGCTCAGCGTGATGGGCTCCTTCGGAACCTCCTGACGATCTCGTACCGCCTTCTTGAGGATCGCGACGATCTCGGTCGATCCTTTCAGCACTCCCGCGTCCAGGGATTCCTCGTGGGTGGCGTGCACACCCGGGTACAGATCTCCGATGGTGGACAGCAGCACGCCGGTCTCACCGAGAGAAGGCAGGACCTGCCCGATGTAGTCGAGGAAGGTCGGATTGGGTCCGACGATGAGCACACCACTCTTCACCAGCTGGCGACGATAGGTGTAGAGCAGGTAGGCGGCGCGGTGCAGCGCGACAGCGGTCTTTCCGGTTCCGGGTCCGCCCTGGACGACCAGAACGCTCTTGTGGTCGGTTCGGATGATGGCGTCCTGCTCGCCTTGGATCGTCTCGACGATGTCGTTCATGTGGCCGGTGCGGGCAGCGTTCAGCGCAGACAGGAGCGCGCTCTCACCGGCGACACCACCGGACGCGGTCGTGACACCGGCCGCTACCGCGGCTGCAAGGTCGAGGTATTCGTCGTTGATTGCGGTGACGGTCCGACTTCGCGTGCGAATATGCCGACGTCGGGTTACGCCGTCCGGGGCTGCCGTCGTTGCGAGGTAGAACGGCCGCGCCATCGGTGCACGCCAATCCAGCAGCAGAGTGTCGTAGTCGTTCTCTTCGTCGAGGATGCCGAGGCGTCCGACGTACCGGGGTTCGCCGTCCACGTCGATTCGGCCGAACGCCAAGCCGTTCTCGGCGGCGTCGTACTTCGCCAGGTCCTCGGTGTAGAGCTGGTTGAACGATTCTCGTTCACTGCGGGCCTGAGGTGTGCCGCCCGACTCCAACAGGACTCGGCGCAAGCGTTCTTCTGCATAGCTGCGGAGAGCGTCGAGGCGTTTGTACAGCGTCGTCACGTACTGCTGCTCGAGCTCGCGCTCGTCGCGTGACGTTCCCTCGTGGGGCAAGTGGTCTCCTTGGCTGGATCGGTGCCGCTGTGCGCGGCGAAAAGTGCCAAGGAAGTCTAGTCGTGCCGACCGAGGTCCGCAGAGTGCGCTGGTCAGCGCACTCTGCGGACGGTGTCAGCGAGCCAGTTTCGCGCGCTCGGCGCGAGCCTTGGCTAGCGCGACTTCGGCTTGTGTGCGTGCCCGAACTCTGGCGAGATCGCCCTCCTTGCGAGCGATCTCGGCCCGCTTGCGGGCGCGCTTGCCGAGCGAGTCGCCGTGATCGTGTGCACGTTGGCCGAGGGCTTCACGCCTCTCCGCTGCGGTCGATGCCAACTGGCCGCCCTTCTCGGCGGCTACCGACGCCCATCCGCTGCCCTTTTCACGGGCTGTCTCGGCAAGTTCCGGCGCGCGGTCCTTGGCGACCTCGACCAGTTCACTGCCTTTCTCGGCTGCTGTTTTCGCGATCACCGACCCGCGCTCGCGGGCGGAGTCGATTATGCCGGGTGCGCGCTCCGCTGCTTCCTCACCCAGCTTGCGTGCACGCTCCGAAACGGAGGTCAACGCGTTCTCTGCACGCGAGTGGTCATCCGAGTTTCCCGACGGCAGCGCCGACGCGAGGGACGCTTGCGCGTTTCGGGCCGCGCGTCGTCCGCGCCAACCGAGCGACGGCTTGCCTTCGGTGTCGACGGCGGTGATGAGAAGACCGCCGAGCAAGCTCACATTCTTCAGGAAGTGCATTTGCTGCGCTGCACGCTGGGCTGGGTCTGTTTCGTTCCAGAAGTCGTGACCCGCCAGAGTGGTCGGTATCAGGCTGCCGGCGAGGGCGAGAGAGGCGATCCGCGGAACCTTCCCGATCGCGAGCAACACGCCGCCACCGATCTGGACTCCGGCGTTGATCTTCACCAGCGTCTCGTTATCGGAGGGCACCTTCTGGGTCACCGAAGAAGGCAGGGTCTCGGCGGATTTGTCGATCAGTGGTGCTGCGGCCTGGGCCTTCCCAGCAGGGTCTTTCAGCGCGTCGATGCCGCCGGCGATGAAGATCGTGGACAACAGTGGACGGGCAATTCTACGAACAAGCATTCGCATCCTCCATCTGATCTGGACCTGTCCGTCCACTTTAACGACGGCTTGCATGTCGTGTAGGCGGTTACGGTCCGGATGCGGCCGCCCGACCGGTCACCAGCCGCGGCTACGCCACTCGCCGAGGTGCGGCCGCTCGGTTCCCAAGGTGGTGTCGTCTCCGTGGCCGGGGTAGACGAGCGTGTCGTCCGGATAGCGCCCGAAGAGTTTCGTCTCGACATCCGTGATGAGGGAGTCGAACTTCTCGGGATCACTGGTCTTTCCAACGCCGCCCGGGAACAGTGAATCGCCGGTGAACAGGTGTGCGCGGCCGTCCGAGTCGGTCAATGCAAGTGCAACCGAACCCGGTGTGTGGCCGGAGAGGTGAATCACAGACAGTTCCAGATCTCCGACGCGAACCGTGTCACCCTCGGAGATCAGCCGTTCGGGCGCGACCGGGTCAGCGTCCAGCGGGTGTGCAGCCGTAACTGCCGCAGTGGCCTCGACAACCTTTTTCAAGGCGAGCCAATGGTCGCCGTGCTGGTGCGTCGTGACGATCTGCCCCAACGGCTTCGGTAGCTCTTCCAGGAGCGCAAGAATGCGGTCCGCCTCGTTCGCCGCATCGATGAGCAGCGATTCGCCGGTCGCGGAACAAACGACGACGTACACGTTGTTGTCCATGGGGCCAACGGACATCTTGGTGATCGTGGCACCGTTGACGCTCCGCCGCTGAGGGGGCGATCCGGGCGAGACGTGCCCCGTGTACTCGTCCTCTACCTGCAGTGGGCAGGCTTCCGCTTCGTGATCGCTCATGGGGGCAGGCTACCGCTTACGAATCTTCGCAGGTGAGAGACTGTCGATGGCCCGTGCCGAGAAATGTGTCGGTGGGGAGAACTACGATGGCAAGGCTTGATTCTCGGTGTCGAAGACTTGTAATGAGAAGGGACTTGGAGTGGCGGATCGCCTGATCGTGCAGGGTGCTCGTGAGCACAACCTGCGAGGAGTCGACATCGATCTGCCTCGTGACAGCCTGATCGTTTTCACGGGCCTGTCCGGATCCGGAAAGTCGAGCCTCGCATTCGACACCATCTTTGCCGAAGGCCAGCGGCGGTATGTGGAATCGCTGTCGGCGTATGCCCGGCAGTTCCTCGGTCAGATGGACAAACCGGACGTCGATTTCATCGAGGGGCTCTCGCCCGCGGTGTCGATCGACCAGAAGTCCACGAACCGCAACCCGCGGTCCACCGTGGGCACCATCACCGAGGTCTACGACTACCTCCGACTCCTCTATGCCCGCGCAGGCACAGCGCATTGCCCCACCTGCGGTGAACAGATTGCGCGGCAGACCCCGCAACAGATTGTCGACCAGGTACTCGGCATGGAGGAGGGAACCCGTTTTCAGGTCCTCGCGCCTGTCGTCCGCACCCGGAAGGGTGAGTTCGTCGATCTGTTCGACCAACTGAACGGACAGGGGTACTCGCGCATCCGTGTCGACGGAGTGGTGCATCAGCTGACCAACCCGCCCACACTGAAGAAGCAGGAAAAGCACGACATCGAGGTGGTCGTCGACCGACTCGTCGTGAAGCCGACGTCGAAACAACGGCTCACCGATTCCGTCGAAACGGCGTTGCGCCTCGCCGAGGGCATCGTGGTTCTCGACTTCGTCGACCGCGACGAGGACGCCGTCGATCGTGAGCGCCGCTTCTCCGAGAAACTGGCGTGCCCCAACGGACACGCACTCGCCATCGACGATCTCGAGCCGCGATCCTTCTCGTTCAATTCGCCTTACGGTGCGTGCCCCGAGTGCATCGGCCTCGGCATCCGCAAAGAGGTCGATCCGGACCTGGTGGTCCCCGACCCCGAACTCACGCTGGCCGAGGGTGCTGTCGCGCCGTGGTCCATGGGCCAGACCTCCGAGTACTTCGGTCGATTGCTGTCCGGACTCGGAGACGTCATCGGATTCGACATGGACACACCGTGGAACAAGCTGCCCGCCCGGGCTCGCCGCGCGATTCTGTCCGGCAGCACCGACCAGGTGCACGTGCGCTACAAGAACCGCTACGGCCGTGTCCGTTCCTACTACGCCGATTTCGAAGGCGTCATGCCCTTCCTTCATCGCCGTCTCGAGCAGACCGAGTCGGACCAGATGAAGGAACGATACGACGGCTACATGCGGGATATCCCGTGCCCCGCCTGTGATGGTGCGCGGCTCAAGCCGGAGATCTTGTCGGTGTCCATCGCCAGCGCCAAGTTCGGCAACAAGTCGATCGCACAAGTCTGTGACCTTTCGATCGCGGACTGTGCAGATTTTCTCAACAGTCTGTCGCTCGGGTCCCGCGAGGAGGCGATCGCAGGCCAGGTTTTGAAAGAGGTACAGGCGCGGCTCGGCTTCCTGCTCGATGTCGGCCTCGAGTACCTGTCGTTGGCTCGCGCGGCCGGCACACTCTCCGGTGGGGAGGCGCAGCGCATCCGCCTGGCCACGC
>JAAZAD010000462.1 GCA_012514505.1 Rhodococcus sp. (in: high G+C Gram-positive bacteria) | reverse complement strand
CAACTCCTCCGTCCACAGCGCCGGCGAGGGCGGCATCAACGTGGTGGCCGGCTGGGATGGCCTGACCGGTCTGGCTGCTCCCGGTGTCTTCGACATGGCCGCAGTGCTGGCCACGATGAACGACGGCGATGACGCCAACGACGCCGCCGGTCTCTACAATTCGTTCAACGGCACCTACGGCTCGGTCTTTATCGGAGGCACCGGCATCCAGACCAGCGTGGATGTGGGGAGCCGCTGGGGCGATGTCAACGTGGCCGCCCATGATCTTTTCCTGACCGGCAGCACTTTGAGAGCGTATGGCTGGGCGCAGTTGGGCTTTCACGATTCGGGCTACGAATACGGACTCGGCAACGTCATGAACACCATCCAGAACGAATGGTGGGGCAATGCGACGAGCAACGTGCTCGGCAAGGACTACATCGCCTTGCTGGGCGGCACGGAGTTCGGCACTGGCGGAGTTCCCGGCACGCCCGGAGCCTTCCGTGGAGCGGGCTGGGGAGCCACCGGCGACATCGAGGTCGGCCTGAGCGGGCGGCTCCAGATGCTCGGCGGCACCAGCTACAGCAGCACGCAGATCGGCCATGGGGCCAACATCAACGAAGGGACCGAACCCCACTACAGCAGCAGTTCACCGAGCATCAGGACGACGCGGGACGGTATCGTGATGGATCCGAACCGGGACCGGTCGTCCTTTTTCAGCAGCACCTGGCGGACAAACTACGCAGGCGATTTGGCTCGCATCGATGCGGAGATCACCGTCACGGCGGACGGCGATATTTTGATGACGGGGGCGCGGGGCTTTGACGCGGCCGACAATCTCAGCACCTCCCGCGCTACCGGGACCTTCAGTCTGATCGGCCATGGAGGCGCGGAGAACACGGGCAGTTACCACGGCGACGTTACCGTGACGGCACACGGGACCACTCCCGGTGGATATGTCCGCGGCCCCGAGGGCATCGGCATTCAAATGCTCGGTGGGCGTGGAAGCCGGAACTTCGTCCAGATCGGGCATGCTACCGACAACCAGGGTGCCTACGGCGGGAGCGTGTGGGACATGACTCGCAGTGGGGACATCACCGTCACCGCCACCACCGGGGCGATCCGGGCCCAAGCGCACAACCAGGTGATCCGGGATGGCGATATCAACTTCGGCCCTATCATCCCCGATGACGAAGTGGTCCCGTCGGGCAACGCCTCCGACGACACTGTCTATGGCAGCTACGTCCATATCGGCCACGGCGGGCAGAATGCGGGCAGCCCGGGCACCGCCGGGAGATTCACCATGCCCGGCGGCAGCGTGGTGAGCGGCATCATGCCGGACAACTCCACCGCGGGCGACATTACCATCTATGCGGGCGGCAGCTACATCAGTCCGACGGATCCGACCAACCGGACCGGCATTCTGCTCCGAGCGGGCACCGGGCTGCGGACCCATGCGATGATCGGTCATGGCGGAAACTACATGTACTCCACCAACACGGCCGATCAGACGCCGGATTTCGGCGCGGGGGCGGCGACGCCGTTCGGCACGCCCACGCTGGCGGCGTCCACCGGTTTCATCGGAAACATCCTTGTGGAGGCCGACACCGGGGACGTCGTCGTCGAGGGTGGCTACAATACGCGCCCTTCCAGCACTTCGGGCTATCGTTATGCCTACGCAAAGATCGGCCACGGCGGATACGTAACGAGAGGCGTCAGAGACGGCACCATCACCGTCCTGGCTGGCCAGGGAGCCGGAGCGGTCGGCGGGAACATCCGGTTCAGGGCCGGAGGCATGGAGGACGGGTTCGCCCAGCTCGGGCACGGCGGATACGATAGCGACGGCGACATACTCGGATCCGACAACTCGGCCGAAATCGTAGTGACCGCCCGCGGCGACATCAGCTTCGTCTCGCCCGAGGGCGGACCGACCGACGGGGTGCTCTCGCACCAATGGGAGAGCACCTACACTGCCAGTCCGTTTGGTGTGAGCAGGCGTTGGATCATGCTGGGGCACGGTGGATATTCGGCCGTCACCGTGATGCCGAATCGCCAGGACATTACCGTCGTTTCGGGTACCGGCGACGTCGGCAATGCCGACGGTGACGAGGAGACCGGCGGCATCCTCTTCGCAGCCGGTGATACGAACTACAGCTTCGCCCAGCTCGGTCACGGAGGCTACAGTTCCAGTGCCAACAACGAAGACGGCTTCACCGGGGATATCGTGATCCGGGCGCTCGGAGGCGGGATCCGCTTCGACGGCAGCATTACCGGTGCCCAGACATCGGCGAGCACCTCCGCCTCCCTGGATGGTGTGACGGCGGAGACCGTGACGAAGGGGGTCGGACTAGGGCAATATTCCTACGCCCAGCTCGGCCACGGCGGCTACGGATCCCGCGGGGTGCATTCCGGCACGATCGATATCGAGACTTGGGGCGGAGTGGAGTTCCTCGGCGCGGCAGCATCGCCGGTCACACAGAGGACCGTAACCACCGCCCCCATCGACGCCGCTCTCAACGCGGGGACGAACGTGTGGGTTATCCTGGCAGACATGAGGACCACGGCCACCGGCAAGCAGATGCCCGACATCTACGCGAACATCGTGCCGGGGACGGTCGAGATCGTGCTGAGGGACGCTTCCGGCAACGTGGTTGACACCATTACCGACGTTCCGGCCGCAGGCACCGATCTGACCGCCACCCTGGTCCGCGCCAGCGACGGCGCAACGGTCGGCGAGGTGGATTACGACGATGGGCGGGTTCGTTTCACGGGATCGGACTACACCGGCAGTTGGGGAGGTACCGGTGCGACGGCCACCTACGAGAGCATCAAGGGAAACAAGCTATACTCCTATGTGCAGCTCGGCCACGGCGGCT
>JAAZAD010000461.1 GCA_012514505.1 Rhodococcus sp. (in: high G+C Gram-positive bacteria) | reverse complement strand
ACTCGAATCCGGTGGATTCGATTTCGGCTTCAACATCCATTCGCGCGGAGGAAACCTTCCGGCAACGTGTCCGATTGCCGCATCGTGGGAATGCGCCGACTCGTGACGGTGACCCTCGGCACATGTCGTGAAACGAATTCTGCGAGATGATGCGCATCGACCAGCACGTATTTGGGATCGTTCGGTTCGGAACACTCGGCACGACCCGACTTATGGTGATCCGTCCCACTCTGTGACCTGATCGCTACTGTTCATCGGACCGAAACGTGCCTCGTCCGAATTCGCATCGCCCGTGGCCAGCGCGGGTGAGGGTAACCATTGCTCGACCTTGGATCACGGTCTAATCTCTGCACAGGTTCGATCGAGTGAAGGCCCGGACTCATATCCGGGCCTTCAATCACGAATCGGTAACACAGCTACCGTGCGGATGATGTGCGCATCGGCATCGGCGGGGGGTCTGCCTCGGCGGCGCTCGGTGTGACATGCCTCGCGGCGACACGACGACTTGTCGAACGCGGGTGCTTGAACCCGGCACGCAGAGAATGGATGAGGCATTCATGAAGATTCAGACGCGAAGCGGCCTGAAGGCTGCCCGCAACGCTGTGGTGGCCGCCGCTGCCACGGCTGGTCTGGTCCTCGGTTCGACGGGCGTGGCCAGCGCCGACGTCGACGACCAGAACCGAATCGTGTCCGCAGGTAACGAGGTGATCGTTACCCAGTCGAACACGTTCATTCAGGGAGTGCCTCCGATCGGCGGCAGCCCGCTGAGCCGTGAGTGGTTCCACAACGGTCTCGGCACCGCCAATATCGTCGGCCCGGACGCGGCCGACTTCGAGGACTCCACCTTCCAGTTCGGCTACCAGTTCGCGTGGTCGGCATCGATCGACGGATCGTTCGGTGTGAGCTGGTCGACGCCGGACGTCGGCCTGGATGCGTCCACGTCGCCGTCCGCCCGGTACGAAGAGGTTGTGGTCGACAGCCTCGACGCCGACGGCAACCGCATCCCGGTGATGGATGAGGAAACCGGCGACCAGGCCGTCGACGAGGACGACAACCTGATCTGGCAGCAGGAAACCCTGTACCGCCCGATCGAGGGTGGCGGAAACCTCGAGCTCGACGGTCTCGACGTGGGTGTGTCCAGCATCCTCCCGCAGGCCACCGCGGCTGTGGAGCTGACCCCGGCTCCGGGCATCGAGGAGCTCGTCGTCGCCGAGGGTGACTTCGACGGTGACTTCAAGGAAGTCCAGTTCGCGAACGTCCACGGCGCAGCCACCGGTGTCATCGGTGCGGTTCAGGTTCGTCCGTTCGTCCGCGTCATCACCTCGAACGGCGACAATGTCACCACCTACGGCAAGGTCTGGACCCTCTAGTTCGGCTTCGGTCACACCTGCAGTACATCCCACCACGAAATACGGAGTAATCATGGGAATCAAGTCGCGTGGCTTCAAGGCCGCTCGTAACGCCGCCGTCTCCGGCGCCGCCGTGCTCGGCCTCGTCCTCGGCGCCACCGGCACCGCACAGGCCGCCGTCGACGACCAGAACCGCATCATCTCCGACGGCCTCGAGGTCGTCGTGACCCAGGAGGACACCAACATCCACGGTGTTCCCGCGCTCGGCGGCAGCCCGTTCAACCGCGAGTTCTTCCACAACGGCCGCGGCACCGCGAACCTGCTCGGTGAGGGCGCAGCCGACGCCGAGGGCACCACCTTCCAGTTCGGCTACCAGTTCGCATGGGCCGGCAGCATCGACGGCTCCATCGGCGTCACCTACTCGACCCCGAGCCTGGGCGTCGACGTGGGCATTGACCCGTCGCTCGATGGCAGCCTCGCAAGCCTCGACGTGGGCGTCGATGACATCCTCCCGCAGGGCCACGTCGAGCTGGAGCTCTCGCCGGCTCCGGGCATCGAGGAGCTCGT
>JAAZAD010000460.1 GCA_012514505.1 Rhodococcus sp. (in: high G+C Gram-positive bacteria) | reverse complement strand
TACGGCGGCGACCTGGTCTACACCGCCTTCTCCGGCAGCCACCAGGACGCCATCAACAAGGGCCTCGACGCCATGAAGGTGGACGCGGACTCGCAGGACTCGGACGTCGACGACATCACGTGGGCGGTCCCCTACCTGCCGATCGACCCCAAGGACGTCGGCCGCACCTACGAGGCCGTCATCCGCGTCAACTCGCAGTCCGGCAAGGGCGGCGTCGCCTACATCATGAAGGCCGATCACGGACTGGCCCTGCCCCGGCGCCTGCAGATCGAGTTCTCGCAGGCCGTGCAGAAGATCACCGACGGCGAGGGTGGCGAGGTATCGCCCAAGGAGATGTGGGACGTCTTCCACGAGGAGTACCTGGCACCGGTTCGTCCGCTCGAGCGGATGAAGCAGAAGGTCACCGCCGCCGAGATCGATGGCGGCACCGACTCGATCACCGCGACGGTGAAGATCGAGGGCAAGGAGCAGGAGATCTCCGGCTCCGGCAACGGCCCGCTCGCCGCGTTCGTCGAAGCACTGTCCACCGTCGACTACGACGTGCGGGTGCTCGACTACTCGGAACACGCCATGTCCGCAGGCGACGACGCCCAGGCCGCTGCCTACGTCGAATGCGCGGTCACCCTGCCCGAGGGTGAAACGAAGGTCGTCTGGGGCGTCGGTATCGCCACGTCCATCACCACCGCGTCACTGCGGGCCGTTGTCTCGGCGGTCAACCGCGCGCATTAGGCGGCTCCGCCGCTCGTGAGTGGTTGACGAGTCTCTGGACTCGTCAACCACTCACAGGCGCGAAGCGCCCTTTACCCCGCACGGTGCGCGAATAGGTGCGATAGTGAGTCATGGACTCTTTCTGGGATTTCCTCTGGGTCATCATCGTCAGCTTCGCCTTCCTGGCGTACCTGATCCTGCTGTTCATGATCATCACGGACCTGTTCCGTGACCACAAAAGCTCCGGCTGGGCAAAAGCCGTCTGGGTGCTGTTCCTGTTCCTCCTTCCACTACTCACCTCGCTGATCTACCTGATCGTCAAGGGCGACGGGATGGCACAGCGGTCCGCTTCGGCTGCGCGCAACATGCAGGAAGCGCAGGAAAGCTACATCCGGGATGTCGCGGGCAAGTCGCCTGCCGAACACATCGCGGATGCGAAAGCACTCCTCGATTCCGGCACCATCACCGAGGCAGAATTCCAGGCACTCAAGGCCAAAGCTCTCACGTGATGTAGATGCGAATCGGCGCAGCAGGTGCTGCTGTGCCAAACTCGCTCGGTGAGCAGAAGCACCAAGATCACCACGCGGGGCAGGTTGGCGCTGCGCGCAGCCGCCGCTGCCTCGTGGGCGTCGCAGAAGGCCGGCCGTGGCAAGGGTTCGATGATCGGCGGACTCATCGCCTTGAAGATCGACCCCTCGGTCATGACGCAGCTCGGACGCGACCGCCGCACGGTGATCGTCACCGGCACCAACGGTAAGTCGACGACCACCCGCATGACCGCGGCCGCCCTGGCCACCCTCGACGAGGTCGCGACGCAGGCCGACGGCGCCAACATGGACGCCGGAATCGTGGCTGCGCTCAATTCGCATATCGACGCGCCACTCGCCGCCATCGAGGTGGACGAACTGCACGTGCCGCACGTCGCGGACGCCATGAACCCCGAGGCGATCGTGCTGCTCAACCTCACCCGCGATCAGCTCGACCGTGTCGGTGAAATCAACATGATCGAGCGGAAGTTGCGTGCCTGTGTGGCAGCGCATCCCGACGCTGTCATCGTGGCCAACTGCGACGACGTTCTTGTCACTTCAGTCGCATACGACGCCAAGAACGTGGTGTGGGTGGCCGCCGGAAGTGGCTGGGTCGGCGACGCCACCAGCTGCCCCCGCACCGGGGAGCCGATCGTGTGGGAGGGCACGCATTGGCGGAGCACGGGCTCCGACTTCGCACGCCCCGAGCCGGATTGGTGGCTCGACGACGACAACCTCTACGGCCCGGACGGACTCGTCGTCCCGATGAAGTTGGCGCTTCCCGGTAAGGCCAACCGCGGCAATGCCGCTCAGGCTGTTGCCGCGTCCGTCGTAATGGGGGCTACGGCCCAGGATGCGGTTGCCGCAGCGTCCACTGTTCAGGACGTCGCCGGCAGGTACAGCACCGTGCAGGTGGGCCCACATTCGGTGCACATGCTGCTCGCCAAGAACCCGGCAGGCTGGCAGGAAGCCCTGTCGATGATCGATCCGACTGTCGAC
>JAAZAD010000459.1 GCA_012514505.1 Rhodococcus sp. (in: high G+C Gram-positive bacteria) | reverse complement strand
TGCCGACCCTGAGCCCGACTCCCATGGCCATACGACTACCCCTACTCCGGTTGCAGGCGGATGATCGTGGCCGCCATGCGATTCCGACACGCTTGTATTCCGTGGTGCTCGATCTCCGTCACGTTCGGTACGTTGACCGTGCAAGGCGCAAGCCTACAGAATCCGTTGTGACGAGAACCGCCCCGCCACTGTAGACGGAGGTTCGTCACGACGACTTCTTCTTGCGGAGGGAGACTCGCCATTCGGCTTCGTTGTTCTCGAGCCACGCGAGCAGGTGCGAGCCTTGCTCGGACTGCCGTCCGCGGCCGGTGAGTAGGTCTGCGCAGGCCTGCGTCGGGAAGGCGAAGCGGATGTCGTCGCGGAAGATCGTCCGGTCGAATACCGCAGCTGACCGCGGCGTGGCGATGGTGACGTCGCCACCTTCGTCGGTCGCACGTAGACCCAGCGCTTCGGCCAGCGCCTCGGCATTGTCCGCGTAGATCTGCAACTGGGTGCTCGGCGCGGACTCGGTCCAGTGGGACGCCGCGGCAGATCCGGTAACCGCGTAGAGAAGGCCGGGATGCTTCGCCAGCCCTTGGAAGACTGACGCAACTCCGCCCGGAGCGAAGTAGCTGGTGGTGGGGCAGTCCCGGAATCGGCTGTCCGAGCTCCACGCGCGAAGCATGTCCTGCCATCGGACGCTCGTAATGGGACCGCGCGGTAGGCGCTCGATCAAGTCGCGCTCGGCGAGAGTTTCGACCACACGGTAGGTGGCTCCCGTCGATGCCCCGCACAGCCTGATGAGTTCCGGCACCGTGAGTTCGCCGACATGATCGGCCAGAGCGCGGACGACGCGGGCGGCCGGATCACCCGTCAGCTGTGCGGCAGGGCGACCAGGGCCGCGCCACGGGTCGGCGTCGGCGCCGCGGTCGCGCACCCAGATGGCCGGCCGGTCTGCAAAGACGGAGGTGTTGCCCGTGGCGTCGGCATACGAGAGACCCTTGCCGTCGAGTTGTTTACGGACGGGTTCCGACAGGTACCGGGCGCAGACGAACCCCCTGTCCGATCCCGCAATGCTCTCGGCGAACTTGGCCGCGTCCCCTGCGAGCACGCCGCGCGCCGCGATGACGGCGAACGACGCCATCTCGCCATTGGGGGAGGAGATCGACAAACGCTCCGGCGCGTCGGCGAGGGAGCGGGACTTGCCCGACTCGATATTCCAGCCAGGGGGGAGTGCGGCACGCAGCGCGGCGGTGGCGCGCCGGTAGAGATCGATGTCGCGCTCGGGTTTGGGGAAGCTCGTCTTGCTTCGGTCGCTGGGCACGATCGTAGTCTACCATAATCGGTCCCCGACGGAATGCCTATAAATCCCGAATTCAACGAACAGACAGCTCACCAATTCGTCAATCTTCAATTCCCAACCCATCACCTTCCGTATGTCATAGAGAAGGGGCCGGGTATCGGCCGGCGTCAGGCTCCGAAGCCACCCGGACCACGGCGACGGAGATAGCGCTCGAACTCCGCGGCAAGGGCGTCGCCGTCGATCTTGGAGATGGCCTCGGAAATATCCGTCTCGGCGTCGCCGCGTTCTTCGAGTGTGCGGACGTACTCGTCGATCTCCTCGTCGTCCGACGTCATGTCGGTGACGGCTTCCTGCCAGTCCTCGGCCTGGCTCGGTAGCTCGCCGAGCGGAACCTCGACATCGAGGACGTCTTCGACGCGCTGGAGGAGGGCGACCGTCGCCTTCGGGTTCGGTGGTTGTGACACGTAGTGGGGGACCGCTGCCCAGAAGGAGACCGCCGGAACACCGGCTCGTACACACGCATCCTGGAGGACTCCCGTGATGCCGGTCGGTCCCTCGTAGCGGGTCTGCTCGATGTTGAAGCGTTCCGCTGCCTCGCGGCTGTATGCGGAACCGGTCACAGGCACAGGGCGGGTGTGCGGTGTGTCGGCGAGCAGGGCGCCGAGAATGACGACGGTGTGGATCTTCAGATCGTCCACCAACTCGAGCAGGTCGTCGCAGAAACTGCGCCAACGCATATTGGGTTCGATCCCACGGAGCAGGACAATGTCTCGTTTGCTCCCTGGAGGTGAGCACACCGACAGGCGTGTGGCCGGCCACACGATCTCGCGGGTCACCCCCTCGACCTGGCGCACCGTGGGCCGATTGACCTGGTAGTCGTAGTAGTCCTCGGAGTCGAGTTCGGCCAAGGGCTGCGCATCCCAGATGAGTTCCAAGTGCTCGATCGCACCGCTGGCGGCGTCTCCCGCGTCGTTCCACCCCTCGAACGCGGCGACGAGGATCGGGTCGCGTAGTACGGGGATTTCGTCGAAGGACTCCTTGTGCTCGGCTGTGTCGTCCGGCTCTCCGGACGTGACGGGGAACTCACTGGCGCTCACAGGCCCAGCCTACGACCAGAGCAACCGAGCGCGCCTACTACTGTGGACGGCATGTCTGCCCCATTTCACTCTGCCCTGCTCGATGCGTTGACTCAGCGCGTTGTGATCGGCGACGGGGCCATGGGCACGATGTTGCAGGACGCCGAGCTCACACTCGACGACTTCATGAACCTCGAGGGTTGCAACGAAATCCTCAACGAAACTCGACCTGACGTGCTGCGCGAGATCCACCGAGCCTATTTCGAGGCCGGCGCGGACGCGGTCGAGACCAACACGTTCGGCTGCAACCTGCCCAACCTCGCCGACTACGACATCGCCGACCGAATCCGTGAACTGTCCGAAAAGGGCACTCGGATTGCCCGCGAGGTCGCGGACGAAATGGGGCCCGGACGCGACGGGATGGGGCGCTTCGTTCTCGGCTCGATGGGGCCCGGTACCAAGCTGCCAACCTTGGGTCACGCGCCGTTCGCCGACTTGCGGGACGCGTACGTCGAGGCCGCGATGGGCATGATCGACGGTGGTGCCGACGCCATCCTGGTCGAGACGTGCCAGGACCTCCTGCAGGTGAAGGCTGCCGTTCTCGGTAGTCAGCGGGCGATGGAAAAGCTCGGCCGACGATTGCCGATCATCACCCACGTCACTGTCGAAACGACGGGCACGATGTTGCTCGGCAGCGAGATCGGTGCCGCACTGACGGCGCTCGAGCCGCTGGGGATCGACATGATCGGTCTCAACTGTGCGACCGGTCCTGCCGAGATGAGCGAGCATCTTCGTCACTTGTCGAAGTACACGTCGATCCCGGTGTCGGTGATGCCGAACGCGGGCCTGCCGCAGCTCGGACCGAAGGGTGCTGAATACCCCCTCACGCCCGAGGAGTTGGCCGAGGCACTGAGCGGGTTCGTTCGCGAGTTCGGTCTCGATCTCGTCGGCGGGTGCTGCGGCACCACTCCCGAGCACATTCGGCAGGTGGCCGAAGCGGTTCGGGAAGTCGAGCGTGGCACGCGAACTCCGGTTCACGAATCGGGTACGTCGTCCCTCTACACGGCGGTTCCGTTCGAACAGGACGCAAGCATCCTCGTCATCGGTGAGCGCACCAACTCGAACGGCTCGAAGGCGTTCCGTGAAGCGATGATCGCCGAGGACTACCAGAAGTGCCTCGACATCGCGAAGCAGCAGACACGCGACGGCGCCCACATGCTCGACCTCAACGTCGACTACGTCGGCCGCGACGGCGCGTACGACATGGCCGCCCTCGCCAGCCGATTCGCAACCGCGTCCACCCTGCCGATCATGCTGGACTCCACCGAGCCGGCAGTTCTGCAGGCAGGACTCGAACATCTGGGTGGTCGGTGCGCAGTCAACTCGGTCAACTACGAGGACGGGACAGGACCCGGGTCCCGGTTCGAACGGATCATGACGCTCGTGCGCGAGCACGGTGCGGCGGTCGTCGCCTTGACGATCGACGAAGAGGGTCAGGCCCGGACCGCCGACCACAAGGTCAGGATCGCTCAGCGTCTGGTCGAGGACATCACGACCAATTGGGGTCTGGCCGAGTCCGACATCATCATCGACGCGCTCACGTTCCCGATCTCCACGGGGCAGGAAGAGGTACGTCGCGACGGCATCGAGACGATCGAGGCAATCCGCCGGCTGAAGGAGCTCTACCCGAGCGTTCACTTCACGCTCGGTGTGTCGAACATCTCGTTCGGCCTGAACCCGGCTGCGCGTCAGGTCCTCAACTCGGTGTTTCTGCACGAGTGCACCCAGGCGGGACTGGACACGGCGATCGTGCACGCATCGAAGATCCTTCCGATGGCCCGCATCCCGGACGAGCACCGCGAGGTGGCCCTCGACCTGGTGTACAACCGGCGCAGCGAGGGATACGACCCGTTGCAGAAGCTGATGCAGTTGTTCGAGGGGGTGTCGGCGGCTTCGGCACGTGAATCGCGTGCGCAGGAACTGGCCGCGCTTCCGCTCTTCGAGCGGCTCGAACACCGCATCGTGGACGGCGAACGGAACGGACTCGACGAAGATCTCGCCGAGGCGATGAAAGAGAAGCCGCCGCTCGAGATCATCAACGAGACGCTGCTCTCCGGAATGAAGACCGTCGGCGAACTGTTCGGCTCCGGCCAGATGCAGTTGCCGTTCGTGCTCCAGTCGGCCGAGGTGATGAAGGCTGCGGTGGCCTTCCTCGAGCCGCACATGGAAGCAACGGACGACGACGGCAAGGGGCGACTCGTCATCGCGACCGTGAAGGGCGACGTTCACGACATCGGCAAGAATCTGGTCGACATCATTCTCAGCAACAACGGATACGACGTCGTCAACCTGGGAATCAAACAACCGATCGCCACCATCCTCGACGATGCCATCGAGCACAAGGCAGACGTGATCGGTATGTCCGGGCTGCTCGTGAAGTCGACGGTTGTCATGAAAGACAACCTGGCAGAACTGAATTCCCGCGGTGTGGCAGAGCAGTTCCCCGTCCTTCTCGGTGGAGCCGCGCTCACCCGGTCCTACGTCGAGAACGACCTCGCGGAGGTGTACGACGGCGACGTCTCGTATGCGCGTGACGCGTTCGAAGGCCTGCATCTCATGGACGAGATCATGGCCATCAAACGTGGTGAGGGACCCGATCCGGACAGCCCGGAAGCCATTGCCGCACGTGAGAAGGCTGCCGAACGCAAGGCCCGCCACGAGCGGTCGAAGCGGATCGCGGAAAAGCGTAAGGCGGAGGCAACTCCAGTCGTGGTTCCGGAGCGATCCGATGTGGCAGCCGACCTCGACGTTCCGACGCCGCCGTTCTGGGGCACCCGGATCGTCAAGGGCGTCGCCGTGTCCGAGTATTCGGGGCTGCTCGACGAGCGCGCGCTCTTCCTCGGCCAGTGGGGACTGAGAGGTCAGCGCAAGGGAGACGGCCCGACCTACGAGGAGCTGGTGGAGACCGAAGGTCGGCCGCGGCTGCGGTACTGGCTCGATCGGCTCAGCACCGAGGGGATTCTCGCGCACGCAGCAGTCGTGTACGGGTACTTCCCGGCAGTGTCCGAGGGTGACGATGTCGTGGTCCTCGAGAGTCCGCAGCCGGATGCCGCGGAGCGTTGCCGATTCAGCTTCCCCCGTCAGCAACGTGGCCGATTCCTGTGTGTCGCAGACTTCGTGCGCTCACGGAAGGATGCGCAGGCTTCGGGAACGGTGGACGTTCTGCCGTTCCAGTTGGTCACCATGGGTCAACCGATCGCGGACTTCGCCAACGAATTGTTCGCCGCCAATTCCTACCGTGACTATCTCGAGGTGCATGGGATCGGCGTCCAACTGACCGAGTCGTTGGCCGAGTACTGGCATCAGCGGGTGCGTCAGGAATTGGTGCTTCCCGATGGCGCCAACCTCGCCACCCAGGACCCGGCGGACGTTCAGGAGTTCTTCGATCTTGGATACCGGGGCGCGCGCTACTCGTTCGGATACGGGGCCTGCCCGGATCTCGAGGACCGGGCGAAGATGATGGCCCTGCTCGAGCCCGAACGAATCGGCGTGAAGCTGTCGGAGGAATTGCAGCTCCACCCCGAGCAGTCGACAGACGCGTTCGTGCTCCATCACCCAGAGGCCAAATACTTCAATGTCTGAGGTGTTCACAGACGTGGATCAAACCGCCGTGGCCGACGGCGGGCTCTCGGGCGTCATGTGGGATATGGACGGGACGCTGCTCGATTCCGAACGGATGTGGGACATCGCGGTGCGCGAGCTGTCCGTACATCTCGGCGGCACGATGACCGAGGACACTCGTCGCAAGACGATCGGTGCCTCGAGTCCGAACGCGTTGGCGATCATCTTCGACTCCTTGGGTCTCGAGCACCATCCCGACGCACTTGCCGAGGCCAAGGACTGGATGTACTCGCGGGTCGAGGAGTTGTTCGCCGACGTGGGGTGGCGCCCGGGCGCGCAACGGGCACTGGCTCTCGTGCGCGAGCATGGTCTGAAGACTGCGCTCGTCACCAACACCGAACGCAGGTTGGTTGATCGTGCGCTCGACAGGTTGGGTCGCGAGTACTTCGACCACGCGGTCTGCGGCGACGACGTTCCCGAAGGAAAGCCGCACCCCGGTCCGTATCTGCGCGGCGCGCACCTGCTCGGACTACACCCGTCGAAGTGTCTTGCGGTCGAGGACTCACCGACCGGTGCGGCTGCCGCGGAAGCGGCTGGGTGTTCTGTTCTCGTCGTGCCCTGTGAGGTTCCGGTCCCCGAATCGCCGGCCCGTGTATTCCGGACCACCCTCGACGGTCTGACCGGTGCGGACCTCCACGACGTGTGGGCTACCGGCTCGCGCGTGTGAAGCATTCTCCGAAGACTGAGTAATCTGGATTCCCGTGGCTGTACCGAAGATCGTCCTGTTCTACATGTTCACCCCGCTTCCGGACCCGGAGGCGATTCGATTGTGGCAACAGACCCTGGCGGAGGCTCACGACCTGACCGGTCGGATCATCGTGTCGCCACACGGCATCAACGCCACCGTCGGCGGAGAACTTGCGAACGTCAAACGGTATGTGAAGGGCACGCGCAGCTACGCGCCGTTCAAATCTGCGGACATCAAATGGTCGGACGGGCGCGGGAACGATTTTCCGCGTCTGAGCGTGAAGGTTCGGGACGAGATCGTCACGTTCGGGGCACCGGACGAACTCGAGGTCGATGGTGGGGGTGTGGTCGGTGGCGGGGTACACCTGGCACCCGACGAACTGCATCGGCTCGTCGACGATCGCCGCGACGACGTCGTGTTCTTCGACGGCCGTAACGCGTTCGAGGCCGAGATCGGTCGATTCAAGAATGCTGTGATTCCGGATGTGGCCACGACGCGTGATTTCGTGAGCGAACTGGACAGCGGAAAGTACGACCACCTCAAAGACAAAGCAGTGGTCACCTACTGCACCGGGGGAGTGCGGTGCGAGGTTCTGTCCGCGCTGATGCGGTCCCGCGGTTTCGACGAGGTGTACCAACTGGACGGCGGCATCGTTCGATACGGCGAGAAATACAAAGACACCGGATTGTGGGAGGGTTCGCTCTACGTCTTCGACAACAGGATGAACATCGAATTCAGTGATTCCGCGATAACGCTGGGCCACTGCTCGGTGTGTGAGGCGCCCACTTCCCGCTACGAGAACGACGATACGAAACCAGAGCGCACCCTTGTGCTGATGTGCGACGCGTGCGCCGACGCAACCGGGAGTGAGTGACCGCCCGTGGCGAAGGCACCACTTCCCATTCGGAACGGGCTGGGTCCTGACCGAATTCCCATGCCCGCAGGACTCGATATCGCGACCGTTGTCGAGTTCTTGACGTGGCAGTTTCCAGACGAGACCGAAAAGTGGCTCGAGATGGTCGACCGAGGAGAGATGGTCGACGAACACGCGCGAGTCGTCGACCGGACCACGAAGTACGCGCCGACACGATTCGTGTACTTCTACCGCGAGCCCGCACCGGAGATCCCGGTCCCGTTCGACATCGAGGTACTGCACCGGGACGATGAACTGTTGGTCGTGGACAAACCGCACTTCCTGGCAACGATCCCACGCGGCGCCCACATCACGGAGACGGCCGTGGTGCGGTTGCGGAAGCAATTCGACCTGCCGGATCTCACGCCTGCGCACCGCCTCGACCGAATGACCGCCGGAGTGCTGGTGTTCGTGATTCAGCAGCGTCACCGACGCCCCTACCAGGACTTGTTCGTGAACCGGCAGGTGAGCAAGGAATACCGCGCACTGGCGCAATACGATCCGAACCTCACCTTCCCGCGCACCGTCCGCAGTCGAATCGTGAAGGAGCACGGTGTGATGACAGCGGAGGAAGTGCCAGGGGAGCCGAACAGTGAAACTGCGATCGACCTCATCGAGATCCGCGGGAACCGTGCTCTCTATCACCTCGAACCCCGAACGGGCCGCACTCATCAGCTGAGGATGCACATGTCATCGCTGGGA
>JAAZAD010000458.1 GCA_012514505.1 Rhodococcus sp. (in: high G+C Gram-positive bacteria) | reverse complement strand
GGACCGACAGCAACTGACCGAGGGGCGTTTGTGCGAGTTCGGTCCCGGCTGCCGCCGGTGATTGCCTGTGCCGCTCAGAGATCGAACAGCGAGAACTGGTCCTTCTGTGCTCGAGCCTCGGTGTCGGTGAGATAGCGGTCGGCCATCGCTCGGGCGACGGTTTCGGCGCAGCCGAGTTCGGCAGCGATCTCACTCCAGCCGTGCCCGTTGTGCCGGAGTTGCCACGCCAGCTGGTGCAGTTGTTCGTCCATGTCCATCAGCGCCGCTCCTTGGTTGCGCCGGGCGGAACCCGTTCAAGGACGCGGGTTCCTTGGATGGACGATAAGCGCCGGGATCCGTCATGGGCAGCAGACACGCCGCCCACTCTGCACCGGACCGAATCCGGAGACGGGAAGTAGGCAAACCAGCGCAGTGGGCGGCGAGTGGTCGCTGGTGCACAGCACGGCGGCGCCGGAGGTATCCAAACTCGGCGGTGGCGGGGTGTTCGTGGACCGAAGAAGACGGATGGCCACGAGCAGGAACGCAACAGGGTAGATGTACCCCGAGGTCCGTTTGGAGCACCTTCTGAAGATATTTTCGCGATACTTCGGTACCCTTGAGGTATCGAACAGTGGTTTCATCAGCGCCCGGGAAGGGGTGAACGAGAAGTGGACGTGTTGACCAGAACATGTGATGACACCGCCCGCATGGACACCCACCAGGTCGTGGCATACCTCCTCGAACGGTTGGGACGCACCCTGACCGCCTACATCGCCAACTCGCGCAGCCGGTCGATGCCGGCACGCTGGGCCACCCCACCAGGGGAGAAGACGCACGCGACACCCGCCGATGACAAGGTCACCCGACTCAAAGCAGCCCATGCCGTGTTTCGGCTGATCGAAGACGCGGACAACGACCAGGTCGCCCGCGGTTGGCTGATCTCGGCGAACCCCCGTCTGGACGGACACACTCCCGCCGAGTACATCAGGGACAGCAAGATCCCGGACGTGTACCGCGCCGCGGCGGCCTTCGTCGAGGACAGCTACTACGCCTGACCCGGCCGCCGAATCCGGTCGGACCGCCTCCTTATACTGATGTGCTCGTATAAGGAGGCCCTGGTTGGTTCAGACCTACAGCGACGCCGACGGCGGTGTTGCAGTGTGCGCGTCGACGGGTCTGAACGTGGTACCCAGCGCGGGCCGCCTCATCTATCGGGTGGCCAAATCCCACTACGGCCCGCTCAACCCGCCGCCGCGTGGCGACGCCGACGACCCGACCGGATGGTCGCGGTGGGACACCCCGGGCCGGACCATCTACGGCGGCACGACCGCGATCGGCGCCTTCGTCGAAGTGCTCGAATACATCGATCCCGATCCACCGCAGATCCTGATGACCGAGCTGTTCGACGACGTCGACCCCTCCGACGCGTTGACCTTCGATGCGCAGCTCGCGCGCGAGCTTCCACGCTACGGAGCAATGCCGTACCGGTCGATCTCGCACGGGTGGCGCCAGACGCGCAACCTCTACGAACTGCGTCTGCCCGCGGACGGTTGGTTCATCGATGTGACGGGCGCCGACAGCATCTCGGTGCTCGGCCGGGAACTGGGCGCGTTGATGGCGCGGTGCGCGATCGAGCGGTTGACCCTCAGCGAGCTGACCGACTCCTCGGACGAGCGGAAGACGCTGACGACCGGCATTGCAACATGGATCCGGGACTCGGTGGTGCTCGACGACGGATCGCGGCCGCACGGGATCGTGTATCCGTCGAAATGGGGCAGCACGTTGCAGAACTGGGCGATGTGGCTGCGCCGCATCGACGATCAGACCGGT
>JAAZAD010000457.1 GCA_012514505.1 Rhodococcus sp. (in: high G+C Gram-positive bacteria) | reverse complement strand
TCAGCGACGCGGTGGTGACACCGAGTTGCTTCGCACCCGCATCATCGAGATCGAGTGTGACGGAGGTGATCGTGCCGTTGTAGGTGTCGGTCCGCTGCTCCTGACTCGTCGAACCGGCGGTGCATCCGGTGAGTGCAAGCGTCGAGAGTGTCAGTGCTGCAATCCCGGCAGACAGAAGGGGCTTCCGGGCCAGGTTTTCAACGACGGGCATGACGAACCTCCAGAACGAGTAAGGAAGCGGCGACCAACACTGCGCTGATGCCGAGTGAGAACAGTGGAGAAGGGCCACTGAGCGACCCGTCGGTGCGGAGCGCACCCATGACGTCGACGGCGGCGACTCCGTTGAGCACGGCGTACCAGATCACCAGGTAGACCGCTTGGAATAGGCGTGCACCGCGTCCGATCGACCCGATCAGCAGTGCAAGAGCGGGGATCAACGTGGCGCCCGCAACCCACGCAGTTACGCCGGTCCAGTCCAGTGCAAGGAGCATCTTCACGAGCGGGCCCACACCGGCGACGGCCGCAATGAGCACACCTGCCCCCCACTCGGCGATGAGACGGATGCGCGGCGAGACACCGCACTCCACAAGGGGATCGACGCCCTGTTCGTAGGTGAGCGTGCCGAGACGCGACCACAGCAGCACCGGCAGCAACCACGCGAAGAGCAGTGCGGCACCGACGCGATCAGAGGGAACCGCGAGGGCTGCAACCGTCACTATCGCGAGCGTGAGCCACCACCACCGCGACACACTTCCGAGATGGATACGCACCTCGCCGATCAACAGCCCCAGGAACGCGTGCCCACGCTCGACCGGGGACAGTCCTCGTACGGTTCGTGAGAATGCCGGTGTAGCCGCCGGTTCCGGTGTTGCCGAGGGCGGCTGGGTGGAAGTCGTCGAGAGGGAAATCTGCCGTCTGGACGGATCGAACCGAGTGAACCAGAACGACGGCACGACGGCGACGAGCGCCGATACCGCAATCAATCCCACACCGGCCGCGACGAGAGCCGGATCGAAGTCCATTCCAGACCACGTGAACTGTCCGAGTGCTCCGGGTTCCGCGGTGAGCCCGATCGAGATCTCGTCGTCCATGCCGGGGTGCTGCGCGGCCAGATCGGTCTGGAACCCCGCGGTGACCTTGCCGTAGATCAGCGGAATCCCAGCGAGGAAAATCGACAGATAGACGAAGAACCACAGGATGTTTCCCGCACCACCGCGCAAGAGCGGGATCGTCTCGAACACCACAGCGGCTGCTGCGGCCACCGTCAGGACCGGAAGACAGAACAACACGATCGGAAGCCAGAGCGCAGTCATGTCGAGGCCCGTGGATTCCCCGCGGAGAAGCTGCATCACCGGTGCGATGAAGGCGAGTGCGGCGGCCATCGCTGCCAGCACCAACAGGTTGCTGAGGTACTTTCCCAGCAGATACATCGGCGTACGCAACGGGGAGGCCGCAAGCGTTTCGCCTACGCCGGTGGAGATGTCGCGCGCGATGCTGCTGCGGACGACGTAGAACCCGAACAGTGGCAGCCACAGGCTGCCGATCATGGCGAGCATCATGCCGATATACGCGCTGTCGTACATTCCCCGGAACGACCCGACCTTCACCATCGCGTAGGTGGCGGAAGCGGGCGGGATGGCAACATACCCGAGCGCGATGGCGCCGAGCACCGTGACCAGGAACGCGGGACGCCGGGCACGGTCGCGGAAATCTGCTGCCGCGACGGCAGCAGCCGCGCGGGTCATCGGGTCACCCCGGCAGCGGTGATCGGAGTATGTACCGCACTGACATACGCGTCTTCGAGGTCGGGTTCGACAGGGCGAGCCCCCTCCACCGGAGGCATGTGCGCGACCGCACGAACCCGCACGCCGCGTGATGTTCGGACGGTGCGCGTGATCGTCGCTCGCTGCCGGATGTCGGCGACGGCATCGATGGGGACGATCGCTTCCCACACCAGGC
>JAAZAD010000456.1 GCA_012514505.1 Rhodococcus sp. (in: high G+C Gram-positive bacteria) | reverse complement strand
GTGCTGGAGGCCGTAGAAGACATGCTTCCCGGGATCGGCGAGCGTACCGCTCAGGCCGATGCCGAGCGTCGTCTCCCGGACGCCACGGTGAAGGAGATCGCGAACAGTGGTGTGATGCGTCTACTGCAGCCCAAGGCATTCGGTGGATACGAAGCGAACCCGGTAGCGTTCTACGAAGCAGTTCTTGCGATTGCCGAGCGTTGCGGTTCCACCGCATGGGTGACCGGCGTCGTCGGCATCCACAACTGGCAGCTCGGGCTTTACGACGAGAAGCTCCAACAGGAAATCTGGGGCGAGAACCAGGACACCTGGACCAGTTCGTCCTACATGCCCGGCGGCAAATTGAAGCGAGTGCCCGGCGGATTCGAGCTCACCGGTCGATGGAGCTTCTCCTCGGGTAGTGATCACTGCCGGTGGGTCATCCTCGGAGCGCTCGAGATGCACGAAGACGGTCCGCCGACCACCTACAACGTGGTCGTGCCGCGCACCGACTACGTCGTCGAGGATGTCTGGCACACAGTGGGTCTGCGCGGCACCGGCAGTAACGACATCGTCATCGACGGTGCCTTCGTCCCGGACTACCGGGCACTGACCAAGACGCAGGTCTACACCAACGACGCGCCGGGGCGCACGCTCAACACCTCACCGTTGTTCGGCATGCCGTTCACGACGCTGTTTCCCAGTGCGATCACCAGCCCCGTCATCGGTATGGCGAAGGGCCTCATCGACCTCGCGCTGGAATACCAGGGCACCCGTGTCAGCCGGGCACACGGCAAGATGCTCGACGCCGACCCTTACTCGGTGGCCGCTCTCGGTGGAGCCGCGAGCATCGTCGATGCGTGCCGGCGGCAGTTGCTCGGCAACATCGGTGACATCTACGAGACGTTGATGGCGGGTGGAACCCCTACAACCGACCAGCGTTCCACGGCACGCCGGGACCAAGTGCTCGGCACCGTTCGGTGCGTTGCGGCCATCGACGACATCTACGACCGCCAGGGCGCCGCGGTGATCCGCGAAGACCACCCTATGGCCCGTTTCTGGCGGGACGCGCACACGGCCAAGCATCACACCATCAATACGAACGAACGAACCCTGCACAGCTGGGCGCACAACGCCATGGGGCTGGGCCCGAGCGAATCGATCGTCTGAGCAAGAAGGACAAGTCATGAGCGCTAAGAAGAACTACACCATCGTTTCGGCCGACACCCATGCCGGCGCCGATCTGTGGGAATACAAGAAGTACCTCGCCTCGAGCTGGCACGAAGAGTTCGACGAGTGGGCCAAGGCGTACTCGAGCCCCTGGGACGACCTGGTCAACGACACAGCCGCCCGCAACTGGGACAGCGAACTCCGTCGCAAGCAGATGGAAGAGGACGGCGTCGTCGGCGAGGTGATCTTCCCGAACACCATCCCGCCCTTCTTCCCGTCGATCGTCAACGTGGTGCCGCTGCCCACCACGCAGGAGCAGTACGACCGCCGCTGGGCCGGCATCCAGGCGCACAACCGCTGGCTCGTCGACTTCTGCAAGGAGCTCCCGGTCCAGCGTCGCGGCATGATCCAGGTGTTCCCGCACCAGGTCGAGGACGCGGTCAAGGAGATCTACTGGGCGGCCGAGACCGGCGTCATCGGTGGCGTGGTCATCCCCGCCAGCCCGCCGAACCACCCGACCGTCCTTCCGCACTACACCGGCCACTACGACCCGGTCTGGCGCGCAGTCGAGGAGACCGGTCTCGTCGTCGGCACCCACTCCGGTTCCGGTGAGCCCGAGTACCCGGAGGACCCGGCCACGTCGGCCGTCATGCTCTACGAGTTCGGTCTGTTCACCAACCGCACCCTCTCGCACATGCTCATCGGCGGTGTCTTCGAGAAGTTCCCGAACCTGAAGTTCTCGATGACCGAGCAGGGCGTCAAGTGGGTCCTCGAGACGCTGCACAAGCTCGAGGTGCAGTTCGCGGCGGTTTCCGATCGCCCGTGGCTGGAGATGTTCGTCAAGCAGGCCTTCGACAAGCTGTCGATGCGCCCGAGCGAGTACTTCGCCCGCAACTGCTTCGTCGGCGCGAGCACCATCCGTCCCGGCGAGGTCCAGCCGGCGCTCGGCCTCGGCCCCGGAAACGTGATGTGGGGCAGCGACTACCCGCACCGTGAGGGCACCGCGCCTTACACCCGCGAACACCTGCGTGTCGCACTGGCCGGCGTCGAGGAGGCGGACGCTCGCCGCCTGCTCGGTGAGACCTGCGCCAACCTGTACGGGTTCGATCTCGCGGCGCTCGACAAGATCGCCGAGCAGGTCGGCCCGAGCGTCGAGGAACTGCAGGTTCCGCTGGCTCGCGAGGACTACCCGACCGACTGCGAGTGGTTCCAGGACGCCATGCAGACCCTCGCGCGGTGACAAGGAAATATCGATGACGATCCACTCGCTCGGCTATCTCCGTCTGACCTCGGTCGACGTCGACGCGTGGACTCGCTTCGGGACCGACGTCCTGGGGATGACCGCGCAGCGGTCTCCCCAGGGCGGGGTCGCATTCCGGATGGACGAGCACGCCGCTCGCCTCGAGATCGTTCCCGGGGACGCGAGCGGTGTCGCGGGCATCGGTTTCGAAGTGGAGAACCGCGGTGTGCTCGACTCCCTCGCCGACGACCTCACGGCACGCGGATTCGACGTCCGGACCGGAACTTCCGCGGAATGCGACGCCCGCAGGGTGCGGGACCTACGGCTGCTGAACGACCCGTTCGGGATGCCGCTCGAGTTGTACAGCGGGCCGTCGCTGGTGCACGACCCGCTCGAAACCCGTCATGTGCGCGAGTTCGTGACCGGCGATCTCGGAATGGGCCACGTCGTCTTCGGTGGCCCCGAGGCCGACGACGCCCTGACGTTCTATCGCGACGTTCTCGGTTTCGCCGATCGCAACACCATGCGTGCGATGGGGCCGGACGGTAAGCGCGGCGACGAGCGGATCACGTTCCTCGGCTGCAACCGTCGTCACCACACCGTGGCGTTGATGAAGCGACCGGGGCCTGCCCAGCTGATCCACTTCATGGTGGAGGTCGGGTCGATCGACGATGTCGGTCG
>JAAZAD010000008.1 GCA_012514505.1 Rhodococcus sp. (in: high G+C Gram-positive bacteria) | reverse complement strand
GGCCACTCGGCTGCGTCAACGAATTTCACCAGCCGTTACACAGCTCTAACTGAACGGAGGGCGGCGGCCCGGCGAAATCTGCGTTCACAGAACCCTGGATGCCGCGTGCGCGACCTAGGTCGTGTTGATCAAGATGCTGAGGTCGAGCGCGGCCAGGAATCCCATCCGTCGGGAACGTCGCGGAGGATGGGTTTGGCGTCTTTCAGGCGCTGGGCAGGAAGATCTTGGGAGCGGGATCTTCCGGAGCTTGCGCCGTCGGGATAGGTGAAGGCGTAGTCCACCCAGGGGCGAAGTCCGCGTTCGATCGTCTCTCGATAGTTGCCGCTGACGGTCGCGAACACTTGCTGTTCGAGTTCGTCGGCTTCGGCCTGCCAGTTCGAGTCGCATGCGTCACAACCGCAGACTGGGTAGTGGAAGTCGTGTAGCAGGCCCGCATGCATGTAGATCCCCGGGTAGGCAGTGAAGACCAACGTCAAGGATGCGCATTTCGGATCATTGGGCCGTATCCGCACGGCGCGCACCACATCATGAAATGCGGGACGCAGCAGATCGTCCGCCGCATCGACACCCTCATCGATGTCGACGTCGTACGTCTCTTGGAGGTGCGCGATGAGGGCGTCGGCGACAGCGTGTAGCGGTGCGAACCGCTCGGGATGGGTGTCGACCGAGTAGGTGTCCTCCGGAGGCGACCCACGCCACCGATTCCCGTACTCGATCACGGCGCCGTGGGCATCGCGGAACACCGGCACTTCGATCGATGGGCGGACGTAGGAACTCATCTCGTCATCCTGCCGCATCTTCACGGGCATCGCCCGGCCCGTGCTCAGGCTGGGCGCGACAGGTCCGTCTTGATCCAGATCAGCGTTGCGGCGAGGCAGACGGCGGCGCGGTAGTTGCGGGCGAACTTGTCGGAGCGCATCGCGATCCCGCGCCATTGCTTGAGCCGGTTGAAGCAGCGCTCGACGACGTTGCGACCCTTGTAGCGCTCTTGCTGCTGGTCGCCGAAGTCGATGGGCCGGCCCGGCTTCTTGCGTCGGTGCGCGATCTGGTCGTCTCGCTCGGGGATCGTCGCGGCGATCCCTCGTCCGCGGAGCCATGCTCGGTTCGCCTTCGACGGGTAGCCCTTGTCGGCGAGCACCCGATCGGGACGAGTGCGTGGCCGGCCCTTGCCGTCGCGGGGAACGCGGATGTCTTCGAGCACGGCGGTCATCATCGTGGTGTCGTTGATGTTTCCGCCGGTGATCATCATGCCCAACGGCCGGCCGCGACCGTCGCAGACCAGGTGCAGCTTGGTCGTGAGCCCGCCGCGGGAGCGCCCGATGCCGTGATCAGGCGGCTCGAACCACGGATTCTTGTGATTCGGTGGAGCCCCCTGTGTCCCGGGCGAGGGTCGCACCGTGCTGATGCACGCGCGCGATCGTGGAATCAATGGAGACCACCCAGTCGATCTTCCCGGCAGAGTCGGCCTGCTTCTGCACCTCGCCCAGCAGCTTCTCCCAGGTGCCGTCCTCGGCCCACCGGGTGAATCGCTTGTAGATCGAGTTCCACTTCCCGAACCGATCCGGGACATCCCGCCACGGCGCCCCGGTGCGGTACTTCCAGGCCATCCCCTCGACAGCGAGCCGGTGATCCGTCCACGGCCTCGACCGCCCCGTCACCGTCGGCATCAACGGCTCCATCACAGCCCACACGTCGTCAGAGATCTCCTGCCGCGTCACCGTTCAAGACTCACCCAGCCGGGAGCGAAACCACTTGATCAACACGGCCTAGTGCCGACTGGGTGGGAGCGCTGGTGTGGCATTCTTCGGGCGCGTCTTTGGGGGAGCCTTGGACGTCGGCGCAGGGGCGCCGACCGTTTCGCGTGTGCGCGCTTTCGTGCGCGCGGACGGCCATGGGAGCGTGCGCCTGCGGGCGCACGAAGGGGGAAAGACACATGAAGCGTGCATCAGTGCGCCTCGGCGCGTTCGGTGCGGTGTCCGCCTAT
>JAAZAD010000455.1 GCA_012514505.1 Rhodococcus sp. (in: high G+C Gram-positive bacteria) | reverse complement strand
TTATGCGCGAGCGAGACGAAATCCGACGTCACCGATCCGATTCACCGAGGCATGGGAGGTCGAAAGCGTTCCGCGAACTACACGACCCAAGGCGAAAAGTCGTACCATATCTCGTACCACTACGGAGGAAAGAAATGGCGATCACGGCTTCCGAGGCACGCAAGACCTTGTTCCCGCTCATCAGGCAGGTCAATGAAGATCACAACCCCATCGAAATTGTTTCCAACGGGGGAAGCGCTGTCCTCATGTCCAAGGAGGACTACGATTCCCTCGAAGAGACGGCCTACCTGTTGAGGTCGCCGGCCAACGCACGGCACCTCATGAAGAGCCTCGACGAAGCGCGGGCCGGTGACGCCACCGAACGCGACCTGATCGAGTGAAGCGGAAGCTCACGTTCACCCCCACCGCATGGAATTCCTACGTGCAGTGGCAAACCGACAACCGATCCGTGACCAGGTCGATCAACAAACTGATCAAAGCAATTCTGCGCGACCCCTTCGAAGGACCAGGGAAACCGGAACCGCTCAAACATCAACTTGCCGGCGCTTGGTCTCGGCGCATCACCTACGAGCACAGACTCGTCTATCTGGTCGACGGCCACCAGATCACCGTCATCTCGGTGAAGTACCACTATTGAACGCAAGGTCAGTGGTGGTAACCGGGCCGGCCGTGGGGGTGAATCGGCTCGACGCCGATGCGGTCGATTCGTCGACCGTCCAAGCGTGTGACGGTGAGTCGATGGTTACCGACGACGAGGTCGTCTCCGACGCGCGGCATTCTGCGCAGCTCGAACATCATGTATCCGGCAATGGTTTCGTACGGCCCCTCGGGAACGACGATTCCGGTCTTCTCGGCGAAATCCTCGATGATCAGCAGCCCGTCTACGTGCGGAGTGACCCCGTAGTCATCGCCGACCTCACCGATCTCGCCGATCAGTTCTTCCACGATGTCTTCGAACGTCACGATGCCGGCCGTGCCGCCGTACTCGTCGACGACGACTGCCATGCGCATGTTCTCCTTGCGCATCACCGACAACGCGGGCAGTGCCGGCTTCGTGCCCGGTAGGTGCAGGATCTCCGTCATCACCTCGCGTGCCGTCTGCACGGTGGGTCCGGCAAGGAGGAGGTCGCGGACGTGGACGATACCGATGACGTCGTCGAGCGAGTCCCCGCTCACCGGGTAACGGGTGTGTCCGCCGTGAACGGCCTGCGTGCGTGCGTCGTCGATGAGCGAGGAGGCGTCGACGAACTCGATTTCGGTGCGCGGACTCATCACTTCGGCCAGTGACCGTTGTTCGGTGTCGAAGACGTCCGCGAGGATACGGCGTTCGTCGTCACCGAGTGCCGCGTGTCCTGCAACCAGCTCGCGTAGTTCGGCGTGAGTGATGTTCTCGCTCTTCTGATGTGGGTCTCCACCCAGCATGCGCACGATGACGTTGGTGGAGGCGGACAGCAATGCGATCACCGGACGCATCACGGTGGCAAAGCGATCGATGAACGGTCCGGCGAACGAGGCCACCGAGGTAGCGCGTTGCAGCCCTATGCGTTTGGGAACCAGTTCACCGAAGATGAGGGACAGGTACGAGATGACGAGCGTGATCCCGACCAGTGCCAGCACGTCCGCCAGGCCCGTCGACAGACCCCAGGACTCGAGTACCGGCACCAGATTCGGGGCGAGCGCGGACGCACCGTAGGCCGCGGAGAAGAAGCCGGCGACGGTCACACCCACTTGTACGGCAGACAGGAAGCGGTTCGGATCGCGGGCCAGTGCGGCGGCGCGTGCACCGCGTGCGCCGCGACTCTCGAGCCGGTTGACCTGGCTGTCGCGCAGCGTGACGAGAGCCATTTCGGTGCCGGCGAAAAGCCCACCCATCAGGATGAAAACCAGAACCAGCGCGAGATTGCCTGCAAAATCTCCAGTCATCGCCGTCCGTCCTCGGGTGAGTGGTCTCAGTGTAATGAAAATGCGGGGTTCGGCACCGGGCATCGGCTCTAGCATGGAAGATATGGGTGGCGCAGGATCGACCCACCGATCTCTCGGCGACGTACTCGACGCACGTCGGCGGCACCGCTTCGTCGGACGCAGTTCCGAACTGGATCTCGTCCGCGAAATCCTCGGCTCCGATGATCTCGAGGTATCCGTACTCCACCTTCACGGCCCCGGCGGTGTCGGAAAGTCCTATCTCCTGGACGAGATCGCGGACGTCGCGCGGGACACGAACGCCCTGGTTGCCCGCGTGGACGGGCGCGAAGTGCCGCCGACGCCCCGCGCACTGCAGGACGCACTGAGTCCGCTCCTCGCATCTTCGGACGGAGACAACGAGCAGCGTCGCGTGGTCGTCCTCATCGACACCTACGAGCGGTTCGCATCGATCGACGACTGGATACGAACCTCGCTTCTTCCGCGCCTGCCCGCGACGTCTCTCACCGTCATGGCGGGACGCGCACCGCCGACGCCGCAGTGGCGCACGGATCCTGGTTGGGGTGAGCTGTTGCGCGTCATCTCCATTCGAAACCTGAGCCCGGCCGAGAGCATCGAGTACCTCGGCGCAGTGGGCGTGGACCAAGCCCTCCACTCGCATATCGCCTCGGTGACGCACGGCCATCCGTTGGGACTCGCCCTACTCGCGGATGTGGTGTTGCACGGTGGTCCCGTATCCCGCGACGGCGCCGCTTCTCGTGACGGCACTGCTTCTCGCAACGACATCGGGGCCGACGACCCGCTCCCACCGGATCTCGTCGGAATCCTGCTTCAGCGGTTCATCGAGGTAATTCCGACAGATCTTCATCGACGCGCACTCGAGGTGTGTGCGATGGCGCGCGTCACGACGGAGCCCTTGTTGCGCGGGGCGCTCGGGATCACCGATGCGCACGACGTCTTCGTGTGGCTGCGGGGTCTGTCCTTCGTCTATGCGTCGGGCGAGGGGCTCTACCCGCACGACCTGGCCCGCGACGCCCTGGACGCCGACCTGCGCTGGCGCGATTTCGACGGCTACAAGCAGGTATTTCACGGACTCTGGGAGCACATCCGCCGTCATCTGCATACGGTGAGTGGTCACGAACAACAGCACGCAATCGTGGACCTGAAGTACGTGTTCCGCCATTTTCCGGGCGTGCTGTCCCCCGTCGACTGGGATTCGTGGGGAGGGTTCTATCCGGAGCCGGCCACGACGAAAGATCATGCGGCGATTCTCGACATGGTGCGGTCGCACGAAGGTGATGAGTCGGCCGCGATCGCCCGCATCTGGCTGGATCGGCAGCCCGACGCCTTCTACGTGCTCCGCCGGATCGACGGTGACATCCGGGGTTTCGCGGCGCTGATCGACCTGACCCGCGCCGACGAGGCAGACATCGCGGCCGACCCGGGAACCCAGGCTGCGTGGAACCATGCGCGGCAAAGTGCGCCGTGCCGTCGCGGGGAGGTCGTGACTCAGACCCGCTTCATCGTGGATCGTGCGGTGTACCAGGACCCGTCGCCCACGCTCAATGCGGTGCCCGTTCTGACGATGCAGCAGTATCTGTGCACACCAAACCTGTCGTGGGACTTCCTCACACTGGCCGACCCGGACCGCTGGAACGACTACTTCGCCGTCGCCGACCTCCCCCGCGTCGAGGGTGCCGACTTTCGGGTGGGCGGAACAACTTTCGGACTGTTCGCCCACGATTTCCGTCAGGTGCCGGTCGATGCATGGCTCGAGACCGTCACGGAACGCGTGCTGACCCGCGACACGTCGCCGCCGGCGGTCCCGTCACGGCCCGAGTTTCTCGTGCTCTCCCAAGCCGAATTCTACGAGGCAGCAAAGCAGGCCTTGCGCGATCTGCACCACCCGGATCTGCTCGTGAAGAATCCGCTTGTCCACACCAGGCTCTTTCATGACTGGGCCGGGGGCGATCGAGCAAGCGACCGAACGCTCGCCGAGTTGATACGCGATGCCGTCGACGCTTTGAGTGCGCATCCCCGCGACGACAAACTCCTGCGCGCAGTGGACCGCACCTATCTGCGACCGGCGACCACTCAGGAATCGGCAGCCGCGATGCTGGGCCTGCCGTTCAGCACGTATCGCCGTCATCTCGGACAGGGTGTGACACGGATCGTGTCCTGGATGTGGGACCGGGAGGTGTACGGGACCGGTGAGCAGAAGTGAGCAGGTTTCGGTCTGGTGGGCGAGCACATCTCGCGAGCAGTCTTTCGTCAGGAGGTGGCTGCGATGACTACGACGATCGGTGACCGGGCAGTGGTGCTCGGTGGCAGCATGGCCGGCCTGTTGGCGGCACGGGTGCTTTCGGAGAAGTTTCGCGAGGTGATCGTGGTGGAGCGTGATCCGTTGCCGGAATCGGCGACCCGGCGACGCGGCACTCCGCAGGACCGCCATATCCACGGGTTGGCGGCTCGTGGACAACAGGTTCTTGACGAGCTCTTTCCTGGCTTCACTCGTGACATGCAGGCGCAGGGTGTTCCGGTGCTCGATCAGCTTGCCGATGCACGGCTGTATTTCAGCGGACATCGACTGCAACAGGGCACCAGTGGGGTGACCATCGTGTGCGCCAGCCGTCCGTTCCTCGAGGCGTACGTGCGGACGCGGGTTCGGGCGCTGCCCGCCGTCACCGTGCTGGATTGCTGCAACAGCGTGGGCTTGATGACGACGGATGACCGCAGCCGCGTGGTGGGCGCCCGCATTTTTCGCCGAGCCGACGGCAGCACCTCGGAAGAACTCGAGGCCGATCTGGTTGTCGACGCGACCGGGCGTGGATCTCGCCTGCCTGTGTGGCTGCAGGACCTCGGGTACGAGGCGCCCGCCGAGGAAAAGACACCGATCCGAGTCGGTTATGCCACCCGCATCTACAGTCTGGCCTCGTCCGCTCTGAGCCCCGAGCATGCGGTCATCACGGCCCCGACTCCGCAGCATCCTCGCGGCGCGGGCCTCAGCACCCTCGAGGGGGGTCGTCTGCTCGTAACGTTGATGGGCATTCTCGGCGACTACCCACCCACCGATCCCGACGGATTTCTCGCGTTTGCGCGGTCACTGCAATTCCCGGACGTGTACGACGTCATCCGCGATGCCGAACCACTCGAGGATCCAGTGGCCGCACGCTTCCCGGCGAGTACCCGGCACCGCTACGAACGACTCCACGCGTTTCCCGAAGGTCTTCTGGTGACGGGTGATGCGGTGTGTAGCTTCAACCCGATCTACGGCCAGGGCATGACGGTGGCGGCACTCGATGCGCTCGCGATACGCGCTCACCTCGAGAAGAACGGCCGGGGACGACCGCAGGATTATCTGCGCCGGATCGCGAAGGTCATCGACATCCCATGGGACATGGCTGCGGGTGGCGACCTCGCCTATCCCGGTGTGGAGGGCATCCGCACTCGCAAGATTCGGATGGGCAACGCCTACATTCCGCGGGTGGCCGCTGCGGCGGAGCACAATGCCGCGGTGGGTGCCGCCTTCCTGCGGGTGGCGACCATGACCCGTCGTCCGGAAACATTGTTCAGTCCCGCTGTGTCACTGCGGGTCCTTGCCACCGCACTCCGCCTCCGCACCCCCTTCCCCCGACCAATGTCACACCGGTTCAGCTCACGCGAACCGATGTGACATTCGTCGGGGATCACTTGAAAGCCGCACTGAATGCAAGCAGAATGTAAGCATGAAGAATGTACTGGTACGCGACCTCCCGGATGACGTCCATGCCGCGCTTACGCGCAAGGCGGAGCAGCGCCATCAGTCACTGCAGCAGTTCCTGACTACGGAGTTGCGCCAGTTGGCAGAGCGACGACTGGTGAGCGAGGTGCTGGACGACATCGAGCTGCGTGAAGGCGGACGTGTCGGCCTGCAGCAGGCGGTCGAGGATCTCGGCACAGAGCGCAAGCGCGGATGATCGTGGTGGACGCGTCCGTGCTCGCCAACGCACTCGGCGACGACGAAGAGGACGGCCGCAACTCACGCATCGCACTGCGGGACGCGGGCGAGTTTGCCGCACCCGATCTGATAGACGTCGAAACGGTAGCGGTGCTGCGCAAGCGGTGGCTGACTCGGACGATGTCCGACGAACGTTTCGAGGCAGCCGTCGACGACCTGCAGCGACTGGACTTCGAACGAGTTCCAACGTTGCGGCTGATGCGTCGCGCGTACGAGCTTCGTGCCAACGTGAGCTCATACGACGCGACCTATGTAGCCCTCGCCGAAGCCCTCGACTGCGAACTACTCACCGCGGATCGACGCCTCGCCAGGGCGGCTGGACCGAGATGCGCCATCCGCGTCTTGTGATGGCCGCCCCGACGAATGTCGCACCGGTTCGACTCGGGAGAACCGGTGTGACATTCGTCGGGGAATGCAGGGGGAACAGAGCGGGCGTCAGCCGAGTTCCAGCAGGATGCCTTCGGCGCTGCGGGCCGCGGTGACGCAGGCGCGGGAGGTGAACTGATCGAGTAGCGGATGTTCGGCTCGGGCACGCCATTTCCGTACGGCAGCAAGCGCTCTCATCCGTTGCAGCTCCGGTGTATCCGAGTCGTCGGTGCCGAGGCGTTGGTTGATATCGGTACCGAATCCACCTACCAGCCGTTGCAATTCCAGCACATCCTCGGCGGACAGTCCCGTCTCCACGGACCGGAGCCTGCCGAGCAACCGCAGTTCGCGGAATCCGTGCGAGTCGGCAAGGTGGCGCTCCGCGTCGGCCAGGATCTCCTCCGAGTCCTCGAGCGGGTACCTCACCAACACCCGTTTGAGGGCCACCAGCGCCGAGTGTGTTTTCAGTTGTTCGGCGCGTTGCCCGAATTGGACATCGATCACGCGACGCAATTCGTCGAGTCCGCTCCGCTGCAGCAATTCTGCTGCCAGAGTGGGGGAATCATTGGTTCCCATACGAATGAGCGTGACCGCCAGGCGAATCCCGAACAGGCCGAACCTGTCGACCAGCCCGGCGCGCATCGCCGGGTCGACCGGCAGCACCACATCCGCTCGCGCGAACCTGTCGGCCGACAGCATGGCGAGTTGCAGATCCTCGGCCGGCACATCGGCGAGCTGGCGCAGCGCCGCGAACTCCGTCTGACGCATGGTGCGAGCGGCCAACGCGAGCAGCCCTGCCACCGGCACCACCGACTGACACAACCCGGCCCGTTCGAGTTCTCCGGAGAACCGCTCCGCCACTTCCTTCGCGGACATCATCGCGTCCAGGCGGCCGGCGCCCACTTCGTCCGCGCGGGCCACCACACCCACCACGCCGAGGGGTCCGGATTCGTCCCCCACGTGATCGCCTATCCGACTCAGAAGTTGGACGTCGGTCGCGTCGAGGGTCCGTAGGAGATAGACGACCGCATCCGCCCCCGACGCACCGTCCTCCGGCACCAGCATGTCGAACGTGCGCGCCGACACGTCGCGTGACAGCGAGGACGTGCCGGGTGTGTCGACGAGAGTCGTCCGAGTCAGCGCCGACGACGGCCATTCCACTTCCAGCCGATCGACCTGCGCCGCAGTGAGATCCCCCAGCTCGAAGGTGAGCCGCCCCTCCCGTCGCAGCACCGGAACGTTCGCCCGACGCGCTAGCTCTGCCTCGCCGTAGCAGGCCGTAACGGTGGGAGTAGCACCGCTGCGATACCAGGTCACCACTTTGGTGCACTCGGTCGCGTCGGTGGGTGCGATGTCCTGTCCGACGAGTGCGTTCAGGAGTGTCGACTTGCCGGCCTTCAACGACCCGGCCAGTGCCACCCGCAGCGGTTGCCCGAGGCGTGCTTTGCATTCGCGCAGTTGTGCGCTCGCGTCCGGATGGTGTGCGTAGGTTCGCTGTGCGGCGGAAATCAGCGCGTGCGCGTCCGCGAGTTGGCGTGTGGTCATCCGTCCGCCCGATCCGCGACCCGGGCACGCAGTTCCGATGCCAGACGCAGGTCCTTCTCCAGTTGGGCGACGCGGCGGGTGCGCTCGGCAGCCTCGATGTTCGCGGTCTCCTGTGCCGCCTTCAGTGATTCGTTGATCGAGCGCAGCGACTGGTCGGCGACGGTGGTGAAGTGGTCGCGCAGCAATCGTTGGATGTGGCGCAGCCGGTCCTTGGATTCCTTGCCGACCTGGAAGCTGACGTCGTCCGCGAATCGCCGGATGGCAGCCTTGGCCTCCGATCGCCGTTTGACGACCCGACTCTCGCGGTCCTCTCGGTATGCCTTGGTGCCCAACAGCACTCCCGCACCGACGGAGATCGGGTTGACGAGCGCCATGCCCATCATGGTGGTGATCAGGCCGAACATCAGTACGCCGCCGTACGAGCCGCGCATGCCGACGAGCACCTTCTGGGTGATGCCGATGCGTCCCGACTCGAGGTCGGCGAGTGAGGCCACCGGTTCGAGGACGCCGTTGAGGTCGGCCACGTCGAGGTGCGGCAGGGTCACTGCACTGCCCTCGGTGAAGTGCTGGGCCACCACCTCGGCGAGCCACACCGCCCGGTCGTGCGCCCATACGAAGTTGTCACCGATGGCGGTCGCGATCTCCTGCTCGAGCCACTGTCCGACCACGTCCCAATCGTTGCCGGGGTCCCCCTCGTCGACCGTCGCCTCCGCCTCACGGGTGATGCGTCGCAGCCGGTCACGCAGGTCGTGGTCGATGTCGGCGGCGAGGTCGGCGATGCCGTCACCGAGAGTCTGCTGCCACAGCGATGTCTTCTTGTGCAGGTCCTCGGCAGTGGTGCGGGCCTTCTGCAGTTCGGCCACTGCGGCGGCCCCGGTGGCCGGGTCACGCAGCGCCGCCAGCTCGCTGCCGATCCCCAGTGTGAGGTGCTCGGTGACCGACTGCACTTCCAACGCCACTGCCCTGCGAATGTCGTCGGCGGCACGAGCCATCACCCGCTCCCGCAGGAACGAGTAGAGATCGTCGAAGCCGGATTCGCTGTTCAACGACTCGTCCTGCAGACGCAGCGCGTGACTGCGCAGCATGGACGAGATCGGGAGCAACGGGACGTCGAGTCCAGCGCGGCCGAGGTGACCACGGTTCGCGTCGACGATCGCGCGCCAGTGCGGGTACAGATCGGTCTTGCTGACCAGGCATGCCACCGCCGGGCACAACGCCTGCACCTGACGGATGAACGCCACCTCCGGCTCCGTCAGTTCCCTCCCCGCATCGGAGAGCACGAGCACAGCGTCAGCCGCCGGCATCAATCCCAGGGTTCCCGCCGCGTGCGGATTCCCGGCACCTCCGACGCCAGGGGTATCGACGAGCACGATCCCGTCGGCCAGCAGCGGGCTGGGCACGTTCACCTCGAGGCGCAGCACCTCCCTCCCGCCCGCGAGCGGGGAGGAGGGTGTGACGGAGTGCAGGTCGTCGAGCGGGACAGGCACTCGCGCCGGCTCCGCACCGGGCACAGCCAGGACGAGTTCGGCACTCGCTTCCGCCGCGTTCTGCACGACCGTGGGAACGGCGGTGGTTTCGTCGTCACCCACGGAGCACACGTTCAGGTTGAGCAGCGAGTTCACGAACTGACTCTTGCCCTGCTTGAGCGGGCCCACCACGACGACACGAATCCGCGGGTCGGTCGCCCGCTGCTTCGTTCCCGCCACACGGTCGACCAGATCAGTTCGTCCGAATCGCCCCGCAACGGCCGCGGTCTCGTCGAGCACACCGATCAAATCAAGCATTGCCATCCTGCATTTCTCCGACCTCGTGCAGGCACCCACTTCGATGCACTCACACCCGACTTGTGAATCCAGCCCCCGCTACGCATAAGCGCGCGGGGGGCTGGATTCGTTACACCGTGCGATCAGTTCTCGAAGGAATCGACGGTGGTGACGGCGTCATCGCTCGTGCTGGTCGTGGGTGCGTCGTCCGAGAACAGGCTGCTCTGGTCGGTACCGAACGCGTCGTCCACACTGATCGACGACCACACGTTCTGTTCCCCGACAGCGGAGCCGGTCAGTCCGGTGGTGACATCCCCGACCAACTGACCGCTGGTCTCCGCAGCCCCACCGATCGTGGACTCGACGGCGCCACCGGCTTCGACGCTGCCGCTGGTTTCCGCACTGCCGCCCGTTTCGACGCTGCCATCCGTTTCGACACTGCCATCCGTTTCGACACTGCCACCCGATTCGACACTGCCCCCGGCTTCCGCGCCGCCGCTCGCGCTTCCACCGAACGCGCCACCGAGTGAGCCCAGTGCGCCGACACCACCGGAGAGTCCTGCTCCCAGCCCGGCAACGGCGTCGCTGGTGGCTCCCAGCGCCCCGGTCACATCCGTGGTCGCGTCGGTGGTGGCGGTGGCCGTGCCGCCCAGGGCGCTGCCGACGCCGGCAGCCATGTCTGCTGTGCCGTCCAGTGCTCCGCCGATCGAACCGGCAGCGTCCGCGGCTCCACCGAGTGTGGTTCCCAGGTCGGCTCCAGTGGTCAGGTCGGCGTCCACACCGCCCCCTGCCTGAAGGGTCGATTCGAGCGTCGAGCCGAGGGTGGCGCCGAGGTCCGTGTCCGCCCCGAGCGCGCCGCCGAGCGCGGTGCCGAGTCCGGCGCCGATGCCGCCGTCGGATCCGAGAACGGTTCCGAGGTCGAGCGCGCCGCCGCCTTCTGCAGCTCCTCCGAGGACCCCGCCCAGGGCAGTGCCGAGTGCGGCGCCTGCGTCTCCGCCCGCTCCGAATGCTCCGCCGAGAACCGTGCCCAGGTCTCCACCTGCTTCGGCACCACCGGACACACCGCCGGCTGCTTCCATTGCGGTCCCGAGGGCTGCGGTGAGGCCCGCAGTCGCGGCACCGTCCGCACCGAGGGCAGACCCGAGTGCCGTACTGACCGTTCCTGCCAGGTCGGTGCTGCCGTCGAGTTCGCCGCCCAGGCCGAGACCGGATTCCAGTGCAGTACCGAGGACGGTGCCCAGTTCGATTCCGGCCACTCCGTCGCCGCCGAGGGCGGTACCCAGCGCGCCGCTCAAGGCTGCGGTCAGGTCCGTCCCGGCTTCCACTCCGCCGCCGGCACCGAGGATGCCGCCGAGGTCGAGCTCGGTGATCCCTCCGGCGCCGAGCGCGCCGCCGAGCGCGGTTCCGAGTCCGGCGGCCAGACCGCCGTCGAGATCGAGCGCCGTGTCCAACGCCGTGCCGAGTGCGGCGTCGAGTCCGAGGCCGCTGCCGAGCGCTGCTTCCAACGCTCCGCCCAGTCCGCCGCCGGCGCCGATTGCGCCTTCGAGGACGCCACCGAGAGCCGCACCGAGGTCTGCGCTCGCCGCGCCACCCGCGCCCAGCGCGCCGCCGAGCGCGGTGCTCAGCGCGCCGCCGAGCGCGGTGCTCAGCGCGCCGCCGAGACCGGCCTCCCCACCGATGATCGCCCCGAGGTCGAGGCCACCGCCCGCCGCGAGCGCAGCGTCGAGCGCGCCACCGAGGGTGGAGTTCAATGCACCGTCGACGCCGAGCGCTCCACCGAGAAGTCCGCCGAGCGACGCACCCAGCCCGCCGTCTGCGTCGAGAATTGCGCCGAGGTCGAGGCCACCGCCGATATCTGCGAGCCCGCCGAGTGTCCCGCCGAGCGCAGCCCCGAGATCCGCCGCGATGGCGCCGCCACCGCCGAGCACGCCACCCAGCGCCAGCCCGAGGTCTGCGCCGAGATCACCACCGATGGCAACGACCGGGGCGATGGCACCACTGATGGCACCGCTGACATCCAACGCGGGGGCGACCGACAGTGCACCGGCCAGAGCCGCGGCAAGGTCTGCGGAGATTGCCCCGCCGAGAGAAGCGAAGGTGTCGAGTGCAGCGGCGATCGACGCGCCGATGTCGGCGATCACGTCCACGTCGGCAGCGCCACCGATCCCGGCGACGGCGCCCAACGCAGCCTCGAGGGCCGTGCTCAAGTCGAGGCCGAGTCCGCCGCCGATCTGCAATGCCGCGTCGATGGCAGCGCCCAGGGCCGCTTCGAGTCCGGTCGTCAGATCGAGGTCTGCGCCGAGTCCCAATCCGAGTCCCGCACCGGCGCCGACGCCCACCGCGCCGCCCAGGCCACCACCCAATCCGAGTCCGCCACCCAAGCCGGCGCCGAGACCGCCGGCAGCACCGCCTGCGGCGCCGCCACCGGCTTCGAGGATGGTGGCGAGATCCGTGCCGGAACCGGCGAAGAGGCCGGATTCGGCGACCAGCGGAGCCACGTCGACGATGTCGGCCGGGGTCACGTCATGCAGACCCGCTGCTTCGAGGGCAGCAGCGGGGTTGTTGCAGTAGGCGGCTGCTGCCTGCTCGTCGCGGAGCAAGCTGAGGATGAATTCGAGGACTGCGTTGGTGGCCATGACGGTCTCCTTCGGGTTCGTAGCTGTTGGAATTCACGCTATGAATCCGGCGAGGCCGCGCCAACGGGGAGCCGCCCCCTACTCCGGCGAGGTAGGTCGGGGTTCACGGATAGGGGGATCGGGAGGGAGTAGGGGATCGCCCCCCCTAATGTGCGTCCACCTGCGGTTAGACGTAACGAAATCATTGCGACAAGCGACATCGTCCGTGACTGTGGCGGTACTTTCCGCCCGCGGACCACAGGAGTCGAACATGCCGGCAGGGCTCGGAATCGGGATCGGGTCGGTCAACGCCGTGGCGGCTACGTACGGCACCGCCGACGTCGTCACACGCCGTGCCGTCCTGCACCTCGGCGGCAGCGCGCCGCTGTTGGGCGAGCGCCCCCACGATCCGGCGTACGTCAGCGTGTCCGGGTTCGTCGACCGCGTCGGCGATCCCGTCGGCATCCTCGCCGACGACGGCGCCACCTACTCGGGTGAAGCCCTCGTGGCCACTGCCGCCCACTGCCTGATCTACGACGCCGATCTCCCGGGCGACGCTCCCGTCGTGATCGTCCACCCCACGGTGTGGCAGCGGTACACGGTTGCCGCGCTCGCGTCGGCGCTGGAGTCCGCGGGCATCGTCGGAGCCGAGCTGGTGACCGATGCGGACGCGGTGACGGCCTGGCTGGAGGACACTCACGGACTCCAGTCCGACGGGTTGTCGGTGATCTACGACCTCGGTGGCAGCTCCCTGGACATCACGTTGGTGGGGCACGGTGACCGGCCCGGCGTGCTCGGCAAGCCGATCCACACGGAGGACTTCGGCGGCACCCGGTTCGATCACGCCGTCACCCGGTACGTGCTCGGGAACGTCACCGAGGAATTCGGTGACGTCGACATGTTCTCCCCGGAAGCAGTGGACGCGCTGACCGAGCTTCGTGCCCGCTGCCGCACAGCCAAGGAAGCACTGTCGTCCGACACCGAGACCACGGTGTCGGTGGAGCTGCCCGGTGTCTCGTCCGAGGTCCGGCTGGTCCGCTCCGAGCTGGAAGAGTTGGTGCGCGACCCGATCTTGCAGTCGGTCGACCTCGTGCGCGAGTCCCTGGCGGCGGCCAACATCGATCTGGGCGACGTGCGGCAGGTAGTTCTCACAGGCGGAAGTTCGGCCATTCCGCTGGTCGCCGAGCTTGTTTCCGCGGAGCTGCGGGTTCCCGTGATCGCCTCGGAACAGCCCGCCCACACGGCTGCGCTCGGTGGCGCATTGCTCGCCGCTCGGCGGGCTGCGACACCTGTGCCTGCCGCAGCCGCTACGGCCGCTACGGCCGTGGTTCCCGCTCCGAGTACCCGCCCGACGCTCACGTCGCCTCCACCAGTGGTGTCGGCACCCGCACCCGAAACCCCGTCGCGCCGGGCCAAGAAGGCCGGATTCGTCACCGCCGCTGCGGCAGCGGTCGTAATCCTTGCCGGCGGCGGTCTTGCCTTGGGAACAGCAGGTGACTCGCCGACTCGCGGCACCACAGCGGTCACGGAAGCCGACGCGACCACCACCACAACCCGCGCCGGGGCCATTACCACCGAGAACGGAACACCCACCAGTGCGTCTGCCGCCACGCAGCAAAGTCGAACCGTGATCGACGCGGCCACCGGACAACCAATAGCCGACAGTCACACAGACGGCGGCGCACCGGGTTCACCTGCAACCGAAGCCAGAAATGCCGCACCCACGCGCGAAGCCCCGCGTGCCCCCGCACCCGCCGGAGCACCCCAAGCACCGGCACCCGCGCCCAATTCACCCGCGAATACCGCACCGGCACCAGCGCCGGCACCAGCTCCGGCTCCCGCCCCAGCCCCCGCGCCGAACAACCCGGCGCCGAACCATCCGGCACCGCCTTCGATCGACGTCGACAGAGAAGACAACGTCGTGGACAACACGCTGGACCGCGCCGGTAGCGGTCTCGGCCGAGTGGTGGACGGCGTCGGCGGAATCGTCGGCGGCGTGACGGGCGGATAGCGCGTGTCCCTTCCCACCGACATGGATACCCGCGAGGCGATGCCGGTCTTGGCCGTCGTCACTCTCGTCGGCGAAACCGACACGGACGCAATAGGCGCGGTACTCGGACGCACAGCTGCCGACGTCGATGCCGCGCTGGCGGCGTTGCGTACCCGTGGCGACATCGATGCTCACGGGTTTCCCAGTGACAGTGCGCGAGCATCGTTGGCGCTCTGCGGCGAGAACCGCTTGGCGACTATCTGCGCGGAGGTGCTGGAGTATTTTCTCGAACGAGACACCCTGACCGAGTCCACAGCTCGCAACCTCGCGAGGGCTGGAACCCGAGACCCACGCCTGGTCGATTTTCTGTGTGCCCGAGCTGAACTCGCCGATCCAGGGGTGGCGGCCGACCTGTATGCGAATGCGGTGACAGCCGGGGCGCATGGCACGGTCATCACCGTCCGTCACGCCGAAGCATGCGCGCTCAGTGGTGATTTCGACACCGCAGCCTCACTGGCGGATTCGGTGATCGAGAACAGCGCCGCCACAGGTTCTGCAACCGACATCAGCGCGAACGAACTCGCCGACGCAGTGCGTATCTCTGCCAGCGCCGCAGCGTTCTGCGGCAACTCCGACCGTAGTGCGCAGCTGTACGAGTGGCTGGGTCCGGAGCGCACCGCGGCGGACGCGTCGGTGGCGGCGACGGTGTTCGTCACGGCCGGTAATCTCGATGCCGCCGAGCAGTGGACGGTCGCAGCGGCGTCCGCGGCCCCGACCGCTGCCAACGCCGGTACAGCCCTGCTGGCGCGGGGACTGGTTCAGTCCGTCACCTCGCCCGGCCCGGCCGCTCTCAACACGCTCACCCGGTCGCTGACGGTGCACGGCGCGCGTTCGCGGATTCTTCCCGATTCCGCTGTCGCGATCACCGCCCTCGCAGCACTCCACTGCGGCGATGCGGCGCATGCCGGTTCGGTCCTGGAACGGGCTCTGCAGCAGGGCGATCCGCTCGACCCGCACCGCCCACGGTTGTCACTGTTGACGGCATGGACGGCCATGTCCCGCGGTGATCTGCTGCAAGCCAAGGCATTACTCGACACGGTCGACGACTCGAGCTGCGGGCAGAGAGACCTGCTGTTCGTTCACGCGCTTCGCGTGGGGCTGGCGCGGCGCGGCGGCGAGTATCCGGACCTGTTGCAGGCGTGGTCGGATGCCCGGAGCGTGATTGCCGAGTATTCGGTGGATCTGCTCAGCCTGTTGCCGCTGGGTGAACTGTGGCTCGCTGCGGTTCGGGTGGGCGACGCACCGTTGATTGCTCATCTCGTCGATCAGGCCGGTGATCTGCTTCGCGCGCTGGGCGACCCGGCACTGTGGGGGTCGGCATTCCATTGGTACGGGGTACAGGCGGCGATCCTGGCCGAGACTCCAGCCGACCTCGTACCCCATGCGCGGGCGCTGGGTGAGGCCGCCGAATCGAGTCGGTATGCGGACGCTCTCGCCGGCGCCGGTCGGGCCTGGCTGCGCGTGCTCCAAGGCGACACTCCCGATCCCGATCAGGTGGCCGAGGCTGCACGGAACCTGGCCCGGATCGGACTTCCCTGGGACGGGGCTCGTCTGGCAGGCGAGGCCGCTCTGCGTGCAGCAGACACAGGGTCTGCAACGAGCCTGCTCCAGGTGGCGCGGGAGTTGCGTCACCCCACCGCCGCGGCGACGACCACGGAAACAGCGACCCGAGCCACCTCCGCGGGCGACGTCCTCACCGACCGAGAACGAGAGGTCGCCGAACTGCTGACGCTCGGACTGACGTATCGCGAAATAGGTTCCCGTCTCTACATCTCGGCGAAAACGGTGGAGCACCACGTCGCGCGCATTCGTCGCCGTTTGGGGGCGGAGTCGCGGTCGGAACTGCTCGCCATGTTGCGTGCCACGGGCTACGGCCGACAGCACGCCGACCGCCCCCTGTAACCAAACCGGGTCTCCACACGACACACTGGTCAACATTCGCGTGGCCGAAATGTCTGCCTCGCACCACGGACCGAACGGTAAGGGATTGCGATGAACACCGGAGTCGGGCTCTACGTCGGCGAGACGCAAAGCGTTGCTGTGGTGACCACACCCGGCAGCGCCATTCGAACCATCGAGCGTGCCACGGTGCTGTCTCCGCAGGAAGACGGCAGTGTCGAGCTGGGAACCCGCAGCGAGAACTCCGTCGAAGGCTTCGTCACCCGTGTCGGCGAGACGGGTGGCATCGTCTACCGCGGCGCCGACACCAGCGCCGAGGATCTGATCGCCACGGCCATGTTCTGCCTCTTTCGTGATCTCGCCCCGGAGTTGCATGGAGACGTGGACGTCGTCGCCGCGCATCCGTCGGGCTGGTCGCAGGAGACCGTCGACGCCCTCCGTGAATCTCTCGACTACATGGGCCTGAAGCATGCCCGCCTCGTCTCGGCGGACGTGGCCGTCGCATTGTCGACGGATTCGTTCACCACCAGCCAGTCCCATACCGACGAGGAGGTCGACTCGCCCGTCTCCGAGAGTCGTCCCGGGTGGGCAGCCGCTCACGGCGGCGCGTTGATCGCCTCCGGCGCGGCGTTGTCTCCGCTCGATTCGGGTCTCGAAACGGAGTCGATTCCCGTCGTGCCGCACGATCCGCCGACGGCGTACTCGCAGGCGATCATTTCGCCGGCGGCCGAGTACTCCCCCGTTGCCGACGGCGGTGCTCCGCTTGCCGGGGCCGCTGCTGCTGCCGCAGCGGCAGAAACCGTCCCTGCCGCGACCCCACCAGCAGCCGCAGCGACCTCCACGAAATCCGCGTCTGAACCTGCGGACGACAACCGACGCCCGATCCTGTTCGCGGGTGCGGCCGCCGCAGTGCTGGTGCTCGCCGGGGTGGCGATCGCCCTGACGGTGGGCAACACCGGCACCACCGATGCCCCGGAAATCCGCGACGCGAAGGTGGAGGCGACCACGACCACCCCGTCGTCGAAGCGCTCTACCACGATCAACTTCCCGACGGTCACCGCGGAGGAAGTCGCGGTAACGACTCCGCCACAGAGCTGGGAAACGCCCAACGGCCGGCCGATGGAACGATCCGTTTCGGTGATCGTGCCGCCGCCGGTCGAAACGACACCCGTCGCGCCCCCGCCCGTGGAGACCGCCACTCCCCCGGTGTCAGAGGAGACGCCTCAGCCGGAAGGGCCGGACGGGGGCCAAGACACACCCCCACCGACGGATCCGACGGATCCGACGGATCCGACCGAGCCGACTGATCCGACCGACGAGCCGACCGAGCCGACCGAGCCGACCGACGAACCGACCGACCCGAAGCCCGGAGACGGAACAGGCGAAGAGCCCGGCGACAAGGGCGGAGCAGACACCGCAGCCGGCAGAGCAACCGACGTTTCCGGATCGAGTGACACGGCGTAGATTTGGCCGTTTCGTCGGCGTGTTCGAGGCGAAGATCACACCCAGCGCAGGCTCGTCGGACCAGTGGCCTATTGTGGGGCGCTGATACTTCGACCCGAAGGGATTCCATGCGTAACAAGCTGGCGCTCCGCGCCGCCGCTGTGGGCGCTTCCGCGATGCTCCTCTCCTTCTCCTTCTCGGGCGCTGCCCAGGCGGATCCTGTTACGCAAACCGGTGTCGATCAGCTCAGTGCAGAACAGCTGCCTGACGAGTTGGTCGAGGCGATCACTCGTGATCTGAACATCAGCCCCGAGGAATACCTCGATCGTGCCGCCAAGGCACAGGAACTCGGTTCGTATGCGGACGAGTTCCGTCAGCAGCATCCGGACGAGTTCGCCGGTGCGTGGCTCGGGCTCGACGGCAAGCCGTTCGTCGCGGTCACGTCCAGCGCGGCGGCGAAGCGCGCGGCCGCCGACGGCTACCACACCCGTCTCGCCCCGGTCTCGGCGGAGGGCCTCGAACAGACTCTCGCTCAGCTCAACTCTTGGATCGGCCTTCTCCCGAAGGACGTTGCCAGCCAGGTCAATTCGACCTCGATCGACGTGCTCGACAATCGTGTCGTCATCGACATCGTCAACAGCCCCATCGGGCGGGCACTCAATCTCCCCACCCTGCTGGCGAACGTCAAGGTGATGCTCAGCCCGGGTCATGGCGGAAAGACGGAGCGCGGCCCGCTCGGCGGCGACACCTACATCAGCACCCCCGGTGACATTGCCGATGCCGAACTGAGTGAGATCTCGGTGTGCTCGCTCGGATTCAACGCCGTGAACGGTAACGGCAATGCGGTGAACATCAGTGCGGGCCATTGCAACCCGGCGCTGGGTCAGCCGTCGCCGGTGTTCCTCCCCAACCAGGAGAACATCAACGACAGCACCCGCATCGGTACGTTCTCGCACTCCTCCGTCGGTGATCCGGCCGATGGGCTCGACTACTCGGTCATCTCGCTCAACGAGGCGGGTATCGACGCCGGTCTCGATCGGCCTGTCATTCGCGGTGCCGGCGGTACCACCCTCGAGATCACCGGAACCGCCGACCCGGTCGTCGGCGCGCCGATCTGCAAGTCGGGACAGAACTCGGCGTTCACGTGCGGTGTGGTTGCCGCCGATCACGTCGAGACACAGTTGTTCACACACGACGGCTCGAGTCGCACGGTCCGTGGTTTCGCGGGCACCGCGTGCACGCTTGCCGGTGACAGCGGCGGCGCCATCGTGACGGGCACCCTCGCACTCGGTATCACCAGTGGTTCCAACTCCAGCGGTGCACCCAACTGCACGGAGGCCAATCTGGTGCTCGCTACCGACGGAGGCACCGCAAATCTGGGCATTCCGGTCGCGGACATCATGTCGGCCGCGGGTAACGGACTGAAGATCCGAACGAAGTAACACAAGTCACGTACTCGCCTATATAGTCGAGTCCGACTGTGAACGGCTTTCCGAATCTTGGGGGGTCGTTGTCGTGCGCGCTCTCGCACAGAACGCACGACCTAACCCCATAGAAAGGCCCCCATGCGAAGCTCCATCGCACGTCGTGCCGCTGTTGTCGGCTCCGCCGCACTGCTGGTCCTCGGCCCGGCATCCACCATGGCCCAGGCCGAGCCCGTCCCGGTCGAACCGCAGGTTTCGGACCAGGCAGCCAAGCTTCCCGCCGAGCTCGTCGACGCCCTTGCGCGCGATCTGCAGCTGAGCCCGGACGAATACCTGGAGCAGTCGGAGCTGGGGCAGAAGGCCGCCGAGTTCGCAAAGATCGCGCGGACGCAGTACCCGGACGCTTTCGCGGGCACCTGGCTCGACAAGGCCGGTAACGCCGTCGTCGCGCTCGCAGACGGCGACGACAAGGCCGCTGCGCGCACAGCAGCCGAGGACGCCGGGTTCACGGTCACCGACGTCGCACAGAGCGAACGCGACCTGGAGCAGCAGGCGTCCAAGCTCGATCAGTGGCTCGAGGGACAGCCGCCCGCCATTGCCGATGTCGTTCGCGGTGTCGCTGTCGACATCGTGCACAACAACCTGGTTCTGCGCGCAGACGCCGCTGCCGGTCTGCAGCTGCCCGATTTCCTGACGGACGCTCGGGTCATCCCCATGTTCACCCCGCAGACGCTGGAGCCGTCCACGGACCTGACACCGATTGCCGGCCCGCTGCCTGCCGACGCGATGCTCGGCGGCGACGCTTACGGTGCACTCGGCGGCGGACGCGGCCTGCGTTGCTCGCTCGGCTTCAACGCCATCGGCGCATCCGGTGAAGCGGTCAACATCACGGCCGGGCACTGCGACCCGAACAAGAACGCTGCTGGCACACCCGCCGCGTCCCAGGCGTTCAATCTGACTCCGACCGGCCCCGGACCGCTCCTGGGCTCGTTCGCCAAGACCAGCCTGCAGAATCACGATTACTCGCTGCTCGACATCGCCGACGGCGCAGAGCACCGGTTCGAGAACAACGGTGTTCGTGTTCCCGGTGCGGGTCCGGTCCACATCACCGGCACTGCAGATCCGGTCGTGGGCGCACCGGTGTGCAAGTCGGGCCTGAACACCGGCTTCAGCTGTGGTGTGGTCACTGCCGTCGATCAGACCGTGTCGGTCGGCAACCGCATGCTCACCAATGGCTTCGCCACCAACATCTGCGCCCTGCAGGGCGACAGCGGTGGCGCCATCGTCACCGGCACCCTGGCGCTGGGCATCTCGAGTGCATCCAACGTCGGCCAGTACCCGCACTGCCTGGTTGCGCAGGCCGTCACGTTCGTCATGGGTGAGGGACCGGAGCTGTTCGCGACTCCGATCAAAACCATCCTGGGCGAGAACCCCGGACTGCGAGTTCGCACCTCGTAATTCACGTCATCACAAAAGTGGCCCGGCAGCTTCGGCTGCCGGGCCACTTTGTTTTCCTGGGCGCCGCTTCCGCGCTACGAGCCACGTATGTCGATTGTCGGGGACAGCGCGCCGCCGAGGGGCTACCGCTCACACGCGGTTTTCCCACGACGCCATCTCGGCATCAGTCAGAGGCGCGTCGAAATCAGACGAACGAATTGGCCAAACAGGTAACCACCATGCGGGCGGAATGCGAGGACATCTACGTTGTCGGACAAGGGATCTAAGCTCGTTCGATGCGATCCGATCAGGCGAAAGGCGACATTCTCGCGGAGGCCTACCGCCGGAGCCGCGGCCCGGTTGCGTATTTGGATGAGTCGTACCAGGTCCCTGATCCAAACAATCCAGGTGCAAAGACCTTCTATCTGTTCAGTGCCGTCGTCGTCGAACGTGACGCGATGGCTGAGCTGCGGGTAGGCCTCCGACGCATCGCTGGCAGTACGTGGTGGCATACCACCGCAGCCCTTCAACATGCCGAAGGACAGCGGAGGACCAGAGACATGCTCAGCTTTCTTGCCGACGGATTCGAGGCATGCGTCATTGCTCACCGTATTCCCGTGTCCGTACACGATCACACCGCAGAGGAGGCCCGGCGTGCCTGCTATCGCGGCCTGGCTACCGACCTCACAACGGAAATCCCTGGTGAGTGGGCGCCGGTCGAGCTGATTGTGCTCGAGGAGCGGAACACGATGAACTTACGGGGGAAAGACAAGAAAAATCACAACGAACTCGTCGCCGAGAAGCTGATCCCCCGGAACGCACGGCTACTTCAAACCTCACCTGGGATCGAACGCCTACTGTGGCTTCCAGACCTCGTGTCTGCGGCATATAGACGGACGATCACTCATCGTGATCACACCCGCACCCTGTTCGACCTGATCAGCCAACAGGTTCGTTTTGTGCAACCCATCGAATAGCCCCGAATGCAGAGCAGCCCCCGGCTGCCGTAGCTACACCGAGGGCCAGACCAGCTGTCGGGGCTATTGCCCAGAGGACTGATTCCTTGCTCCTCGCAAGGATATCACCTTGATTCCTGACGCTCAGTGGATCGCATCTCAGACACCTCGGACCGACATCACCAGTCTCGATACGTAAGCGCCGTTCAGGCTGTCGCAATCTCGAGTGCCGAGTTGAACACAACGACGTCGACGTCCAGATCGTCTGCGTGACTGTGCATGACGGTGACCGTCAGTTGCGTGAGGAACTGCGAACTCCCACTCGAGGTCACCACGTAGCGATTCGTTGCGGCGAATACGGTGTCGTTCACCACGTAGCTCCCTTGGACGAATGCCGAGGGGTGGCTTCGATGCGGTGCTCGGGACGTCACGGACTCCTGCCAATCGGGCAGCGCGCGAGAGTCGACCGGGCCACAATCCAGCAGTTCGTCTACATCGACGGGCCCACTGAGTCGCCCATGAAGTAGCACAGCGTTCGGCGTCCAGCCGTTCTCGCTGTGGGACGGGTTGACCAGAACTTGGTAGGCGTTCGGGATCAGATCGGAAGGAGTCGCCTCCCAACCCGGTATCTCCGGGATGGATACAAGCGGATGGTCACCGGCATCGGGTTTGCACGGCTCGCAGGTAATCCCAGCGGATTGCAGATACTCGGCCACAGTGGGTAAACTGGCCCGAGGCTCAGGCATTTGAGCGCCTCTTTGCCTTCTCGGCCTTCTTCGCTTCGCGGGCTGCCCGGAACCGATCACGCAGCGGTGGCGGCGTCAGGAGTCCCGCGGCATCTTCCCGCGCAAGAAGGTTGCGGTCCTCTGGGTGCTCTTGCATGTGCTTCATCAACGAGTACAGAGTGTTCGGTTCGGCAACCAGCAGGTGGGCCTGGATCAGGAAGTCCTGTTCCACGGTCGCGTCCGTCTGCGAAGCGTCGGCCCCGCGAAAGGTGACACGAATAAGCTGGTTGTGAATATCGGACGGGCCGCTCGACACGACCTGCGTTTCCGGTGTGATCGCGGTTATATCGGTCCAGGCAGCAAAGTTGTTCACGTCGGTGACTTTGAAACCGCGGTGGCGACGCACGTGTCGGGTTACCCCGGACGGCGTCAACTGCAGGTCCGATGGGGACCGGAACGCAAGGAGACCGACCGTAATCAGCAATGCCACTACACCAATGATGCCCATGAAGTTGGCCCCGGAACTGTTGTCACGGCTCGCCGGGAAAAGAGCGCCACCGAGGCCGAGGTGCCAGCTGGACCAGGCCAAAAGACTGCCTACCGCAACACTGGCAAGGGCTGCGCTCAGCAGCAGAATCATGCGACCAGTTGGGGTCGATATCCCAGTTCCGTGAGGGGCTGCTGCTACTGAAATTCGCTTCGAGGGGCGTATCCAGCGGAAGCCGGATACTCGGATACCGAAACTCGACAGGAGTACCCCCATCAGGGTGAACGCCCCGAACCCAACTATCACCACTGCGTCGCCATCTCGGATACCTCGTACAACGCTGAGAACACCGATAGCGGTGCAAACGACAGTCGTCACAACCGACACTGCCAACCACGCGTAACTCACCGATTGAGGCCATTGATAGGTGAGTGATACACGTGTGCGTACGGATTGAGTATCTGTTGTATTCATCGTGTCCTGTTCAACTCAATAAGCTAACCGGTTATACGGCCATCGGCAGAGGTGAAGTTAGTCCCACGCAGCTTGGACTCCCTTAGACGCGAAATGCGAAGCAAATCCGCCGGCGACTGCCCCGACTACGAATCCACCCACGGTCCCGACTCCAGGAACTGCCGAACCAAGGGCGGCAGTGGTGAGTGCGCCGCCCAACCATCCCGCGGTAAGGCCAGCGACTGCACCAGCACTTTCGGAGACGATGGCCTTGTCGGCATCCATTCCACCGTCGATGTCGGCCATGATTGCGGGGACCGTTCCGATTGCTGCGCCGAACGGGCCCATTCCCTTGCCGATGTATTTTGCGACGTCGTCCCCGGACGAGACCGCGGCCGTCGTCAAAGCTGCCTTTGTTCCGTCAGCCATGACGCCGATGGCCGAAGCGGCTGTCGTGGTGGGGATATCGGGTTTCAGAGTGAACTTGTCGTTGCCGACGGTGATGACGTCGCCAGCGACAGCTTTCGCACCAGCATCTTCGAGTTCCGAAATGGCGCCCTTGATGAGCTTGCTCGCTTCTGTTGCCGCATCGTTGGCCTGCCTCAATGCGTCGACGACGGCGGCGGTGAGTGCGGCCGCTTCCTCCTCGATCTGAATCCGGGCAGCGTCTCGAGTCTCTGGAGGAGCGATCGCGAGCCAACTCAGTTTGCCCGCGGGATCGACCACGCCGTCGTCGTGAACAGTGAAGCCCTGTCCGCGGGCGTTGGTCACCGTGGCCACAAGGTGCTGTCTGGCCCCGTCGAGGATTCTCGATGCTGCACGAAACTGTGTTCCGATTTCGGACAGTGCACCGCTCACACCCTTACCGAGTGAACCTTCTTGAACCACGCGCGCTGCGGCCGCGCTGGCGGCGGGGCCATCCCATATCTCGGCCAACACATCCTGTTCCTTCGCGAGACCGTAATAGTGCTCGTTGAGGTCCCGTTCCAGCGTGTCCAGGCCATCCGCGGTGGTGATGAGCGCTTGTGGTTGCCACGCGGTGACGTCGGGGACGTTGGCCGTCACTGGGGCAGGTCCATAGCGTGCAACATGCCGACGAAGTCGTCTTCCGTCACCCGGTACTTCTTCGCGCTTCCGGTGGCGATCTCAGACACCTCGATCACGCGCTTGCACAGATTCTGGAGAGCCAAAGCGCTTGCGTCGTGCGCCTCCGAGCAGATTACAAACATGTCGGTGCCGGGAAATGCATTCTGAGATTCCGCGAACGGGGTGCTCACATCCATATCACTGATGTCCCCAGCGACGGAACCCACGACTCCCGCGAATCGCTCCAGGATCTCCGGATCAACCATCATCGCCATAGCCGCCCCCAACATTTCAGTTCATCGACCAGTGGCACGGTACCAGCGGCATCATCACCAGCGGCGATGCCGGTTCCGTCGTCCAAGCGATTCAATCTGCAACGAACCGAACCTGATGCCCCACAACCGATCACGAAATAGTAAAATCACCGTGTCCCGAGAGCCGCATTACGGCCTGATGTGACACCCCGGCTGGAACGCCAGCCGGGCAGCGCCGGCATCCGGCAACGAGAGACAAGGAATCTTCATGAACATGGACATGCTGGAAATTCTGTTCACAGTCGTCGGCCACATCTTCACGATCGGCGTCAACGCTCCCACTGTGTTCAGCTGATCTACTCCATCGTCGCAAAAAGCGGCCCGGTACCTCCAAGGAGGTACCGGGCCGCTTTTCTGCTTGCGGCTGAGTTCTACTCGCCCTCGGCGTACATCGTGGTACCCGGCTCTGCCATCAGGGTCTGAGCCAAGCCGATGCCCGCAACAATCAGAGTCGGACCGCCGACGACGATGGTGCCGATGATACCGCCGACTGTCGCACCAAACGGAACACCGACGAGAGTTCCGACGCCTGCTGCGAGTGAACCGGCAACGCCACCGATGATGGCTCCAATGATGGTTCCGGCCAGTCCACCGGTCGCAGTGGCGACAGCCAGCTGTGCACCGAAGGTTTCCTGCGCAATGAGGTTCTCTTCAGGCGATGCGACGTCCTGCAGCGCAATGCCCTCGACGCGGTCCGCGGGCGCGACCGGCGTGGACTTGCCGAGCTGCGGCGTGAGCGTGATCTCGCGGCCGTCCTCGCTGACCTCTTCGGCGAGGGGGATCTCGAAGCCGTTCAGCTGAACAGCGAGAGGCATCGAGATGACAGTGTTGCCCTCGTTGTCCTTGATCTCGACGGTCTCTCCGTCACCGGCAACCTTGAACGCACCGGCGTCCAGGGTGGTGACAACCGACTGGTCCTCGATCTGGGACTCGAAGTTGATTTCGTCCTGCGCGGGTGCAGGTGCGGGAGCGGCGTACGCGGTGCCAGCGGCAACGCCCATCGCAGCGGCCGTCATGGCCGCTACAGCGGTGAACTTACGGAGCTTCATGTTCTCTCTGATTCCGTTCTGTGATCGTGGCGCGCCCCCCAACAGACGGCACCCCCGAGACTGAATTTTGCTTAGAACAGCTGCGCAACCCTGTGACCTGCATGCGGAGAACCACAAGAAAGGACATTCGGCACATTCGCACCCCGTTCTGGGAAGCAGCATAACCCACCGGCAGACGATTGGGTTACCTAAGTCTTCACCCTCTTGTGATACAGCCGCGACATTTACTTCGTTCGGTCTACTGGCTGCAACGGCCAGAGTTAGGACTGCCTGTGCGCCCGTTACCACAACACCACCGACTACCGTGCTGCACGATATATCTACCTGGTCTGCGGCCCAGCCCGTCGTATGACCAACGTGCCTGGTAGGTCACCCCCTACTCGTCAGTAACTATTGCCAAGTTACCGGTGGGTAACTTAAGTTGGGGTTACGATTTGCTGGCTACACCCAGACGTGGGCTGCAGAACCAGGCGACACAGCCCGTCGCCGCGAACGAAAGGCCGCGACATGAATGCCCTGACGATCACGTTGGGCACCATCGGCGTGCTGCTGAGCATTCCCGCTTGGGGGTCGTTCTTCAACGGTGTGTGGAGGATTGTCAGCGCCATCCGGATCGGTCAGCCCGCTCCGGACAGATGGCGTCCCTTCTTCCCCCGCTTCAAGCAGTTGGTCGTGGAGTTCCTCGCGCACACGCGCATGAACAAGTTCCGCACCGTCGGCTGGGCGCACTGGCTCGTGATGATCGGCTTCCTCCTCGGTTCCATCGTGGCGATGGAGGCCTACATCCAGACCTTCAACCCCGAAGGTCACTGGCCGATCATCGGCGGCACGGCCGTCTACCACTTCATCGATGAGCTTCTGGGCATCGGCACCGTGGTCGGCATCATCGCGCTGGTCATCATCCGCCAGCTCAACCACCCGCGGGTTCCCGCGCGGATGTCGCGCTTCGGCGGCTCCAACTTCCGCGCCGCGTACTTCGTCGAGGCAGTCGTCCTCATCGAGGGCCTGGGCATGATCATGGTGAAGGCCGGCAAGATCGCCACCTACGGCCACGCCAACCCGTGGACCGACTTCTTCACGATGAACGTCGCGAAGCTGTTGCCCGCCAGCCCCGAAATGGTGTCGGCGTTCGCGTTCCTGAAGCTGATGTCCGCGATGGTCTGGCTGTACGTCGTCGGCCGCAACATCAACTGGGGTGTA
>JAAZAD010000454.1 GCA_012514505.1 Rhodococcus sp. (in: high G+C Gram-positive bacteria) | reverse complement strand
TGATCGAGTGGCTGGAAGACGACCCCTACCCGCGCGCCCGGGTCGAATTGTGGCCCGACGAGAACGAGGGAGCCCCGGTCACCGAATGGGAGTACAGCACGCTGAGCGAACGGATCGACCTGCTGTACGGGCTGCTCGGAAAGCTGGCCGCGAAGGCGGACACCCCGCCGCCCACACCACCTGTCGTGGCCGCGTTCCAGGGAACTCTCGGCAGCAAGCTGTTCGAGATTGCCGCGTACGTTCCGATGGGCGATGCCGACAAACTTGCGCTTCTGGCTGCACCCGGCGCCGACGAGCGAATCCGTGCCCTGGCCGAAACCATCGAGAACGCGATAGAGATGGTGCAGTTCAGGCTCCTGTGAACAGGATGGTCTGTGACCAGGCAGACAGAGTCGCGTTTTCACTCTGCCGAAGCGGATGTGTACAGTGGGTGTCACGACGCGGGGTGGAGCAGCTCGGTAGCTCGCTGGGCTCATAACCCAGAGGTCGCAGGTTCAAATCCTGTCCCCGCTACGAAAGTGGCCCGCAGCCACGGTGATTCGATCGCCGGCTGCGGGCCACAGCTTTTTCTGCCAGTCTGGACAGATGAGCACTGTCGATGCCGTCGTCATCGGCTCCGGCCCCAACGGCTTGGTCGCCGCGGCAGTCCTGGCAGACGCCGGTTGGGACGTCCTCATCCTCGAGGCCCAGCCCACACCGGGCGGCGCGGTGCGCAGCACAGAGTTGTTTCCCAGGTTCCGCACCGATCTGTTCAGTGCGTTCTACCCACTTGCAGCCGTCTCTCCGGCCTTGGCCGCCCTCGAACTCGAGTCGCATGGCCTCGAGTGGAGTCACGCACCGTACGCACTCGGTCACGCGCGCAGCGCCCAGGACGCCGACGCCCCCGTCATCCATCGCGACGCACGCGACACTGCAGCCGATCTCGAGCAGCGCCACCCCGGCGACGGCCGCGCGTGGCTCGATCTGGTGGAGTTGTGGCACACCGTGAAGGCGCCACTGACGAAGACTCTGTTCGATCCCTTCCCGCCGGTTGCGGGACCCCTGGGGCTGCTCCGCGCTCTGGGCACCGGGGACGCGCTCCGATTCGGCCGCTTCCTGACGCTGCCCGCGAGGCGTATGGCGCACGAGTTGTTCGGTGGCGACGCCGCCCGGGTGCTACTACTCGGCAACGCCATGCACGCTGACGCCCCGCCGGACGCACCCGGCAGCGGTGTCATGGGGTTCTTGCTGACCATGCTCGCGCAGGACACGGGGTATCCCGTCCCGGTCGGTGGCGCGGGCGAACTGTCCGCGGCGATGGTGCGCCGGGCAACGGCAGCCGGAGCACACCTTCGGTGCGGCGACCCCGTCGTGTCCGTCGAGGTCCGCGGTGGACGGGCGGTCGGTGTCACCACTGCCTCGGGCACACGCGTGAGCGCGCGCCATGCCGTCGTCGCCGATGTTTCGGCACCCGCATTGTTCGGCACCCTCCTCCCACACGAGTCGGTCCCCAGTGGTGTGCGGGGCGATCTCGAGCGATTCGAATGGGATACACCGGTGGTGAAGGTCAATTACGCGCTCAGCCAGAAGATTCCGTGGCGATCCAACAGCCTGTCCGGGGCAGGAACCGTGCACCTGGGCGCAGACGACAACGGACTTGTCCGGTGGATGGCCGACCTCACCACCGGAGTGGTCCCTGCATTTCCGTTCGTCCTGTTCGGGCAGATGACGACGGCCGATCGCACACGGTCTCCCGAGGGAACCGAAAGCGCTTGGGCCTACACTCATCTCCCCCGCGGAGTTACCGACGACGAATCAGCCGAGGTCCTGGCCGGGCGAGTCGACGATCTCCTCGAGGCACACGCACCCGGATTCAACGACACGGTGGCCGGACGCATGGTGCAGCGCCCGTCAGACCTCGAATCGGCGAACGCGAATCTGGTGGGAGGGGCAGTGAACGGCGGCACGGCCCAGTTGCACCAGCAACTGATGTTCCGTGGCCTCGGCCGGACGGAGACTCCCATCGCCGGGTTGTTCCTCGGCAGCGCTTCCGCCCACCCGGGCGGCGGAGTTCACGGCGTCTCCGGTTTCAATGCCGCCAAAGCTGCTCTCGGGCAACGAGGGGCGCGTGGCCGGCCCCGCCGCATCGCAACCAGTCGCCTCATGGAGGGGCTGACCCGGAGTCGTCGATAAGTAGAACGGACGGCGTGTCGCGCGCAACTTTCCGCTCGCGCCGACGGAATTTCTGGTATCACATCGGATCGGCAAAAAGTGACATATCGTATCGAGTGTGACGGTTGTAAAGCCGCCCATGAGTCAGGGTTCCAGAGTCGGGATTCCAACCTTGTAACAAGGGGACAATCATGGAAAGTGTGTTATTCGGTCTGAACAGCGCGTTGAACAGCGGGATAACGCTGGGCCTCGCGAACACGGTCATCACGCTCGGTGGCCTGATTTTCAATCTGGACGTGGATGTCAACAACTTCGCTTAGGCGCCGGCTGGAAGCTGCGCCGAGGCAAGAGTGATCGTCGATCCACGCGTGTAAGTCGCTGCCGCATGCGATGATCTGGGAGCATTGCAACCGGATCAAAGGTGGACCTGTCATGCAGCACGAGGAATCGAGTTTCTCCGGTGTCGGCGGTACACGCATCGTGTACGACGTGTGGACTCCCGAGCAGAAGCCTCGCGGCGTGCTGGTGTTGTGCCACGGATTCGGCGAACATGCCCGGCGCTACGACCACGTGGTCGCACGGCTGGGCGACCTCGGTCTCGTTGTGTATTCGCCCGATCATCGCGGCCACGGCAGGTCAGGCGGGAAACGAGTTCAGCTGCGGGAGTGGAACGAATTCTCCGACGACCTCCACCAGTTGTTCGGGATCGTCGGCCAAGATCACCCCGGTCTCGACAAGTTCCTGCTCGGTCACAGCATGGGCGGCGCGATGGCGTTGTCGTACGCACTCGACCATCAGCAGGATCTGAAAGCGCTGATGTTGTCGGGTCCTGCTGTGGATGTCACCGAGGGCACGCCGAAGGTGGTTGTGGAACTGGGCAAGATCGTCGGGCGTTTTCTACCCGACGTGCCCGTCCAAACCCTCGACTCTGGAGCAATCTCACGCGATCCCGAGACCGTCGCCAAATACCGGAACGACCCGCTGGTCCATCACGGCAAGGTACCTGCCGGCATCGCGCGTGGGCTGATCGTCAACGGTGAGCAGGTTCCGGAGCGACTCCCATCGCTGACGATTCCTCTGCTGCTTCAGCACGGAAGCGACGACAAGCTCGCGAATGTGAACGGAACCAAGATGATCGCCGAACGCGCTGGGTCCGAAGACCTCACGGTGAAGATCTACGACGGATTCTTCCACGAGGTTTTCAACGAGCCTGAGCGAGACCGAGTGATCGACGACCTGATCGAGTGGTTGCGTCCTCGCATCGCCTAGTGACGTACCTGGCCTCGTGCGGTCAGGACGCCTCGGAACTCTCGGCACCGAGGTACTCCTCGAGCACGGCCATCTGAACTTTCTTGGCCTCCGCGTGCACGGCGCGCCCGTGATCGGTGACGTCCACGAACACACCGCGGCGGTCTGCCTGACACAGCGCCCGCACCACCAGTCCGGCCTTCTCGAGACGTGCGACTGTTCGTGACAGCGCACTGGGGCTGAGGTACATCTCCGACGCGAGGTCCTGCATCCGCGCTCGCTCGCACTTGGCGTCGATCAGACGGTCGAGTGCTTCGAAGTCACTCATGCTGAGGCCGTGGGCGTGCTGCATCTCACGGTCCAACTCGCAGGCGACGGCGTTGTACCGAACCAGCAGTGCGCGCCATTCGGCACGCAGTTCCGCCTTTGAGCTCATGCCCCGCACCCTAGCGCCCACCAGCGATACATGCAAGCGAATTAAATGCAAACGGAATTAGTGCTTGCGCATTGGTTGCACATGCACTTAAATTCATCCGGTGACCATCAGTGAGAGCGCACCCGCGCTCACCACCACAGCTGAACCGACCACACCCGAACCCGCGGCAACTCTGCCGACAACACAGAACACCTCACAGGTCTGGACTCCCCGACTCTGGGGTCTGTTGGCCGTCCTCTGCCTCGTCATGTTTCTCGACGGCCTCGACGTATCGATGGTCGGCGTCGCACTGCCCTCGATCGGCAGCGAACTCGGACTGTCCACCACCTCGCTGCAATGGATCATCAACGGATACGTTCTCGGCTTCGGCGGACTGCTCCTCCTGGGCGGACGCACCGCGGATCTGCTCGGGCGACGACGCGTGTTCCTCGTCGCCCTCAGCGTGTTCGCCGTGGCCTCGCTGGTCGGCGGACTCGTCGACGACGGCACTCTGCTCATCGTGACTCGCTTCGTGAAGGGGCTCGCCGCAGCCTTCACCGCGCCCACCGCGATGTCGATCCTCACCACCACGTTCAAGGAAGGCCCGGCACGGAACCGGGCGCTGTCGATCTTCTCGGTCTTCGGCGCGAGCGGCTATTCGTCCGGCTTGATTCTGGGCGGCCTCCTGACCAGCGCCGGATGGCGCTGGACGTTCCTGATGCCCGTCCCGTTTGCAGTGCTCGCCCTGGTTGCCGGCGCCGTGCTCGTTCCCCGCGACCGGCCTGCGGATTCGGGCGGACACGACATCGTCGGAGCGCTCACCCTCGTCGGCGGCATGATGCTGACCGTCTACACGGTGGTGTCTGCGCCGGAACGAGGATGGACCGACCCACTGACGTTGGCGTCGTTCGCCCTGGCAGCCGCCCTGCTCGCCGCGTTCGTCGTGACCGAGAACCGGATCGCGCATCCCCTGGTCCGGTTGGGCATCTTGAAGGTGGGCTCCATCGTGCGAGCGAACCTCAGCATCGTCGCCCTGTTCGGCAGCTACCTGAGTTTCCAGTTCATGATGACCATCTTCCTGCAGTCCGTCCTCGGTTGGTCTCCATTGAAGATGGCTATGGCCTTGCTGCCGGCCGGACTCATCGTGGCCATCGGCTCGCCCTTCGTCGGCAGGCTCATCGACCGGTACGGCACCTCACGGATCATCATCGCCGCACTGACGTCATTGAGTGCGGGATACCTGTGGTTCCTGTTCCTCGGCAGCAACGACCCGTCGTACCCCGTGGCGATCCTGCCGAGCGTGATCGCGCTGGGCGTCGGCTTCGCGCTCGGCTTCACATCGATCATGGCCCAGGCCACGGCCGGAGTCGACGACTCCGAGCAGGGACTGGCCTCCGGGCTGGTGCAGACGTCCGCCCAGGTCGGTGCGGCGCTGGTGCTGGCATTGACGACGGCCCTCGTGACGGCCGGTTCGCACTCTGCAGAGGGAGCCGTCACCACCGGATTCCATCAGTTCCATCCTGGACTGGTCCTGGTGACGGGGGTGGCGCTGGCCGGATTGGCGATCACCACATCGCCGCTGATCCGCAAGCCCTGACCGAAGCCCATCCCTGCCGGAAACCGAATGCCCCGCACACGCTGTACGTGTGCGGGGCATTCGGGTCGGGCTCCGTCAGGCCGAGCGACGCGCCGACGTGTCGAGTGCGCGCTCGGAGAACGCGACCGCCGAGCGAACGATCTCCCGGCTCTCCCGCAACGACTTGCCGATCACCGGGAAGGCGTGAATCTGCCCGCTCCAGATGTGCGTTTCGATCGTCTTGCCGACCCGGTCGAAGTTCTCGGTGGTGATCTCGATGTCCGGGCGCATGATCTCGTACTGTGCCGACGAGAAGAAGACCGGCGGGAAGAGACTCGGGTCGGCCCGAACCGGTGACTGTGCACCGATGATCGACTCCGATCCCTCCAGCCAACGGTCCTTCAACTTCGTGACCTGCGACATCGGCAGATACGCGTCCAGCTTCATGAAGTCCGGGTCGTGATCTTCCATGTCGACATTGAGGAGCGGCGAGAACCCGAGCACGGCGGCAGGCGGCGTCAGCCCACGCAGCGCGGCGATCTCGGCCACCTTCATCGCAAGGTACCCACCGGCGGAGTCCCCCGCGACGATGATCTTCTCCGGGTTCTCGCAGGTTTCCAGCAGGTCCGTATACGCGTTCATGGCGTCGGAGAGCGAGACCTCGATCGCCCCTTCGGGGAGCTGACGGTACGCCACCGAGATCACCGGGACGCCCGCCTTCGCAGCCAGCATGCCGCACATCGGGCGATGCGTTTCCGGCCCGCAGAAGACGAATCCACCGCCGTGGAAGTACAGGATCGTCGCGCCTTCGAGAGCCCCCGACGCCTTGTGCGGGTGATTGACGCGTTCGCTCGGAACGCCACCGAGCGTGAACTGCTCGACGTCCAGACCCTTGGGCACAGGTAGGCGGCGGGCGACGAGTTGGTCCAGCCACGCCAGCTTGTCGATGCCCTTGTCCGTGAGCGGCCACAGCGTGAACACCGGCTTCACGAAAATGCGGAAGAACCAGAAGATCAACCGAGCACGCAGACTGACGTCCCAGTGCCACACCACCGAATCACGGGTTCGCATGTGCGTTCCTCCACTTCGTTTAGACCGAGCAGCCGTACCAACCGAACACTATGACACCGGTCACGCCGCGATTCGTCCGGGCATGTGGCAGGGAGCAAATCCAAGGCACACTGGTAGTAGCTCATCAGGAGGTGGCGCGTGTTTGCAGATCCCGGACTCCCGGACTGGCTCGAGTACGTTCTCGCACTCCTCGGGTATCGCTGGTGATTCACCGCTGCTGGTAAATCATCCCCACCGCGACCATTCCGGTCACGTACCCAACCGATCAGTGCCAAAGTCGATGCATGACGTCGAAGCGTGTCGGCAGAGGTGATCGGTGATGTCCCGTCCGGTTCAGGTGGTGGTGCTCGGAGCGGGTTCCTGGGGAACCACGGTGGCAGGGCTCGCAGCACGCAACACCCCGACCCTGCTGTGGGCGCGCGGCGCCGACACCGCAGACGAGATCAACACCGAACACCGCAATTCGAAGTATCTGGGCGAGCGTGCGCTACCGGAATCGATGCGCGCCACCGACGATCTGATCGAGGCGGCACGGGAAGCGGACGTGCTCGTCGTCGGCGTTCCGTCGCACGCGGTTCGGGCGACTCTCGGCGAGATCAGCAACGAGGTGCGTGCGTGGGTGCCGGTCCTGTCGCTGTCCAAAGGTCTCGAGCCGGGTACGCGAGCACGTCCCACCGAAGTGATCGCCGAATGCCTGCCCGGGCACCCGGTCGGGTTGCTTGCGGGCCCGAACATCGCCCGCGAGATCGTCGACGGTCTGGCCGCTGCCTCCGTTGTCGCCACCCAGGACGACCGAGTGGCAATGGCGTTGCAACCGCTCTTCGCGTCCCCCGTGTTCCGGGTGTACCGCAACACCGATGTGCTCGGGTGCGAGCTGGGCGGGATTCTCAAGAACATCGTTGCGATCGCGTCGGGAATGGCGGACGGGCTCGGCGTCGGCGACAACACGCGCGCCATGGTTCTGGCCCGTGGCCTGGCCGAAATGTCCCGGCTCGGTGAGGCGATGGGCGCGAACCCGCGCACCTTCGCCGGCCTGACCGGGATGGGCGACCTGATCGCCACCTGCATGAGCCCGAGTTCACGCAACCGGCGCGTGGGTGAAGCACTGGCGCGCGGACTGACCGTCGACGAGGCAGTCGCAGAGCTGGGCCAAGTGGCCGAAGGGGTGAAGACAGCGCCGACGGTGATGGAACTGGCGCGAGATTACGACGTCGACATGCCCATCGCAGCAGAGGTCGAGGCCGTGGTCGCGGGACGACAGAGCGCTGAAGGTGCATATCGGGGTCTTCGCAAGGTGACACCCGGCGGCGAGCACGAAGTAGCCTGAGCTGCGCAAACTCCCACGATTGGCTGTTCTAACGCTTTCTACCGAAGTTCGTAGAAATGCTTAGAAATGCCTGACGAGTGCGGGTTCCACTATCCACCAGCCGCCGACCACCAGACACGCCACTGTCACAGCCAGCGATAGTCCCACCCAGGCCAGTGCCGGGATCCGGGTGAGCCTGGCCAGCTGGTCTGCGTCCGAATCCGGTGCCCGCCTCCGCCACCGCGCTCGCTGCAGTTCGAGCACCGGACGCGGAGCAGCGATCAACATGAACAGGGTGATGATATAGGCCGCGAACACCTGCTGCCCCTGCGTTCCGAACCAGACCAGCGCGAACAGCAACGCGCCCACCGCACCCAGCGACAGCAAACCGTAGAGGTTGCGCACGAACAGCAGCATCAGAGCGATGGACGCGACACCGATCCACAGCACCGCGACGGCATGACCCGTACCCAGCACCCACGCGGCGCCCAGCCCGAGAACCGCCGGACCGACGTACCCGGCGAACGTCATCAACACCACACCGAGGCCCGTCGGCTTACCCGACGAGACCGCCACACCCGACGTGTCCGAATGCAAACGGACACTCTTCAATCGGCGGCCGACGAGAAACGCGACGAACAGGTGCGCACCCTCGTGAACGATCGTCACCACATTGCGGGCAATCCGCCAGACGTGCGGCTCGAGCACCAGAATCAACGCCACAAGGACTGCGATCCACACCGTCGCCGCGCTGGGAGCAGGGCTGATCGCGCTCATGCGCTCCCACGTGGACTGAATATCGTCGGCCGCAGTATTGGTCTCGTTCATCCGCGCCGAGTGTACGGCGGCGGCGTTGCAGGACAGGACCGCACATTCGATTAACCAATATTGCGGAATCTACCGAAAACACTAGAGATTCGTAGAGGGCGCTAGCGCCTGTGAGTGGGTGACGAGTCTCTGGACTCGCTAACCACTCACAGGGCCGAAGGCCCTCAATCGTGCTGGCTGCGCAGATAGCGGCCGAAATGCGGGACGGTGAACCCGATCGAACCCCGCTCCGCGGAGTAGATGAGCCCCTTCTTGATGAGCCCGTCCCGCGCCGGCGAGAGCGAGGCCGGCTTGCGGCCCAACTCCGTGGCGATCGAGGCTGTGGCGACCGGTCCGTCGTCGCCCGACAGATCGGCCATTGCCCGCATGTATTCACGCTCGGCGGGTGTGGCTCGCTCGTACCGAGAGCCGAAGAAGCCGACGGCCAACTCTTCCTCCGCCGTCGGCGACGCCACTCGCACGTCCTCGGCAGTGATCGGGCTGACGGCCGCCACATCCCAGGTCGCCTTGCCGTACGCCTGCACGAAGTACGGATAGCCGTCTGCGGCTGAGTACAGCGCATCGAGAGCTTCGTCGGTGAACTTCACGTCCTCGCGGTCGGCGGGGGCGATGAGTGCGCGGTCTGCGGCGACCCGCTCGAGCCGGTCGATGCGGTGATAGCTGAACAGACGTTCCGAATAGCTCTTGGACGCGGACAACACCGCAGGCAGATGCGGCAGCCCGGCGCCGACGACGATGAGCGGAGCGGCATCCTGGCTCAGCTCGTGGCAGGCACCGCATACCGCCGAGACGTCCGCCGGTCCGAGGTCCTGCATCTCGTCGATGAAGATCGCGATGCCTACGCCCACGTCTCTGGCCAGGGCGGAGGCGTCGAGGAGTAGTTCGACCAGGTCGATCTCGATGTCGCCGGAATCCGCCCGACCCTTCTTCGCGGGCGCGTCGATGCCGGGTTGCCAACGCTCACGCATCCCCTTGTCGGCGGTGGCGCGCAGCGCGAACGACTTGAGAACTCCGAGAAATTCCTCGACTCGTTCGGGGTCACGGTGCTCCGTTGCGATCTCGCGGACCGCCATGTGCAGCGCGGACGACAGCGGGCGGCGTAGATCTTGATCGGGCCGGGCCTCGATCTTGCCGGTCCCCCACCCTCGGTTGATGGCGGCGGATCGGAGGTGGTTGAGCAGCACCGTCTTACCCACCCCGCGCAGGCCCGTCAGCACCACACTGCGTTCGGGACGTGCCCGGGCGATGCGCTCGAGCACCACGTCGAACGCCTCGAGCTGTTTGGTCCTGCCGGCCAACTCCGGTGGACGCTGACCGGCACCGGGCGCATACGGATTGCGGACGGGATCCATCGCTCGACGGTAACAACCAGAATCGGGATATCTGCGGTGATCTAGCGCGTGTCCTAGACATCGCTAGCAATGGCAACAGACCAACTTGTTCGTACCTGGCGTGATCCTCGTCACTGGGATTTCGGTGCCCCGACGTCGATCAGTAGCCTCGTGGCCGTGAATCACCTAGCTTTTCGACTGACGGACACCTGGCAGGACTGGCTCATCGACCGGCCTGTGCAGATCGCGATCTACATCGTGGTCGCACTGGTGGTGCGATACCTGCTGCACCGCGCCATCGACCAGGTCACGCGCCGCCAGACCGGTGAGGGCTCGTCGTCACGTCTGATGCGGTGGTGGGAGAAGAAGTCCGCCGAACGCGGCTCCGCCGAGCAGGTCACCGATCCGAACGGCAACGGTCGCCGGGGCGAGCTGCACAACGAGGAAGGAAGCGGCCTCACTGCTGCGATCCTGAAGAAGTACGGGCGCAAGCGCACCCCCGAGGAGGTGCGCGCGGAACAGCAGCGCGACGAGCGCCGCGCCCAGCGTATGACCACCATCGGCTCGGTTCTCAAGTCTCTGGTCTCGTTCCTCGTTCTGATCTGGGTGATTCTGCAAACCCTCGGCATCCTCGGCCTCAACGTGGCACCGTTCATCGCCTCCGCCGGCATCATCGGTGTCGCTCTCGGCTTCGGCGCACAGGCCCTGGTCCGGGACTTCCTGTCCGGACTGTTCATGCTGTTCGAAAACCAGTACGGCGTGGGCGACTGGGTGGACCTGGGCGAGGCTTCCGGCACCGTCGAGAACGTCGGACTGCGCGTGACGTCGGTGCGCGATCTGCACGGCACCATTTGGTACTGCCGCAACGGCGAGATCATGCGAGTCGGCAACTACAGCCAGGACTTCGGTGTCGCCTTCCTGGAGTTCCCGGTCTCCTACGGAGCCGACGTCGACCTGGCCTGCAAGCTGGCACTCGAAACCGCGCAGAAGGCAGCGGCCGAGGAGCCGATCAAGTCCAACCTGCTCGCCGCGCCGGAACTGCAGGGCGTCAACGACCTCGACGCCGATTCGTGGACGCTGCGCATGACCGTGGTGACGCGCGCGAACATGCAGTGGGCCACCGAACGCGAACTGCGTCGACGGATCCGCATCGCCTTCGACGAGGCCGGAATCAGCGCCCCCTACCCGAGCGGATTGCCGGTGACGCCGTTGCAGGGCCTGGTCCCCCAACAGACCCCGTAGAAGCGGAACACCTTCCGGCCGCCGGCGTACGGTAGCCACGACGTGGACCAGCGGTTACCATTGACTTGCACGCGATAATCCACGAAAGGTCGGGTGGGTTCGGTGGCCGACGCAGCGCACACGGATGCAGAAGACCGGTACCTTCGCGGAGATCTGAATTTCGAGGACGCCCTCCGCGAAGTCAGTGGCTCCGACATCGGCCGGGGCGACCTCGCGCAGATCCTGCACGGATTCAGCAAGGCGCTCACACCCGTCGGGCCCACCCTGTCCGACCACGACGCGGACCTGCTGACAAAGGCCGGGTTCGTCGCCTCCCCAGCGGCGGCGACGGCGGGTCGTGTGGACCGCGACATCCGGATGCAGGAATTGGTCCGAAGCTCACTGTCGATCCCGGCCGCTGCCGAGTTGCTCGGCGTCACACCTGCCCGTATCCGTCAACGCCTTACCGACGGAACCCTGTGGGCGTTCCAGTCCGGACGCAATCGATTGCTGCCACCGGCGCAGTTCACCGATGCCGGGGCCGTACCTCACATCGAGCGCGTCATCCCCTTCCTGGCTGACGACATGCATCCACTGACCGTGCAGGCATTGCTCACCCTCCCTCAAGCGACGTTGACCGTCGACGGCGAGCCGGTGTCGATCGTGCAGTGGCTGACCGGAAGCGCCGGCAACTCGGAGGATATCGATCGAGTCACCGATCTGATCTCCGCCTCGGAATGGACACTTTCATAGATGGGAGCGATACTGCCCCCGCCGCCGGCCGTTCACGCACTCCACGCCGCCGGAATCCGATCTGACGAACTGATCGAATGGCAGCCCACCGACGAAGTGTGGCGCGTCCATCGCACCACTGGCCCGCACGTTCTGCCCTGGAACCAGATGCGCGCGTTCGGTCCGATTCTCCGGTTCGATCACCACCCGTACCCGAGAAGCGAACACCGCGAGTACGGCATTTGGTACGGGTCCGCCAGCCCCCGAGCGTGTTTGGCCGAAGCGTTCCAATATTCACGGGTCATCGACCGACATCGCGGCGACCCGTATCTGACCGGGGTGAGGATGCTGCGCCCACTACAACTCCTCGACGTGTCGGGCATCGGTGGGGGCACGTGGGCTACCCGCGTCGGCGGGAACCACTCCCTCGACTCCGCCGCCCACAGCCTCACGCAGCATTGGGCGCGCAGCATTCACCGCGCACACGAGGACCTGGACGGCATCATCCACAGAGGGCGGTTCGCAGGAAGCACCTGCATGGCACTCGTCGAACGAGCGGCCGACGCCTTCCCGGAGCGCCCCACCCTGTCCCTGCCGTTGATGCACCGGGAACTGGAGGCACCGATCGGTTTGGCCGCGAACCGGCTGGGCTACTCGATCACCTGACGCCGATTCACTGGCGTGGGGTGCCAATTCGACCACCCCAGGGTGCCTATCGGCGTTGCCATCATCGCCGCAGACTCGAATACGTGAACGAAATCGAGGTCGAATCGTCGCTTCAACGTCTGGCCCCACGGGCCCGGTCCGGCGACGAACACGCAATCAGAGAAATGGTGCGCATCGCGTATCCACTCGTCCGTGAATACTGCGAGCGCCGGATCGGAACGAGCCTGCACCCGCACAGCACCGGCGACGACGTCGCACACGACGTGTGTCTGGCCCTGATGACGAGCATCGGCGGGTGTCAGCGCCGATTCCTGTTGCCGTTCGTCTACGGCGTCGCCATTCACAAGATGGGCGACGCGAAGCGGCGAGCACGTCGGCACAGCCGGTCCGATCACGACCCCGCTGTGACAGATCGCGATGCCGACGACCCCGAATCGGCGGCGCTGCGCACCGAATCGCACGACGAAGTTCGGCGCCAACTGGCGGCCCTGCCGGAGCGTGACCGCCAGATTCTGCACATGCGATTCGTGCTGGAGATGTCGGCTGAGCGGATGGCCACGGTGCTGGGAACTACACCCGGTGCGGTGCGCGTGGCCCAGCATCGGGCGCTCCGAAACATCGAGAACCGAGCCAACCTCGAGAAGCGGTCGCCCGACGTCCGGTGATCAGGCCTTGATGGTGCAGCCCGCGTCGACTGCGAGGGTCTGGCCCGTGATGTAGCGAGCATCGTCGGAGGCCAGGAACAGGACTGCCTTGGCGATCTCCTCGGGCATGAGCGCGGGAACCCCGTAGTAGTCGGCGTCGAAGGAGTCGTCCAGGTTGCGCATCGTGTTGCTCACGGACGCCATGAAGTCGGGGCGCGCCTCGAACAGCGGGAAGATGTTGGTGTCCGAGCCCATGCCCGGCGATGCCACACCGGTCGGGTGAACGGTGTTGACGCGAATCCCGTGACGAGCCAATTCGTTGGAGAACGAACGCATGATGCCGACGACGGC
>JAAZAD010000453.1 GCA_012514505.1 Rhodococcus sp. (in: high G+C Gram-positive bacteria) | reverse complement strand
GTGTAGATCAGGCCTTGATCCATCGCTGCCCGATACGGCTTGTCGAGGGATTCCCAGATGGCTTTCACGGTCCCCTGCGTTGCCGTCGGGGGCTTGGCTGCGATCCCGGCAGCGATCTCACGAGCGCGTGTCCACAGTTGTTCGTGCGACGTGATTTCGGTGACGAGCCCGATTCGGAGGGCCGTCTCGGCCCCGACACGCTCGTCGTTGCCCATCAGTGCGATCCGCAGGGTCTCGGCGAGACCCACGCGGCGCATCAACCCGACGGGTTCGAGAGCGGAGACCAACCCGGCCGAGACATGAGAGTCGAAGAAGGTGGCGTCTTTGGAGCAGATGACGACATCGGATTCGTTGACGAAGTACAGCGCGCCCGCCGTGCACATTCCCTGGACGGCGCACACCACGGGCTTCCACATCTTCTGCCATTTCGGGCTGAGAAGCTCACCCGGATCCTCGTGGTTCCAGATGTTGTCGGGTTGACCGTAGGAGGACTTGATGTCGAGGCCTGCGCTGAACGCGCGGTCACCGGCGGCGCGCAGGACCACCGCGTGCACCCGCTCGTCGAACTTGACGATGCGCCACGCCTCGCGCATCTCGTTGCACATCGTGCGGTCGAACGAATTCAACCGATCCGGTCGATTCAGAGTGATCGTGGCGACGTGTTCGTCGGAATCGACCTCGAGGAGGATCGTCTCGAACTCGGGAATCGTCGACTCGTCGACGGTCGTCGGTTGTGCCATTGCGGGTCTCCGATTCTCGATCAGGTCGGCTGTGGGCTATCGGCCACGGAATTCGGGTTCGGAGCGCTCCTTGAACGCGCGTAGTCCCTCTTTGAAATCATCGGTACGACACGCCAACTCCAGCGAGTAGAGCTCCTGGTTCATGGCGTCGGTCAACGACGTCGTGTGGCTACGGTTGATGGCCTGCTTGGCGAGGCCGAGGGCAACAGTGGGGCCGGACGCGAGTCGATCCAACAGTTCGGATGTGGCAGCGTCGAGGTCGGCTCCGGGGGTCGAGCGGTAGATGAGGCCCCAGTCGCACGCGTCGGATGCGCCGATCTTCTCGCCGAGCAACAGCATCTGCTTTGCCCTCGCCGTTCCGGCGAGTCGAGGGATGAGCCAGGTGGCGCCCGAGTCGGGGCTGAACCCGCGCGTGATGAACGGTTCCCAGAACACCGCGTCGTCGGCTGCGACCGTGAAGTCGGCTGCGAACGCGAGGTTGCAGCCCAGCCCAACGGCCCACCCGCGGACAGTGCAGACCACGGGTAGGTGAAGGTCGTGGACCAGCTCGACGATGCGGTGAGCCTGGTGAGGGACACGGCGCACCAGATTCCCGGCGCGCGGTCGGGGCGCATCCTTGCGGTTCGTCGCGACCCAGTCGGCGCCGCCGCAGAAGTTCGGGCCGGCACCGGTGATGTGCACCGCGCGGAGCGAATCATCGTGTGCCGCCTCGGTGAGTTCGCGGATGAGAGTCTGCACCATCGCGGGGTTCAGCGAGTTGAGTGCGTCGACGCGATCGAGGGTGAGTCGCAGGATCTGCCCGTCGTGTTCGACGCGCACTTCACCGGATCTTCCGGGCGAACCGTCTTCGTTCCTCACCGTGGCAACCACCCCTCACAACCTATACTGTTACGTATACGGTATGTAGTACCGTTGCGTTCTACACAAGTTAGCAAGGAACCCGGGCCGACGGAACCGGGTCGGCCGAAAGAGACGCAATGACCAGCAATGAGGTGGAGCCGACATCCCACCCGGG
>JAAZAD010000452.1 GCA_012514505.1 Rhodococcus sp. (in: high G+C Gram-positive bacteria) | reverse complement strand
CGCCACACCCGTCGGGTGAACAGTGTTGACGCGGATACCGTGGCGCGCAAGCTCGTTGGAGAACGAACGCATGAGACCCACGACGGCATGCTTGGCCGCAACGTAGTGGGCGTAGGGAACGTGGCCGCGGATGCCGGCCGCCGAGCTGGTCAGGACGATGGACCCACCACGCTTGTTCTCGATCATTCGCGGGGCCGTGCACTGGATGGTGTTCCAGCAGCCACGGGCGTTGGTGTCCATGATGAAGTCGTATTCCTCTTCGGACACATCGAACGGCGACTGCGGGAAGGTGGCGACACCGGCGTTGCCGATAACGATGTCGATCTCACCGAGTTCGGAGATGCCCTTGTCGACCGCCGCCTGCACCTGGTCGCGCTTGCGGACGTCGGCGATGGCGGTGACCATCTTGCCGCCAGCCTCCTCGACGAGCTGCTTGGTCTCCTCCAGCAGATCTGCGTTGGCGGGCTTGTAGTTCATCAACTCCGGGTAGGCGGAATCGAGGTCGACGCCGATGATGTTCGCACCCTCCGCCGCCAGCGCAAGAGCATGCGCACGTCCCTGTCCCTGCCCGGCGCCGGTGATGAATGCGACCTTGCCCGCTACGCGACCCATGAAAATCCTCTGCTCGTTCGGCGATGTTCGCGCACCGACCATCAGTGGTGCGCGTCACACACAATCTAGAACGTGTTACAGATTCTTGCAACGATGCTGGGCGTTTCGTCGACCCTCGAGGTCATTCGACCTCGGCGTGCATCATGAACACGTTGTAGTCCGACCAGGTGGATATCGTGAAGTACAGGTCGTCGTCGGTCGACCACGGATGGATGAAGCCGCCGTACAACTCCGGGTAGTCCTGCACCGCCACCATGCGCGCAGCCTCGGACCACAGTCCCTGAGGGGAGTCGGATTCGCGGAGCACGATGCCCAGCTTCGCGGTGTCCAGGTAGGCCATCTGCCACTGACCGGTGTCGTCGTTGTAGCGCACCGACAACTCACCAGCCGGCCCCTGTACGACCGGAGTCGCCTCCGACGCACCACCCACCGGCGTCCAGACACCGTCCTGCCAGTACTGGTACGCAGTCTTGTTGAGGACGTCCTCTTTCGGAACCCTCGCGAGCCCGACGGAACCGAGGCGCGTATTGGGGGTTCCGAACATGTACACGTAGTCACCCGCCGGAACCATGGACGTCACCTGAAACTTGGCCAGCCCGAAGATGTTCTCCCACTTGGCGTGCGGGTCCTTCGTCCACGTCTGCCCGCCGTCGTCGGAGTAGGCGATACCGCCGTGGTTGGTCCACCAGGTCGTCGGGATGCTGTTCCAGGTGCGGATCGACATGTAGCTCATGTACTGCCGGTCACCGATCGCGAACCCGGAGGTCGGGATGGTGGTGATCTCGACGTTGTCGAGCTTGCGGCTGCTCAACACCTCCGCGGCGTGGCAACGACTGTCCTGCACCATGCTGTCGAAGCTCATGCCGTCCGACAGGTCCTTGTCACTGCTGAACGCGAGCACGTTGCTGCGCCAATCGCCGCCCTGCCCGCCCGGAGGGTGAAAGCCCTTGCCGATCGTGTCACCGAAGACCATCGCCACCTGGTCCGGCTTGGTCTCCCAGCTGATCCCCAGGTCCGTCCCGTAAACCTGCCAGCGCTTGTGCGAGCGGGTCACCGAACCTTCACCGGTCTGCTTGGCCACTCGGGTGACCTCACCGATGACCGGTGTCGGCGGCTTCGGCGTGACCGAACCCTGCTCGGTAGCGGGATGCACCACCGGAGGCGGCGGTTGGATGGGATCACCGTCACCCGGAACCGGGATCCCGAAATAGAAGGGATTGAACTTCAGACCCAATCGCGGAATGTTGACCGTGCTGGACAGATTTCCTGGCCGCTCGTCGTCGTCCGTCAGATCCGGGCACGGATCCATGCACGGATCGGCGGGAAGCGGTTGTTGCGGCACACGTGGCTGGGGTGGCTCGGGCGCGGGATACGGCACCACCGTCACCGCGGGATACGGAATGGGGATGTCCAACTCTTCCGGGATGAGCGAGTGCAGTTCGTTGGACACGTCGGAGGCACACGCGCCGGTTCCGGGAAGGGGTTCGGCGGTGGCCACCGACTGATTGGCGAACACGAACGTCGCAGATCCGAGAGTGACAGCGGTAGCAGCCGCAAGCAGCCTTCGAGACATCGATACCTCGGTGGGTCGTTCCCTGGCCACTCGCTCCGAGCGGCGTCGCAGTCGGAGATTAACACCGGACGGTCGCTCAAGTGCCGAACAACATCCCCAGAAGATAAGTCGCTGCTGCGGCGCCGTACCCGATCGCCAGCTGACGCAGTGCTCGTTTCAACGGTGGCCCACCCGACAGAAGTCCCACGATGGCACCGGTCCCGAGCAGTGCAATGCCAACGAGAACCGACGCGACCAGCATCGCAGTCATGCCACCCAACCCGAAAAGGTATGGCAGCACCGGAATGATCGCTCCGGACGCGAAGAACATGAAGCTCGCGGTAGCTGCGCCCAGGCCAGTCCCGATCGCCTCGTGCTCATCCTTGGCCGGTGCCTTCTTGGAAGCGCCACCGCTCTTCGGGTCGGCACTCGCCCGCAGCACTTCGTCGGCGCGGGCGTCGGCATCTTCCGCGGACATGCCGCGGGCACGATAGACCAGGGCCAATTCGTTGGCGTCGACATCGAGGAGGGGCACGGCAGCCTGCGCGCCAGGTGCCGGTTGCGAGGCCTCGAGCAGTTCCCGCTGGGAGCGCACCGACACGTACTCACCGGCCCCCATGGACAGTGCGCCCGCAAGCAGACCTGAAATACCGGTGAGCAGGATGATGCTTTGCGACGCGCCGCCGCCGCTCATGCCCAGAACCAGCGCCAGGTTGCTCACCAGTCCGTCGTTGGCACCGAACACCGCGGCACGAAAGGAGCCCGACATGCGGTTGCGCCCACGTGCCGCCAGGCCTCGGACCACTTCTTCGTGGATCTGCTCGTCTGCCGCCATCGTTTCGGTGGCGTCCTTGTCGGTCGCATACGGCGATCGGGTCTCCGCTCGCTGCGCCAAGGCCAGCACGAACACCGACCCGAAGCGCCGCGCCAGCACCCCGAGGAGGCGGGTTCGAATGTCGCCGCGCATCGGTTTTCCCACCTGATCGCCGAGAAGCTCACGCCAGTGCGACTCGTGCCGGCCTTCCGCCTCTGCGAGCGCCAGCAGAATCTCCCGCTCCTCACCCTTGCGGCGATTCGCCAGGTCCCGGTAGACCGCAGCCTCTGCCTGCTCGTTCGCGAGATACCGACGCCAACGACGGATATCGCTCGGGCTGGGATCGCGCGACGTCCCAGGTGAATGGGTGGACACGTCGGTGACGCTACCTGTCGATCATCACCGTCACCGAGTTCTCCGGCCGCGACACGACGGCCGGGGCGCGATTCGACACGAGATCGTAGATCGCCTTGGGCCGGGCCAGCACCTCTCGGACCTGATTTTGCGCGAACGCGAGTGTGGAGCACTCGCAGTCTGCATCGACGCCGTCCACATCCATACCTGCGTGGCGGCACAGCGCCACGGCCCGGGAGACGTGGAGTCCTTGGGTCACGATCAGCGCCTTCGTCACGCCAAACGTCTGGACGGCTCTCGCGCACGTGTCGTAGGTGTCCAACCCGAACGGATCACCGACGATCCTCCGCCCGTCGACACCCTTGCCCACGAGGTAGTCGGACATCACCTCCACCTCGTTCCCGGTGGGGCTGGCGCCGTTGCCGGACGCGAGCACCGCCTCCGCACGACCTTCCGACACGAGCTTCGCCGCCGCGTCGAGCCGCCCGGCAAGGAAGGACTGCGGTTCGCCACCCTGCACCTTCGACCCCAGCACGATCACCACGGGAGCAGACGGCGCAGTAGCTGTGCGATACACATGTCCTGAGGCCTCGAGAGAGATCCAGGCCGTCGAGGCCACGACGACCAGTGTCACTGCGGACACTGCCGCAGCACCCCACACGAGCAGCCTGCGCGCAATGCTCGGTCTGGTGCGACAGCTCTCGAGAGCGGACTGAGGCATGAGACCCATCCAAGCATGCGCGGTTCGGCGGACGAATAGGGCATAACGCCCGTGCTGTCTACCCAGGCCCTATACCGTCGCCTGCACGGTCTGATCGAATGGGCGCGTGACTCTCACCATCGACTCCAAGATCGCCCTGTTGGCCTCCGGGCTCATCCTCTTGTGGGCACTGGCGCTCGGAGTGTGGAAATACCGCCAGATGGCGACTTCCGCCAACGGCGTGGCGCACCCGTACGTCGACATCGCGCATCGGGCCGCGCTCATGTACTCGTTCGCAGCGTTGGTACTCGCCGCATTGGCCCAGTTCAGCGATTGGCCCACCGCGGTCGACGTCATCGCCGTGCTCACGGTCCTGGTGTTCTTCGTCGGGGCCATCGTCAGCTACATGGTGCACGGATTCCTGGCCGACACCGACAACCAGTTCGTCCACCCGGTGCGCGGTACGCACGTATTCATGGTCCTACTCATCGTCGGCGAACTGGGCGGGACGGCTGTGCTCGTGGCCGGGTTCGTGCGCGCCCAATTCTTCTGACAACGCACCTCTTCTGACCGGGGCTCTCGCAGATCAAGGCATTTCGACGGTCTCCGCCCGCGCGACCTCCCCGACCGCATTTCGGATCGCGACCACCGCCGGGATGCGAACGATGCGCAAAAGGTCCACGATCACCACCGTGGCGGCCTGCAGGTAAGCAGTATGCGCAAGTGTCTGTGGCCTCTCGTCCACATCGACCACACCCAGTGCGCCGGTCAGCACTTCCGCCAGTGCAGCGACGTCCAATTCGGGAAACCACGGAACTGTCGATCGGACGCACCGTTCGAGAACTGCCTGGATGTCCTCACCGGCCAACCCATCCGGGTGAGCCATTTCCAGCAACTCGCGCACGATCCCCGACTGCACGGACACCACCTGCTCGAACGGCAGGGCATCCAGCTCACCGAATGCCTCGACAGCAGCCGACGCCGATTCGTCCTGCACCGCGGTCACCGCAGCCTTCACTGCACCGGCAATGTCGCGGGCTACCTGCGGCCAGTACTCCGGCCATTTGACGTCGTCGCACGTGTTCACGTGTCCAACCTTCGCACGGCCCGCCGACACCCGGCTCACCGGCGATACCGACCTCACAGTCGTCGTATCCGCACTGCGCTGAGTCGGTACGCTGGCGCCGCCGCGTGCGGGTCCGCGGCGATCCGCTCGGCCGTCCGCCGCCAGATCTCGTCGAGGACGGCGTTCTTGTCCGCCGATGAACGCCCTGGGTCGAGCTGCGATTCGAAGCTGGGAGACAGAAAGCCACGCAGGAATCCGGCTTGAGCCGAGGCGTAGTCGCCAACCTCTCCGCGTTCGAGAAGAGCGGCGAACGGATCCTCCAATACCGTTGTGATGCAGTCCAATAGAGCCAGTTCATTGCCGGCACTGCCCACAAAGTTCGGTGTGAACGGCGCCCGCAACTCGTCGACCGAACGGAACCATGTCGGATACACCAACGAGTCGTATTCGACGTGCGTGACGAGGCCGTCGTCCCGGCACTGCCGCAGGGCCGATTCGAGACAATCGAACAGAGCTTCCGATCCCACCAGCCCGTCGTCGCCTCGAAGGACGTCCACGACCACCAGACCGCCACCAGGAGCCAGTTCCACCGAACGGTGATCGAGGAAGCTCGTCCAGTCGTCCTGCGAGCACGCTCGGTAGGCATGTCGGGCGGGCGCGTGCTCTGACAGGTGCACGAAAAAGTGGTCCGGTATCGGCGCCGGTGCCGCACTGAGCCAGTGCAGGCTCGATGAACTCCATCCGAACGTCAACGACGAAGGCGGAAAGATCCTGTCGTAGAACGAACGACCCGCGACGAAAGGGAACACCTCTGCGCGACCGTTCAGATAGCTCTCGGGCGATCGGTCCACCACGTCGAAGAGAGTGGCGAAATCGTTGTGCGGCAGATCGGTGTGAACCACGGTGAACCCCACGTCCGGGCTCGAGGATCTGATCCTGTCGAGGGCGAGCGCCACGGGCCGAAGACTATTGTTTGCCTGCGCGGCACCGAAATCCGCGATTATGACCGGCGCCGAACCGAGTCCGGCCGAGATTCCGGCGATAGCAGCGGCAATCAACGGGTACCCGATGGCCGCAGCGTCGTGTTGGGTGCGCGACTCGTGCTGATACACGCCACCCAACATCACACCAGGACTGTTCTGCCCGGCCTCCTCGGCCATACGTTCAGCGTAGCCGAAAGACACTGCCCAAAACTGCTGCTCAGCGCGTAAACTCAGATGGACGTCGCGACCGAAAGGCGTTCCCATGTATGGACGCATTCGAGGCCTGTCCACGATGATGCTGACGTTGGCCACCGCCGCGCTGTTCGTCATTCCTTCGGTTTCGTCGCCACCGCCCGCACAAGGGTTTGCCGAGGACATCTGCTATTCCGGATCCGCTGGGCCACCGCACAATTGCGCCCCATTGCCGCCCTTCTGCCCGCCCGACGATCCGAACAACCTGGTGTGCGGCACCGAGGCCTTCCTGCGGTACGCGTACACGTTGCGGCAGCCACAAGGCGGACGCAGCCTCGTGCACACCGACTCGACCTACATCATTGCCCGCAACGTCGGCTTCTCGGTCGAGGATGCGTACTGGATCGCGGCATACAACGAGGCCACGGATCTTGGCTCGTTCGCTCCACGAGACATGAACGGCCAGCTCGTCGCCGACGCCGACGCACTGAGAACCAGTGATATCAGCGGTGTGGTTCGCACGCACTTCGACACCGGCGGTTTCCTCTTCCATTTCCCCGTAGCGATGCGCGGCCCGAACGACCCGCAGCCAGACGGCTTGCGACCTGATGTCAGAAATCCACATGAAGAGGTGATGCTCGCGCACATTCGGAATTGGGCTATGGCCGGACCGGGCAGCAGCGTTCCGTTGTGCACGGGAGGTTTCACCAACCCGTCACCCGACGGCGACTTCGCCACCGGAACAACGTGTTACGGCGACGACCAACCAACACCGATCCACGGTACGTACAGCGTCGAGACTCCCGTTGCCATACCGTTCGACAACGTCACCGGCCAGCAGGTGGTCACCGACAACGTTCCGTCGTCACAGTTCGACTCCTGGACCGGGAGCCAGTCCTGGAACGCACGCATCGGCATCTACATTCACGCTCTCGCAGACCGCATCTCGCATCACACGTGCATCGACGCGGGAACCGTCGCGACACCGTCTCCGGGGCAGCCCGCATTCGTGATCGACCTCAACCAGCCCACCTGCGATCAGCCACCGCATTCGAGTGGACATGTGTACGAGACCGGGGTGGACTTTGCGGGATTGGAGCCGGAGGACAGAACCACGGAGGCCGCACTGTCGATCGTGTACGACGAACTGGTCGAGTTCGCACAGGTGCGCGGAACTCTTGACAACTCCGCTACTGCAACGGCCGTCAAGAACGCACTCTTGGACGACGGATTGCTGCCCGCGCTGGAAACAAGGAACCCGGTCGAGCGCTTGCAGGCCGTCACCGATGTCGGTTGCCGATCGGGGGTGCCCGCCTTCCCGGGCAACCCGACGTGTTCGAACTGACCCGGCTCCCGCCGCCCTGGAATGAGACCGTCGACAGGCCGGTTGCACCCCCTGTGACTACTGATGCCGTGAATACTGATGCCGTGACTACAGACGCCGATACGACCGCTACCCCTGACCTCGGACAGTTCGGAGTCTGGCGTGGGGGATTCCTGAAGTCGAAAGCAGCGAAGGCCATCGAGGATCTCGGCTACGGCACTATCTGGATCGGCGGTTCGCCACCGGCGGATCTCCTCGCTGTCGAGAAGGTCTTGGCGGCCACCGAGTCCATCATGGTCGCGACCGGCATCGTGAACATCTGGACAGCCGCTGCCACCGACATCGCGGAGACGTACCACCGGTTCGAGCAGCAGTACCCAGGTCGTTTCCTGCTCGGAATCGGAGTCGGCCACCCCGAACAGCCCGGGCTCAACTACTCGAAGCCCTACAGCGCCCTCGTCGAGTACCTGGACGTTCTGGACGAACACGGTGTCCCCGAGAACCGGCGGGTGCTGGCTGCGCTGGGACCGAAGGTGCTCGAACTCTCCGCGACCCGAGCTGCCGGCGCACACCCGTACCTGACCACACCCGAACACACTCGGCAGGCCCGTGAACTCCTCGGTTCCGCACTGCTGGCACCCGAGCAGAAGGTCGTCCTCGACGACAACCCTGCACGTGCCCGCGTCCCCGGACGCGATGCCGTGAACAACCCCTACCTGCAATTGAAGAACTATGTGAACAACCTGCGCCGACTCGGCTATCCCGAACAGGAGATCGTGGACGGCGGCAGCGATCGACTCATCGACGACCTCGTGGCGCACGGCAACGCGCAACAGATCGCGGCCAGGCTGAACGAGCACGTCACGGCCGGTGCCGACCATGTGGCGATCCAGGTGCTTCCCGCTTCCGACAATCCGGTGCCGACGCTCACGGCACTGGCCGAGACGCTGAAACTCCGCCGCTGAACAGTCCGTCTCCTCCTTATCTGGAAGAGTGGGTTCCCATAGGCCGTCAAGATTGGCAAGATGACGTGACTCGGAGTACCGCCTAACCTAGGACTGAACGCTGTGCACGCTTCCGCACCCCACCCTGTTGGGCCGTACTCGGCGGGGCCACCTGCCGGCGCACTTACCGTCGACATGCCCACGCTCGATCGTTTTCGCCTGCCCGAGCTGTGGCGGGGAGTCGTCATCGGGGTCGTGCTCACCGCGTACATGGTCGCCGCAATTGCCGCCTGGCCATTCCGTCGTGACCGTGGCCGACTCGTCGATGCGGCGTGCGAAGGGATCGTGAACGGCTTCGAGGTGCTCGGCCCCACCTTCGTGAAACTCGGCCAGTTGATGGCGTCGTCGTCGGGCGTCTTTCCCGCACCGCTCGCTGACGCCTGCCTACGGTGCCTCGACGACGTGCCGCCCGTACCCGCGTCCGTGGCACGGGAACGGATCGAACAAGACCTCGGACACACCATCGACGACCTTTTCACCGAATTCGACGATCGCCCGCTAGCAGCCGCCTCCGTCGCCCAGGTGCATGCGTGCACATTGCACGACGGCCGCCGTGCCGTCATCAAGGTTCAGCGTCCGAACATCGCCGAGCGGATGTTGGTAGACCTGCGCGCCGCCTATTGGGGCGCGCGGATGTTGGAAAACATCGAGTTCTTCCGCATCGCGAACGCCACGGCCATCATCCGCGATCTGCACTCCGCGACGATGACCGAACTCAACAGTGCGGTCGAGGCGGATCGGCAAACACGCTTCCGCCAAAACATCGGTGAGTTCGGCGACAACACCCGCGTCACCACGCCCGAGGTGTACTGGGATTACTGCGGGCCGCACGTCATCTGCATGGAACGGATGTCCGGCACACCGTTGGATCGCTTGGAGACGACGAACAACGAAGAAAGTCGCCTGCTGATCCGCCGGGGCGTCAAGGTGTGGATCGAGTCGGTGGTGCTGCACGGTCCGTTCCACGGAGACGTGCACGCCGGCAACCTGTGGGTGCTCGATGATGGCCGTATTTCCTTCCTGGACTTCGGCATTGTCGGCGTGCTGCCACCGGAATGGCGTCAAATCATCAAGGACATGTTCTATTCGACCCTGATCGACGGTGACTTCTCCCGCGTGGCACGCGGAGTTCGTGCACTCGGCTACGTCACCGACGTGGAAGCATCGGACGAAGAGATCGGGGCGCAGGTCGCGACCGTGCTGGCCCCGATCCTCGGACAGGATCTCGGTGAACTGAAACTCAGCAAACTGATCGGTGCGCTGGTACAGATCGGGAAGCAGTGGGGTGTCGCGAGTCCAGAAGAGTTGGTCCTCTTCGGAAAACAACTCGGCTACTTCGAACGCTACGCCACCGCCCTCGCACCCGGATGGGTTCTCGGACAAGACCTTTACCTGTTCCGAAACATCTTCCCCGACGCTGTCGCGGAGCGCACCCGTGAACTGGGCATCACATTGCCCGAGGACTGATCGAACACGGTGATCACACCGCCGAGTGGCTCACGGCGAGACGTCATTGAGCACCTTTGCCGATCCGAAGAACTTGCGGACCTGCTCGTCGCGCCACAACGTTGCGGGCACGCTGCCGACCAGGAGTTCCCGCACGAGACCGGGGTCGTCGGCAATGGGTACATCGCTACCAGCGATGACGATGTTGCCGTAGCGGCGGCCTTTGAGCATCGCGGGGTCGGCGATGATCGCGGTGTGCTCGAAGTGCGCACTGATGGTTGCTGCTTCCCGCCTGGCACCCGTCAAGTCCCGTGTGTCACCACAGTTGACGACGTAGATGCCGCCCGGTGCCAGCACGCGCCGAACGTGGCCGGTGAACTCCATGGTGGTCAGCGATTGCGGAGTCGTGTTTCCCGAGAACACATCTCGGATGACAAGATCTCGCGATGATTCCGTCAACGTCTCCGTCACCGCACGGGCGTCACCCACTCGAATGCGCAGCAAAGGCGCCCGCGGAAGTCCGAACCATTCGCGCACGAGCGCAGCCATGCGTCCGTCCACTTCCACCGCAACCTGCCGCGCCTCCGGGTAGACCGCAGACAGATACCGCGCGAGAGTGCAGGCGCCGCCGCCAAGGTGCAATGTACGAAGTTTTGTGCTCGAATCCCACTCGGATTGCGTAAGACTCGCTATCCACCGCATGTACTCGAAGTCGAGGCGTTCGGGATCGTTCAAGTCGATGTGCGAGCTCTCCACACCGTTGACCTTCACCAGCCAACTGTCACCGGCATGCCGGTCTTCGATCAGTTCACAAGTGCCGGTGTCGATGTCGTACACACCAGCAACCGGGCCACCGTCGCTACCCTTTGCTCGTACCTTTCCTCCACGCTTCTTTGCCACGCCGCGGGTCAACTCAGCCTGGCGTAGACGAGGTCCAATGGGATTCCTGCGGTGTCGATCAGCAGGTCGTTCTCCAGCGCGGAACGGAACTCGTCCAGGTCCCCGAGCTCGCGCCGCTCACTCGGCCCGCCCAGATGGTGGACCGTCAGACGCAACCCACTGAGCGCATACCGTCGATCGTCGGTCGGGCGGGCCGCCACCAAGCCGGTGACGAAGTGCGACTGTGGAGACGTCGATAGGTACCAATTGATGGCGTCGTAGTCGATCGGATGCTGTGGGGTCAGATCGAATCGGTAGATGGATCGCCAGGTGTCGTCCACCTTTCCTTGCAGCGCGTAGTCGTTTCCCAGCATCGTCAGACGGAACGGCTCGAGCGGTGTCGACTGTTCGATATCCGTTTTGAAGGCAAGCGCCGCGGTGGGTGTCATGCCACCGAACCCGACGTCGGCGAGGCGCGGCTCGCCGTCCACCTCGACCATCAGCAGCATGTGCGAGCGGCGAGTGATCACGTAATCACCCGTTCCCCAGAGCACCCGGGCCGACAATGCCGTGAGGTCGTAGCCGAGAGACAAGAGCACCGACCGCAGCAGCAGGTTCTGTTCGAAGCAGTATCCACCGCGCCCTGATTCGATCAACTTGTGCGTTATCGACGTCAGGTCGATTCGATTGGGGCGGCCCGTGAACGGATCGAGGTTCTCGAAGGGGATGGCGGACGCATGATGGGCGATGATCGCGTCCAAGGTCGACGCCGTCGGAGCCCGGTCACCGCTGTATCCGATGCGTTCGAAGTACCGGTCGAGATCGACGGCTTCGTCGCTGCCCGTCATGGCTCCTCCTCCGCGTCACCCTGCGAAACAACCGCCAACCGACAATACGCCTCGAATCAGCTGACGAGACCTCGGCCGGTGACCTGCGGAAGGTCGAGTGCAGTCGCCAGGCCCGGATCGGCTTCGACAACAGCTGGTACCGAGTTGACCAGGCGCATTGCCGTGGTGATCATGCCGGAATCGTTGTGATCACCACTCTCGCCGTGGTGACTGAAGTCCACCGTCATGGCCGGCTCACCCTTGATCTCGATGCGGTACGCGCCGTCGCCTCGAACGGGTTGCGGCCAGTCCGGCATCTGATCCCGGTGAGTGCGCGTCACGTGTTCGAGCACCACCTTGGGCACACCGTTCACGGCACCGATCACCTCGAACCGCAGCGCGGCGGCGGTTCCTTTCGGAATGTGGCAGGACGCGATGTCCAGATCGGCGTCGGCCGGCTCGCGTTCGTACTTCTCGATCAGCGGCTCGTCCAAGGTGACCCCGAGTCCGGCGGCGATCTGCCGGACGACGCTGCCCCAGGCCATCGACAGCACACCGGGTTGCAACAGCGGCGGCGTTTCGTCCAGCGGTTTGCCGAATCCGAAGATGTTCTGCATCACGACGGGCTGGTAGTAGGTGGAGTAATCGGCGATCTCCGAGCACCGCACCTCGTCGATCCTCTGCGACAGGCTTGTCATCACCAGCGGAAGAACATCGTTGGCGAATCCGGGGTCGATGCCGTTGACGTGCAGCGTGGCCCCGTTGCTCTTCCCTGCGTCCGCAATGCGGTTCACCGACTCGGCAGGAATGACACCGTACGGGTACTGCAACAGCACCGGACCGGAGGAGACGACGTTGATTCCGGCTTCGAGGAAGGAAACGAGATCCTCGATCGCTTCGAAGATCCGGTCGTCGGTCATGGCGGTATGGACGATGCAGTCCGGCTTCAACGCCAGCAGCTCGTCTTTGTCGCCGGACGCCGAGACTCCGAGGCTGCGGCCGAGCCCGGCGAGCTCACCGGCATCCTTGCCCACCTTGTCCGGGTTCGATACCCACACCCCGACCAGCTCGAGTTCGGGATGCGCATCGATCCCGGCGATCGCATGCTTTCCGACGGTGCCGGTCGACCACTCCACTACGCGATACACCATTTCCAGACTCCTGTTGTCGCCGACTGTGCGGCGAATGTAACAGGTTCTAGTTTCTGTGCGCGGGCGATTCGTACATCCACTATCCAAGCGAAACCGGCGGCATGTACTCGCCCACCAGTTCGCGGTGCCACCACGCGCCGGTCTCGCGCCGCTCGCGCCGGCTCGTGTACCGGTACCGGTAGTAACGTGCCCGGACGAAGTGCGGCGCTTTCCCCGAGAACGGGTCGGTGCGCACCAAAGCCAGTACGGACGGGTCGGCGGCCAGCAGTTTGGCAACCATCCCGGGGAACCAGGACCGCGCATAGGACGGAGACAGAGCCGCGAACCACATGAGCCAGTCGAGTCGCAGGTGATAGGGCGCGAACTGCCTCGGCCGCCGTCGAACGTCCCCGGGCTTGCCCTTGAACTCGTATTCGCGCCACTCGGTGGCGTCCGAGACCATCATGTCGACGGTGCCCTCGAGAACGATCTCGTGCCGGATCTTGGTGACGGTGCCGAACGCCCCGTAGGTGTTGACCAGATGCCATTTGTCGAAGGATGCGTTCATGACCTGTCTCGCGGACACCAGGTTGCGGGCGGGCCGATAGCTGAGGACCACGACGAGTGCCGTCACCGCGATGACAACTGCGACGAATGGTGCCGGTGGCGATGCGAAGTCGGTATCGGCCGACAAAGGCAGGATCGGTTCGAGGATCGAGTCGGGAATTACCGACACTGCGAGAACGATCGCCGCCCAGTTGAGCCAGGCGAAGTTGCCACTCACCACCAACCAGAGTTGCGTTCCGATCATCGCAGCGGCAGCGAACGCGGCCACCGGTTGCGGCAGAAACAGCCCGAACGGCACGACCAGTTGAACCACATGGTTTCCGGCAGCTTCCACCTTGTGCAGAGGTTTCGGCAGGTGGTGGAAATGCCAACTGAACGGTCCCGGCATCGGTTGACTCTCGTGGTGGTAGTACATGCAGGTCAGGTTGCGCCAGCAAGCATCGCCACGCATTTTGATGAGTCCGGCCCCGAACTCGAGCCGGAACAGAATCCACCTCAGCAGGATCAGTACGAGGATGGGTGGAGCGGTGTCGGCATTGCCGATGAAGACGGCCAGAAACCCTGCCTCGAGCAGCAGCGACTCCCATCCGAACGAATACCACGCCTGCCCCACGTTGACGATCGAGAGATAGAGCACCCACATCGCGAACCAGATGGCCATGCAGGCGAGCAACGGCAATTTTGCCGTCACGCCCAGCGCGGTCAAGGCTGCGAGACCGGCACCCGACCAGGCCACCACCGCGAAGAATCGATCGGAATAGTGCAGATGAAACAGGCTGGGTGAGCGGCCGAACGGCACGTCACGCACGAAATCCGAGACCGGAAGAAGCCCGTTGGTGCCGATGAGACCTTTGAACTGGCGCGCTGCCCCCAGAAATGCCACGAAGTACAGAATCCCGAGACCATGACTGAACAGCATTCGGCCGAGCGAATACTCTTCGGCGACGAACCATTCCATCGCTGCCCACCCTCTGACCAGGGCTTGTTCGCGGTTTCGTTCCTCCTGAATGGAACGATACGCCTCGAGTCACTCACCGGGTCGCCCCTTACAATCGTCGACGTACGAACAGGGAGGTAGCCGTGGATCCGCAGGACGTCGATTTCGCACACACCGAGCAAGCGGCGAGGAATCGACGGGAGAAAGCGCTCGGAATCGCCCGCTATGTGTGGGACCGCGACATCAGCGGTGACGAACTGCTTGCCCTCCCCGATTCACAGCTCAAGAAGCTGGCCCGTGCCGCCGGTGCGCACCCGCCGCGCTCAACGGAAACGTGGACCACCGTCGCGGAGCTGCTGCGAGAGAAGACCGAATGGGCTGCGAAGAATCCCGATCACAGCGCAGCCGCAAAGAAGCATGCGGACGAGAAGATCATGTGGGTCAAGCCTCCGGTGCCGCCCTGGCTGTCGTGATCAGCTGATCTGCTTCACGATCTGATCGGCTACGGCAGCCATCCCCTTCGCATTCGGGTGGTAGAAGATCGCACCGCCACTGCCGGGCTGCACCACCTCGAAGCCCGCCAACCAGGGGTCGTCCGAACAGGCGGAGTGTCCGACCCCGAGCTGCGACGCCCGCACCAACTGCGCACCGGTGTCTTTCGCCGCACGCGCGGTGGCGTCCGCAACGGCGTCGTGGATTCGCACGGTCTTCTTCGCGCGTTCCGGCGTGAGTGGCACTGCATCACACACGGTTCCGTCCTGCGGAACGATGCGCAGGTAGTCCACGAACACCACCTTCGCCTCCGGCGACCGACTCCGCACCTCGGCAACGATCGCTTCCAGCGCGGCTTCCACCTTGGCATACGCGTCGGGAGCAGGCTCCGTGGACGGTGCTGTGCCCACGGTGCTGCACAGCCCGTCGAACACCGCGGACGACGACCCGCCGCGCGCCCGCTCGAACAGCGTCGCGCAGCTGTCCGCGACCAACCGGCTCATGTGGCCAACGTCGTTTCCCCCGATGGTCACCGTGACCAGGTCCGTATTCGCCGTCACCGCCTCGATCTGCGGCGGTTGCGGGGCGCCGAGTCCGTAGTTGGGCTGGTGCGGCTTGTGGAGAATGCTGGCCGTTGTTGCACCGGAACAGCTTCGGTCGGTGAGGCGATATCCCAGCTGCTCGGCCACCAGGTGCGGGTAGTTGTTCCCCGAACGGGTGCAATTCGCGTCGACCACGGGTGAGATCAGCGGTCCCGCCGCGAACGAGCTACCGAGGGCCACGTAGTTCAGTGGTTCCTTGACGATCGGGGGTGCGGTTGCATTGGCCGGCTGCGTCGCGGCGGCGCTCCACACCGTGGCCGTAGCCGCGAGCACAGCAACCATCAGCGTGCGCAGCGACCGGCGAGTATTTCCCGAAACACGAACCGGCTCCGTGTGGTGAGCGACTCCCGCACTGGTCATGGCCCAACAGTAGATCGAAGATCCGCACACCGCAGGGCAATTGGCTAATGCTGGGCAATCGATTTGGGCAATCAGATTCGAACACGGCAATCGGTTGACACGGTGCCCTCGCTGGGATGAGCTGAGCACATGAGCGTCTTCGACACCACGGCGCTGATCGAGGTCGCCCTCGAGGAGGCGCGCATCGGTCTCGCCGAGGGCGGTATCCCCATCGGGGCTGCCCTGTTCGCGTCCGACGGCACACTGCTCGGGCGTGGACACAACCGGCGAGTACAGGACGACGACCCATCCGTTCACGCCGAGACGGCCGCCTTTCGCAACGCCGGCCGTCAACGTGACTACCGGTCCACGATCATGGTTACGACGCTCTCCCCGTGCTGGTACTGCAGCGGGCTTGTCCGCCAGTTCGGGATCGGCGCAGTGGTCATCGGCGAAAGCGTCACCTTCACCGGCGGCCATGACTGGCTGGCGGAACACGGCGTGAACATCACCGTTCTCGACGACAGCCGATGTGTCGACCTGATGCGCGACTTCGTTCGGGCTCGGCCGGAACTGTGGAACGAGGACATCGGCACCGCGCCGTAGCGGCGTCCGGCTACGACGTGATCGTGGTTTCCCCGGTGATGCGGGACTTCTCGTACCGACGCTCGGTGACGGCGAATCCGCCGTCTGCCCGCATGCGCACGACGGTGCTCGCGCGAGTGCCGTAGCCGTACTCCTCGAAGTCCACGAACCGTGACGACAACACCCGCTCCATCTGCTCACCGACGCCCGTCTGCGGCAGCAGGTTCGGTGGAGCCGGAGTGGTGTCGAACAGGAGATTCAGGTAGCGCTCCGTGGTGTCCTCACTGCCGTCGTCCGTGGCTGCCAGCCGTTCGAAGGCCGCCGTGCCTTCGGTGACCTTGGGCCACGCGGTATCGAGTGCGCTGTTCGACAGACCGTGAATCCCCGGCGTGACCGGTTCGGTCCCGAAGCGGTTGGACGTCCACCAGAGCTCCTCGAGGTCACACGCGAGGAGATTGAATCCCTCGTACCGGTCGCCGTCCGCAGCAACAGCCTGCGCGTACGTTCCTGGCGCTTCGGCACCGGCCAGGAAGTCGGTCGTCAGCAGGCCACGCGAACGAGGCGACCCGGCGCCGGTCGGCACGCCCTCACGGACATTGGTGACCGCCGCGAACCTCGCCTCGTGAACACCCAACCAGGTCCCGCCGCTGGTGACATCGCGCCCGGCCACCAGCCCACCCTCTTCGGGCCATCGGTGCAGGGGCTGCGTGGGACGCGCATAGAACTCATCCCTGTTCGCCGCCACGACCAGCGGGTACTCGGGGTGGACCTTCCATGCGACGAGCAGTAGGCACATGCTGCGGATACTACGTCTCCCGCCGCCACGACGACACGTGCGTGGGGTGCGTTTCCTCGACGAGAGCCGTCGCTTCGTCCACGATCTGATCCTTCGACACCAGTACGTGCAGCGCCGCGTCGCCCAGCGGGATGAAGCTGTCTTCGCTCGCCACTCTCCGGAGTGCACCGCTGTACCCCGAGTCGACCAGGGCGGTGATGACGCCTTCGGAGACGCCGCCGGATCGTCGTGTCTCATCGACCACGAGAACTCGGCCGGTGGCGCCCGCCTCGCGCACGATGTCGTTCACCGGCAGCGGAACCAACCAGCGCAGGTCCACGACCCGCGCTGCGATACCTCGTTCACGCAACGCCGCCGACGCCTGCAAACTCAGCAGAAGTCCGTTCCCGAACGTCACGATCGTGAGATCGGTGCCGGTGCCATACGTACGTGCGGTCGCCAGCGGTACATGCTGTTCGGTGGCGGGATACGCCGCCAACCATTTCTCGTCGCCGTCCTCGTGCAGGTCGCGGCGGTGGTAGAGTGCTATCGGCTCCAGAAAGACGCACGGCGTCCCGGACGCTTTGGTTGCCGCCACGCAGGTCCGCAGCATTGCGGCCGCATCGTCCGGTGTCGCCGGCGACGCCACGATCAGTCCTGGGATGTCCCGCAGCGCACCGAGCGCGTTGTCGTTGTGAAAGTGTCCGCCGAAACCCTTCTGATAGCCGTAGGCGGCGATACGAATCACCATGGGATTGCGAAAACGCCTCTCCGAAAAGAAGCTCAGAGTCGCTGCCTCACCGCGCAACTGATCCTCGGCATTGTGCAGATAGGCCAGATACTGAATCTCCGGTATCGGCAAGAATCCCACCAACGCAGATCCGAGCGCCAATCCCAGGATCGTCTGCTCGTCGAGCAGCGTGTCGAACACCCTCCCCGGACCGGCCGTGGCCGCCAGGCCGCAGGTCACCCCGTACACACCACCTTTGCGGGCAACATCCTCACCGAATACCAGCGTCTCCGGACAGGCGTCGAGGATGTCCGCGAGGGCACGGCCAATCGCTTGTGCAACGGTGAGTGGGCGGTCGTCGCCACTCGGAACGGGTGCGATGGCAGCCTGAACCTCGCCGGGAGTCGGCATGGCCAGTGGCGCCATGATCTGCGCCGCGGACGTCAACGGCGGATGGGTCATCGCCTCACGGGCCTTGTCGGATACCGTCTTTCGAATCCCCTCGTAGCGCTCCAAAATCTCCGCCGACGTGAGGACACCCGTTTCGACGAGCACTCGGGCTGTTCCGAGTAATGGGTCGCGCTCGAGATCTTCCGCGATATCGGCGGTATCGCGGTATGCGGTCTCCACGTCCGAACCGGCGTGCCCCATCAGTCGCACCGTATTCAGGTGAAGGAGCGCAGGTTTCCTGTGTGTACGAACCCAATTGGCGGCACGGGCGGCAACCTCGAAGGTCCCGATGATGTCGTGCCCTTCTGCCGAAAAATACTTCATATCAAGACTGTTCGAATACAACCGTTCGAACCAGCCGTCCGGTGTCGGAACACTGATCCCGAGTCCGTTGTCTTCACAGACCAAGAGCAACGGCAGTGGAATCCCGCGGTACGCAATGTTCGCGGCCGCATTCACGGCGCCAGTGGTTGTCGAATGGTTGGCGGAGGCATCCCCGAAACTGCACACCACCAGCGCATCATGAGGCCACGGAGCACGTATCCCCTGCTTCGCGGCGCGCGGAATCGCAAACGCCAGACCGACTGCGCGCGGAAGATGTGAGGCGATGGTGGACGTTTGCGGAATCACCGCCAGGTCGTATCGTCCGAAAACCTTGTGCCTCCCACCGGATATCGGATCATCGGCCGCCGCCACCACCCCCAGCAGTACGTCGAGCAACGGATCACCGACACCGACCTGGCGGGCACGAGCCAGATAGAACCCACCTGAACGGTAGTGCAACAGCGCCGGATCGGTAGGTCGGAGCGCCGCAGCCACCGCCGCGTTGCTCTCGTGCCCGGCCGAGCCGATCGTGTAGAACCCCCGACCCTCGGCCCTGAGCCAACGAGCGGCCAGATCGAGGTGTCGACTGCCCGCCTGGTCGTCGAACAGGTCGAGGAGACCGGCGACCGTCAACGACGAATCCGAGCGCACCGGACCGGACAGTTCGGGCCGCGGCGTTCCCGGTGACGGAAACTTTTGGACACGTTCGATGAAATGCTCGTCCACCGACTCACCCATCGAAACCGCCTCCTTGCGACAGGGGCGCTTCTCATTCTGTCGGATACCCGAGGCGCCCGCTGGTATACGCTCGATGCTGCGATGAGCACGGACACGGAGATGCCACACCCAGCCGAGCCGGGCGCCTTGTTCACTTCGGTCGACGAGGTGACCGAGCGCTTGAGCGCGGTCGGCTACCTGCCGTCTCTCGACATCGCGACGGCAGTCTTCCTTGCCGACTACCTGCACAAACCGCTCCTTGTCGAGGGTCCGGCCGGTGTCGGGAAGACAGAACTCTCCCGAGCCATCGCAGCAGCCACGAACTCGGAACTGGTGCGCTTGCAGTGCTACGAGGGCATCGACGAGTCCCGCGCGCTCTACGAATGGAATCACGCCAAACAGCTGCTGCGGATCACCTCAGCGCAGGGCGAGTCCTGGGAGGACACGCGTGACCACGTGTTCACCGAGGAGTTTCTTCTCACGCGGCCACTCCTGACGGCGATCCGAAACCCCGACCCCACGGTTCTGCTGATCGACGAGCTCGACAAGGCAGACCTCGAGGTGGAGGGGCTGCTCCTCGAAGTCCTCGGCGATTTCCAGGTGACCATCCCCGAAATCGGCACCATCGAAGCCGTTCGCACACCGTTCGTGGTTGTCACGTCCAACGCCAACCGTGAGGTGTCCGAGGCCCTCAAACGGCGCTGTTTGTTCCTTCACATCGACTTTCCGACACCCGACCTCGAACTCGAGATCGTGCGTTCGAAGGTGCCGGACCTCGACGAATCGGTCGCCGCCGCAGCGGTCGAGATCGTGTCGGCGCTGCGTCAACTCGACCTTCGCAAGCCGCCTTCCATCGCCGAAACCCTCGACTGGGCACGAACTTTGCGAGGACTTCGCGTCCGGGAGATCAGCGACTCGGTGGTTCGATCCACGATGGGCGTGCTGCTGAAGTATCGATCCGATCATGAAACTGCCTCCAGTTCACTGCATCTCGACGACAAACGTAAGCGGCAGTAAAGTGGCGGCGGCGGGCGAATCAGCGAGACTCGTCGAGTTCGTCGGAGCTCTCCGTGAGCATGGAATCGAAATCGGAACGAGCGACACCGTCGATGCTGCAGCTGCCATCGTCGTTCTCGGACAAGACGATCTCGGCCGGCTCCGATCAGGATTGGCCGCCACCCTGCTGCGCCGACCGAACCAGCGCGACACCTTCGACCGAATCTTCGGCCTGTATTTCGACAGCGCCGACGATCACTCACCCGCTCAACCTCCGCCAGATCTCGCCACACTCCACGGCAACGTGCTCGCTGCAATCTCGGGGGACGACACTGTCGACACCGCAGACCTGGCCGGGCAGGTTCTCGACTCGTTGGGCGAGATCGGCGACAGCGGCAGATCTGGATCGGGCGGCAGCGCGGGCCAACCGTTCTCCGCGCTTCAGGCGCTTCAGCGACTCGGAACGACGGACGAACTGGTAGCGATCGCCCGGGCGCAGCAGGGATCGCGCGGTACCGGCGTGCGGGATGCGGCCTTCGCGCTCGAAGCGCGGCGCCGTGTCGAGGACCTGCGTGCCCGGGTCGAAAGCGAGGCGCTCCGACGGAGGGCGCAGCAGCGTGGAGCGGAGTACGTCGCCCGTGCCGCCGTACCGGACAGTGCGGAGGACCGCGGCTTCCTCGCAGCGAATCGACAGGATCTCGCCGAAATGCGGCGACTGGTGTATCCGTTGGCGCGTACCCTCGCCACTCGCGTTTCGTCTCGCCGACGCAGAGCCGTTCGCGGGCGAATCGACATGCGGCGCACAGTGCGCAAGTCGATGGCGACCGGTGGTGTTCCCATGCGTCCCGTACTGCAGGCACGGCGGCACGGGAGACCCGATCTCGTGATCCTGGCCGACGTGTCCGGCTCTGTCTCCGGATTCGCCGAGTTCACCCTGATGTTGATTCAGGCGATGCAAGACCAGTTCACGAAGGTGCGCAGCTTCGGATTCGTCGATTCGTGTGACGAGATCACGGGAATGTTCCGTCCCGGCGAACCGCCGCGCCCCGGTCTCGCACAACGAATTCTTGCGAACACGGATGTGACCCGATTCGGCGGCAGCAACTACGGCACCGCGTTCGAGACCTTCACCGATCGATATTTGGACGCCATCGGCGACCGCACTTCGGTGGTCATACTCGGGGACGGTCGCACCAACCATGCAGACCCGAATCTGGCGGCACTACGGAGAATGCGCGCGAAAGCGAAACACACGTTCTGGCTGAACCCGGAGCCTGCGCGATCCTGGGCGCTGGGCGATTCTGCCGCCGACGTCTACGCGCGCGAAGTGTCGATGTACGAAACGGGAAACATTCGCCAATTGGCCGACGTGGTCGGCCGGATACTTCCCACCTGAAGTCGCGCTACCGTCGAATCATGCGCACCACCGAAATAGAGATTCGGACCGGCAACAAGGCTGTGGTTTACGACCTCGGCGACGAGATCGACCAGTTCCTCGCCGAAGCCGGCGCGAAGGACGGACTCCTGCACGTGTGGGTTCCGCACGCCACCGCCGGCCTTGCCGTCATCGAGACCGGGGCGGGTAGCGACGAAGACCTGCTCACCGCGATCGACCAGCTGCTGCCCCGCGACGACCGCTGGCGCCACCAGCACGGCACCCACGGGCACGGCCGCGACCACGTGTTGCCAGCCTTTGTGCCGCCTTACGCCAGCATTCCCGTGGTCGGCGGCCGAGTCGCTACCGGGACCTGGCAGTCGATTTGCTTGGTGGACACCAATATCGACAATCCACTTCGTCGCGTCCGTTTCAGCTTCCTTCCTGGCTGAACGCTCGAAGCCCAACCACACCTGGATTTCGGTGCCAGTATGGAGGCAGGTTTCTGGTGCGCGCACCAGACGGCAACGTCACATCGTGAGCAACAAGGACGAGAACGAGTGAATTCGACCCACACGTCGCACGAGAGCCACGACCACCGCCTGGCGTGCGTGAACCTGGTTCCGCTCTTCGCGGACCTGTCGGCCGAGGACCGACGGTCCGTCGCCGACATCGCGATGACGCGCCACTACGAACGCGGCGAGCAGGTGCACCGGCCCGGCGATCGGCCGGCACTCCAGATTGTGCACCGCGGCCGGGTGAAGGTGCACCGGATAGGCGATTCCGGCGCTGAGCAGCTGCTGCGCATCCTCTTCCCGGGAGACTTCCACGGTGAAACATCCCTGCTGACGGGACGACCCGTCGATTCCTGGGCCGAGGTGCTCGAACCCGCCGAAGTCTGTGTCCTCGACGCCGACCAGGTCGAGCGGCTACTGAGAGAGCGCCCCGAGGTAGCAATGCGCATGCTGTCATCGGTCTCGGCCCGACTGGCGGATGCCGAGCAGCAGCTCTCCTCGATTACCGGCGCATCGGTGGCTCGGCGTCTTGGCGAGCACCTGCTCGAACTGGCCGAGAAAGCAGAATCGGCCACGTTTCGGCTGCCCTCCACCAAGAAGGACCTCGCTTCCTACCTCGGAACGACCCCCGAGACGCTGAGTCGACGGCTGGGCGCGCTGCAGGATGCCGGGCTGATTCGGCTCGGCGCCGGGAACCTGGTCGAGATCCGTGATCCCACCGGTCTGCGCACGGCGACGGCCGAGGCCTGAGCACTGGTCATGGCGCTCGCGACCCCGGCCGCAGCCGATAACAGTGGTGGTGGGCGTGATCGTGTCCGGTCTGGTGACCATGCCCGCCGCCCAGCGCATCGCGCAGGGACACCTGTGGTGCGGCAAGGAGCAGCGGCAGGATGATCTCGTTCTCCTTTCGCTGGTGACTCTCGAATGCCTCGTAGGCCGCCCGGGCGTAGGCTGCGGCGGCCGCGCCGTCACTTGCGCCGAAGAGCGCCACCAGACGTTTGATCAAGACGTGCTCGCGCACCATCGCCTCGATGAGCGGTGCCCCGTCTGGTAGCTCGCCTGCCACGCGGTAGGTCGTCTGCTCCTCCTCGTCGGCGTGCGGCACGAGCACGGTTTCGAACCATTGCGCGAGCCGGGCGTGGTGTTCCTGCCGCTTCTCGGGTGCGCTGTCGCGCAGGGCGGATGTGAGCCGGTCGAGTTCGTCGACCATGTGGGCGTGATGGGCCCTGATTTCCTGGGCGAACTCCTCGTCGGCGCGCGCGGGTCGGGTGATGTTCTGGGTGGTCATTGTTCTCTCCTTCTCGAGTGGGGTGGGAGGTCTTTGCTCGGTCACAGCTGCATGCCGACGAGCGAACCGACGAGCCAGGTCACGGTCATCGCCGCCACGCCGCCGAGAACTGCGCGCGTCGCACCACGAAGCTTCGACGCGTCACCGAGGTGGGCGGCCGTGCCACCGGTCAACATCAGGGCTACGACGACGGCCGCGAACGTGGCCGGTACGGCGATACTCGCGGGGGTCAGCAACATCGTCAGCAGCGGCACCAACGCCCCGGCGACGAACGCGATCATCGACGCCCAGGCGGCGTACCACGGGTTGGTCAGCCCGTCCTCCTCCGCCTCGAGTGCATCGGACGACTGGGCGACGAGCGCGTCCCGCTGACTGGAGACCGAGACATACTCACCGACCGCCATCGACAGTGCTCCGGCCACTGTGGCCGCCACACCCGCCGCCAGCAGTGCCGCGGACCCGACCGCGGCACCGGCCACACCGACGACCATGCCGGCGGTCGACACGATTCCGTCGTTGGCCCCCATGACCCCGGCCCGCAACCAGTTCAGCCGTGAACCCAGGCCGCTGTCAGTGGGCGCGCCGCCGGAGCCGGTCTGCACCGCCTCCGGCGTACTCGTGTGAAGGACACTGACGTCCATCGTCGTGGTCATCGCCAAACCTCCTATGGTCCGGGCGCGCGCCCGATGCGCTGCGTTGACTCCATGACACCGTGATTCGGCCTCATGCGCCTTGACCCAGATCAAGCTCCGACCAAAGTGGTGACAATGACGCTCGCCGGGTGCCAAAATCGACACATGGGCAACGGCACGGACGAGACAGCCGAGCAACCGATCACCGAGCTCAGCACCGAGGAGTGTTGGCAGCTGCTCGACCAGGGAGCACTGGGGCGGCTTGCACTGAGCGTGTCCGGGAGGGTCGACATCTTTCCCGTCAACTACGTCGTCCACGAGCGCAAGTTGTACTTCCGGACCGCAGAGGGATCCAAGCTCGTCGAACTCACCATCCAGCGCGACGTCGCCTTCGAGGTGGACGAGATAGCCGAGAAGTCGGGGTGGAGCGTCATCGTCCACGGCACCGCGCGGCACCTTCAGAAGCTCAGCGAGATCGCAGCCGCCGACGAGTTGAATCTGAGGTCATGGCTGGCCACCCCCAAATTCAACTACGTCGAGATCACGCCTACCGAAATCACCGGTCGCCGACTGGTCTTCGGCGACGAACCCGGCCGCTGATATACCACGCGACTCTCGAAGCCGCGGCCTGAACTATTCTGTCGCGAACCATTGACTCGAACTGGTGTTCGAACTAGGATTTGTGTATGGGGTCGGGGGATTCACATCACGGGGCAGACGAGCAGCTGAAAGCTGATGCGTTGCGGTTGTCTGGGAACGCACCCGAGTCGTGGCAGTTGGCGGATCGGCAGTTGTGTGACTCGGTGTTGGAGTTGTCCGGGGAGATCGCCCGGCTGGATGCTCGACGGGTCCGGCTGGTGGCGGAGGTCGATGCCCGCTGCAAGATGGATGTGCTCGGGTATCGCAGCACCAAAATGTGGTTGGCGTGCAACACCTTGCTGGAAGTCGGAGCGGCAGGCAGGTTGATCGCGTTGGGCGCCGCGTTGCGGGATTACCCGGACATTGGCGCCGCGTTGGATGCCGGTGAGATTTCGATTGCCCATGCCGGGCTGATCGTGCGGTTCTGCGAAAAGCCGCCAGCCGCAATGCCGGCGGAAGCGTTGGGTGCATGCCGGGATGCGTTGTTGGCGGCGGCATCCGGTCCGGCGGCGACCACGGACGGGGTGCGGGCGGTGGTCGCGAAGCTCGAGCACATCTTCGAATCCGACACCCCGCCACCAGCCGAGGACACCGAGCGCAACGAGTTTCATGCCTCGAGAACCTTGAATGGGCGCATGTCGGTGAAGGGTGATCTGGATGCGGTGACCGGGGAGATGCTGCTGGCCGCGTTGTCCGGGTTATCGAAACCACGCCCCGCGTCCGATGGCACACCGGATTCGCGGACCCCGGCCCGGCGGCGAGCAGACGGGTTCACCGAACTACTGCGCCGCTATCTGGCCTCCGGTGCTGGGCCGGTCGAGGGCGGGCAGAGACCACACATCACTGTGACTGTGAAAGCAGCCGATCTGGCTGAACACCCGGCACCGGCCCGGGCGCAGGCGGATCGCAGTGCGTATCAGGAAATGTTCGACGATCGGGATCATGATCATGTGGGGTGGGCGTCGTGGATGGGCCCGATCACCGTGAACACAGCGCGGTTGCTGTCCTGTGATTGTCTGCTGTCCACCGTGGTGGTCGACCCCGATGGTGCGCCGTTGGATTTGGGCAACACCGTGCGGACGGTCACCGGTAAGCAGCGCCGCGCTTTGGTGGCCCGTGATCGTGGGTGTGCTTTTCCGAATTGCGGGGCACCGGCCTCGTGGTGCGAAGGGCACCACATCAAGCATTGGGCCGATCACGGGCCGACGAACATGGACAATCTGGTGTTGCTGTGCGGATTCCACCATCGACTACTGCATCACTCGGCGTGGGAAGTCCGGATGGGCACTGACCGGCACCCGTGGTTCCTGCCACCACCAGGATTCGGGACGCGACCCGAACCGCTGCCGTCGAACCACCGCGCCACTATCAGTAGACGGGCCGGACCTCGCGCAGCCTGACGATTGCCTCGCGCCGAGTAGCGCCACCCACAGCACAACGGGTCGGCGCTACTCAGGCTGCCTGTGCGCAAGCGCGGGTCGGACCCAGATCCGATGCGCAACGGCCAACAATGCCAACCAGACGACGCCGACCAACAACGCCACTCGAGTGTCAGACACAAAGGCGAGCACGGCAATCACGAAGCCGAGAAACGCGATGGCCGCGATCTGGGCGTACGGCCAAAGCGGTACTGGGAACTTCAGATTCGCCGCCTCGTCGTCGCTCATCCGGCGCCGAGCCTGGAACTGTGACAGCAGAATCATCAACCACACGAAAATCGTCGCGAAAGTGGCGATCGACGCGATCACCAGAAAGACACGGTCCGGAATCAGATAGTTGAGCAGGACACCGACCAGCAGAGCGGCCATCATGATGACCACCGTCATCCAGGGAACCCCGTTGCGTGACACCCGCTGCATCACCGCGGGAGCCTGCCCGGCACAAGACATCCCGTACATCATGCGGCCGGCACCGAAGATGTCGCTGTTGATGGCCGAAAGCGCCGCGGTGATCACCACGATATTGAGTACCGTGGCAGCAGAACCGATTCCGAGTCCGTCGAATATCTGCACGAACGGGCTTTCGTCGGAACTTATCTCCTGCCAAGGATTTATTGCCATGATCACGGCTAGCGTGAGCACATAGAACAAAATGATGCGGACCGGAACCGTATT
>JAAZAD010000451.1 GCA_012514505.1 Rhodococcus sp. (in: high G+C Gram-positive bacteria) | reverse complement strand
CGAATACAACCCCTACGCCAACGGAACCTACGACCCGGCATCCGGGCCGAACGGTGAGCCCGTCGAGGAGGCGGCCAAGTGAGCATCACCCCGAAACTCCGGCTCGACCACGTCACCAAGCAGTTCGCGGTACGCGGCAGCGACAGCACGTTCACCGCGCTCGACGATGTTTCCATCGATCTGGCCGCCGGCGAATTCCTCGTCCTCGTCGGCCCCAGCGGCTGCGGCAAGTCCACGCTTCTCGACCTGCTCGGTGGCCTGAGCGAACCCACCTCGGGCCGGATCCTGCTGGACGGGCGCCCGATCTCCGGTCCCGGACTGGACCGCGGCATCGTCTTCCAGCAGTACGCACTGCTGCCGTGGCGCACCGCCCGCGCCAACATCGAGTTCGGTCTCGAAGCGAAGGGCCTGCCGAGGAAGGCGCGTCGCGAACTGGCCGAGCAATACCTCGAGCTCGTCGGGCTCGCCGGCTTCGGCGACCGCTACCCGCACGAGTTGTCCGGTGGCATGAAGCAGCGTGTCGCGATCGCGCGTTCGCTCGCGTTCGATCCCGAAGTGCTGCTGATGGACGAACCGTTCGCCGCACTCGACGCCCAGACCCGCGAATCCCTGCAGGACGAACTGCTGCGGATCTGGAAGGAAGCCGGCAAGACGATCCTGTTCATCACCCACGGCATCGACGAGGCCATCTACCTGGGGCAGCGCGTCGCGGTCCTGACGTCCCGTCCGGGTCGTATCAAGACGATCGTCGACATCGACATCGACCGCAGCGTCGACGACGTCCGGTCCGGTGAGGCATACCGGCACTACCGCCACGAGATCTGGTCGCTGCTGCATTCGGAAGTCGAACGTGCCCGCGACCTCGAACTCGCAACCGCAACGGAAGAGGTGGAACAGCATGTCTAGTCCTGGTGCTACCCTGACCCGGCCCGTCGACACCGCCCCGGTTGTCGCCGAAAAGAATGTTCCCGCACCAGATCCTGCGAAATTTGTGCGGGTCGCACGGCAGGTCGGGAACGTCGCGTGGACGATCCTCAAGCCGACCGTCGCGATCGTGGCGTTCCTCGCCCTGTGGGAGATCGCGCCCCGGGTCGGTCTCGTCGACGAGGTGTTCCTGCCGCCGCTGTCGACCGTGCTGGGGGCGTTCGGTGACCTCGTCACGAGCGGGCAACTCGCCGAACATCTCGGAGCGAGCCTGTCGCGTGCCCTGAGCGGATTCGCGATCGCGCTGGTGGTGGCGGTGCCGCTGGGCGTCGCCATCGGCTGGTACCGGCCCGTCGCCGACGTGCTCAACCCGTTCCTCGAGCTGCTCCGCAACACCGCCGCACTCGCGTTGCTGCCGGTGTTCGTGCTCATCCTCGGTATCGGTGAAACCTCCAAGATCGCCCTCGTCATCTACGCGAGTACCTTCCCGATCCTGCTCAACACCATTTCCGGTGTGCGCACGGTCGATCCGCTTCTCGTCAAATCGGCACGGTCGTTGGGTCTTCCGTCGTACCGGCTGTTCCAGAAGGTGATCCTGCCCGCCGCGGTCCCGACGATCTTCACCGGCATCCGGATGGCCGCCGCATCGTCGGTGCTCGTGCTCATCGCCGCCGAAATGGTCGGTGCCAAAGCCGGTCTCGGCTACCTGATCACCGCCTCGCAGTTCAACTTCCAGATCCCCGACATGTACGCCGGAATCATCGCGATCTCCCTGGTCGGCCTCATCTTCAACTTCGTGCTCGTCACGATCGAACGTCGGCTCTCACGCTGGCGCCCCGAACGCTGACGCGCGGACAACAGGAATCGAAAGCAATGTCACAGAAGTCGAAACAGTTCCACCTCAACGCCTTTCTCATGGGTGTCGGCCACCACGAGGCGGCCTGGCGTCACCCCCGCACCGAAGCACACCGAGTCCTCGATGTGACGCACTTCCAGGAACTTGCGCAGATCGCCGAACGCGGCAAACTCGACTCGGTGTTCTTCGCCGACGGACTCGCGGTCGGACCGCGCGTCGAACACAACACGCAGGCGATCTTCGAGCCGATCACACTGCTGTCGGCGATGTCGGTGGTCACCGACCACGTCGGCCTCATCGCCACCGCATCCACCGGCTACAACGAACCGTTCAACCTGGCACGCAAGTTCGCCTCCCTCGACCACATCAGCGGGGGCCGCGCCGGCTGGAACATCGTCACCTCCGGCGG
>JAAZAD010000051.1 GCA_012514505.1 Rhodococcus sp. (in: high G+C Gram-positive bacteria) | reverse complement strand
GCCGTCCTCGAACAACGCTACCGCCGCTACTCGTTGGTCCTCGGTCAGTGAACTTCGTGCACGCATAAAACTGCTCCCCGTGAGTCGGAACTGAATTTCTCAGTCCAACTTCCGGGGAGCAGTTCAGCCCGTACTGACGGGACGAACGTCCCATTCGTTGTATGGAATAGAGGGGTTTCGTGGTTGGTTGAGCCAAATGTTCATGCAAATGCATGAATTTGAGCGTTTGGAGGAACGACCATGCAGTTCGGAATCTTCACCGTCGGTGACGTGACCACCGACCCGACGACGGGTCGCGCTCCCACCGAGCACGAGCGGATCAAGGCGATGACCACTATCGCCAAGCACGCCGAGGACGTCGGCCTGGACGTGTTCGCGACGGGCGAGCATCACAACCCACCGTTCGTGCCGTCGTCGCCGACCACGATGCTCGGGTACATCGCGGCGCAGACCGAGAAGCTGATCCTGTCGACCTCCACCACGTTGATCACCACCAACGACCCCGTGAAGATCGCCGAGGACTACGCGATGCTTCAGCACCTCGCGGAGGGGCGCGTCGATCTCATGATGGGGCGGGGTAACACGGCGCCCGTCTACCCGTGGTTCGGCAAGGACATCAGTGAGGGAATTCCGCTGGCCCTCGAGAACTATCAGTTGCTGCGCAGGCTGTGGGACGAGGAAGTGGTGAACTGGCAGGGCAAGTACCGCACGCCCTTGCAACGCTTTACGGCGACACCGCGCCCGCTCGACGACATTCCGCCGTTCGTGTGGCACGGCTCGATTCGGAGCCCGGAGATCGCGGAGATCGCCGCTTTCCACGGTGACGGTTTCTTCGCCAACAACATCTTCTGGCCCAAGGAGCACTACATCCAGCTGATCAATCTCTACCGCGAGCGGTACGAGCACTACGGTCACGGGCGGGCGGATCAGGCGATCGTCGGACTGGGTGGTCAGGTGTTCATGCGGAAGAACTCGCAGGACGCCGTCGACGAGTTCCGCCCCTACTTCGACAACGCCCCGGTGTACGGGCATGGGCCGTCGATGGAGGAGTTCACCGAGCAGACTCCGCTGACGGTGGGTTCGCCGCAGCAGGTGATCGAGAAGACCCTGGCGTTCGCCGACTTCTTCGGTGACTACCAGCGTCAGCTGTTCCTGATGGATCACGCCGGTCTCCCGCTGAAGACGGTTCTCGAACAGCTCGACCTCCTCGGCGGAGAGGTGGTGCCGGTGCTGCGCAAGGAGTTCGCGGCGCGGCGCCCGGAAGGTGTGCCGGAGAACCCTCCGACCCATGCCTCGCTCAAGGCTGCTCGTGAGTCGGTCGATGTCGCCGGTTAACCGGACCGCGCTGGCCACCGACGCCTGGGAATCGTTGTTTCGCGCCCAGGTGTCGGTGATGCGCGGTCTCGCCGCCGCGGACACCTGGGACGAGGTGACGCAACGCGAGTACGACGTGCTGTTCAACCTCAGCCGGGAGCCGGACGGGCGCCTGCGGTTGCGGGATCTGAACAGGTCGATCCTCATGGCGCAGCCGTCGCTGAGTCGGATGGTGGAGCGGCTCGAGTTGTCCGGGCTGGTGACACGGCACGGCGATCCGGGGGACAGGCGCGGCACCGTCGTGGAACTGACCTCGGAGGGTAGGCGGGTGCAGCAGGCGGTGGGTCGTCGGCACGTGGCGCACATCCGTCGATCTGTCGGATCGGCGCTCGAGCCGGACGAGCTCGAGGTGCTCGCGCAGTTGTGCCGAAAACTGCAGCTAGCTCAGAACGGGTGAAGGCGCTGACGGGTGAGGGCACTATGGAGGGCGTGAGCAATGTGGAGACCGACCCTGTCGAACAACGATGTGAGAACGACCCGGAAGCGGAATCAGGTATTCAGATCCTGACGTCGCGGGAAGTGCCACTCGGTGGCCCCCGCGCGATGCTGGTGCGGCGGACGCTGCCGCAGCGTGCGCGGTCGCTGATCGGCGCCTGGTGCTTCGCCGACCATTACGGCCCCGACGATGTGTCGGTGAGCGGCGGGATGAACGTGGCCCCGCACCCGCATACCGGGTTGCAGACGGTGAGCTGGCTGTTCACCGGGGAGATCGAGCATCGGGACACGCTGGGCACTCATGCGATGGTGCGTCCGGGCGAACTGAACCTCATGACCGCAGGTCGCGGGATTGCGCACTCCGAGGTGTCCACCCCCGAGACGACGACGTTGCACGGCGCCCAGTTGTGGGTAGCGTTGCCCGACGCGGCGCGCGATACCGACCCGGCTTTCGAGCACTTCCGACCGGACCCGGTCGAGGTCGCGGGGGCCACGATCCGGGTGTTCCTGGGCTCCCTCGCGGGTTCGACGTCGCCGGTGGACACGTTCACCGCACTCCTGGGGGCGGAGATTCTGCTCGAACCAGGGGCTCTGGTGTCCCTCGATATCGATCCGACGTTCGAAACGGGTGTCCTCGTGGACCGCGGTGAGGTGACAATGGCCGGCACCCGCATCGGCTGGGCCGAACTCGGCTATCAGGCGCCCGGGCACCGGGTGCTCGAACTGCGCAACGACGGCGACGAAGAAGCACGCCTGCTGGTGCTGGGGGGCGAACCGCTCGGCGAGCAGGTCATCATGTGGTGGAACTTCATGGGCCGCACACACGAGGAGATCGTGGCGTACCGGGAGCAGTGGCAGGCCGAGATCGGCGAGGGGGAGAGTGCGGAGCGCCGCTTCGGCCAGGTCGACGGCTACGACGGCGCGCCGTTGCCTGCGCCGGTGCTTCCGAACAGCCGGTTGCGTCCGCGTGGCTGATCCTGCCTCGGTTTCGCAGTTTCCCTGAGACGATGAGATCGTGCGAATTCCGCGACCGGGTCGTTTGGTGTCACCACTACCGAGGTCTCTGCGGCAGGCCGAGCGTTCGCGTGTGCAGGTTCACGAGTTCGAGGATGCCGGGCTCCTCGACGGATTGACCGGCGCAGACAGAACGGCGCGGGTCGACGTGCTGCGCACCCTCGTCGACGCGGGTGAGTCCCTCGACGAGTTGGTGCACGCAACTCGGGGCAGTCGGCTGGCGCATTTGTTGCTCGAACGTGCCCTGTCGCCGAAGGGTGAGTACGATCTCGACGACATTGCCCGTCTGTCCGGTGTGACGGACCGCGATCTGCGCCGGTGGTTCCGGGTGATCGGGCGTGGCGTGTCCACCGACGAGAGCTTCTACAACGACGGCGATCTGGCATTGGCGAGGGCTCTGCAGGAGTATCGCAATCTGGGGCTCGACGAAAAGGCCGTGTTCGCGGCGGCGCGCGTGATGGGCCGCAACATCTGGACGGTTGCCGATGCGGCGGACGCGTTGTTGCAGGAGCGGCTGGAGGCGGCGCGGGAACACCCGGAGATCGCGCTGCGGTACTCGGAGGAGATTCGCCGGCTGGCCGAATACCAAGGGCAGATCCTTGCGCAGATTCTGGCGACCAACGTGCGGCACCGCATTCACGCCGATGCGATGGGCACGGAGGGCGCGGAGTTCCGGTTGCCCGACGCCGGGATGATGGGGGTGTGCTTCGCCGATCTCGTGGGGTTCACCGTTCTCGGTGAGCGGGGTACCGCGGACGAACTCGGGCGAGTGGCCGCCGACCTGGACAGTCTGGCGTCGGATGTCGTCGACCCGCCGGTGCGGGTGGTGAAGACCATCGGTGATGCGGTGATGATGGTGGCCCCCGACGCCGACTGCTTGGCGGGCGCTGCGCTGGATCTGGTGGAGGCGGCCAGGGGAGCGGGTCTGCCCCCGCTGCGGGCCGGGATCGCCTGGGGTTCTGCGATGCACAGTTCCGGCGACTGGTTCGGCCGCCCCGTGAACTTGGCCAGCCGGGTGGTGGCGGTGACCCCGGCGCACGAAGTGTTGGTCACGAGGGAGTTCTTCGACCAACTCGACACCGACGGTTTCTGGTGCGAACCCGCAGGGGCGCACCACCTCAAAGGCCTCGACCTGCCCCAGGAACTCTTCGCGATCGGGCGGCGCCAGGTGGCGTGAACGGCCCTCCACAGCAAACGGCGCGCGGAGGCTTTTTGTGTTGCACGGCATGGCGTCCCGGATTTGTCGGTGCCTTCAGTTACCTTGGTCACACTAGCCTCGATCAGGGAGTGAGGCGGATATGGCTGGCAATTCCGGTCCCGCAGCAAACTCGAATCTCGATGCCGACTGGCTGTTCTTCGCAGAAGTCGGCACCTCCGTTCACGGCGGTCATTCGCTAGCCGCCTTCGGCCCTTTGCCTTCTGCGCTCGATGCATTGGCGCTGGCCATCAACTCGATCAACCACACGGCGTATTCACTGTTCGAGCAGGGGTATACGGGCAGCTTCAATGCCGACGCTCACTTGGTCGAACGATTACCGATCACCTCGTTCACCATCCGAAGGCACGACCCAGACACCCGTGCTCCCGACAACGGGTGGATGCTCACCGGCAAACGGCACCATCGAGCGAGGCTCGGCGGTCGCGGCGCGGCCTGACCAGCTAATTCAGTTCGATCAACCGCGCCGAACCCTGCGCGGCGGCACACAACTTCGACTCGCCTGCGGAGTCGACGACATAGATCTCGCACCGGCACAACGCCTGCCGCCGGGTCGCATTGACCGCTTTCGCTGTGGCGCGTAGGAGTTCGCCCTGAGCCGGGCGCAGATAGTCGATGGTGAACCCGGTGGTGACGATCGACGGCCCCAACGCGGCTCCCGCAGCGAACGTCAACGCGTTGTCTGCGGCATACGAGAGCACCCCGCCGTGCGCGAACCCGAACTGCTGCAACAGGTCAGGTCGAAGCGGTATCTCGAGCGTGGAGCCATCCGGTCCGTACTCGGTGATCTCGGCGCCGATCAGAACGCTGAACGGTTGCGCTGCAAGAACGGCCTTCGCGTCGTCGATGCTGGTCACGGGTTCACCTCCCTGTGAACTTCGGCGGGCGGCGATCCAGCATCGCGCCCACGGCTTCGTGGTGATCTTCGGTGTGGTGGGCCAGAGCCTGCATGGCCGCAGACAGTTCCAGAAGGCTTTCCAACGATTGGTGCTGGCCCTCGCGCATGAGCTTTTTGGTCATGCGCAGGACGTGCGGCGGGTTGGCGGCAACACGATTCGCCAGGTCCAGTGCGGCAGGCAGAAGTTCGTCGGGTTCGGTGAGCCTGGACACCAGGCCCCACTCCAACGCGGTGGCGGCGTCGATTGCCTCACCGGTGAACGCCATTTCGCTGGCCCGGGCCTGCCCGATTGCGCGAGGGAGCAGCCAGGCGCCACCGTCGCCGGGGATGATGCCGACCTTGACGAAGCTTTCGGCGAATGTGGCATTGGTGGAGGCGATCCGCATGTCGCACATGAGTGTCAGGTCGCATCCCGCTCCGATGGCCGGGCCGTTCACCGCGGCGATGGTGGGCACTTCACAGTGGTAGAGGGCGCGCGGAATGCGTTGGATGCCGTGCCGGTAGCCCTGGCGCAGTTCGGCGGGGGCGCCTCCGAACATGCCTTCGCGGTCGCGCATGTGCTTCACGTTCCCGCCGGACGAGAACGCCGTTCCGGCGCCCGTGATGATGGCGGCGCGCACACTGCCGTCCGCATTGGCCGCTGCCACCGCGTCCTCGAGCGCTTCGATCACGTCCGGTTCCGAGATGGGATTGCGGGTGTCGGGACGGTTCAGCGTCCAGATGACGACGTCGCCGTCACGTTCGGTCAAGACTGCGTCGTTCATCGAGGTGCGTCCCTTCGGTTGGGGTTCGTCAGATCCCGGAGCCTCGTACCAGCCTGTCGGTGAGGCGTGGGGCGAACAGGTCGATCACCCGCAGCAGTTCGGTGTAGCTGGGCATCAGCTCGACCGGGCGAGTCTTGATCGCGGAGACGAACCATTCGGCTGCCTCCTCCGGGGTGAGCGCCGCCATCGAGTCGTAATCGGCTGTGGGCGCGATCATCGGGGTGCGAACCAGGGGGAAATGCAGGGTGCTCACGTGAACCCCGGTGTCGTGTAGTTCTGCGCCGAGATCGCGGCCGAACGCGGCGATCGCCGACTTCGATGCGTGGTAGGCGGCGAATTTCGGCATGGCCCCGGCTCGGACACCCCAGGTGGCGACGTTGATGATGTGGCCGTAGCGGCGCGCGGTCATGGTGGGGAGCAGTGCGCGGATGAGCCGCGCCGAGCCGAAGTAGTTGACGGCCATGGTGCGTTCGAGGTCGTGGAAGCGGTCCAAGGATTCGCTCACGGGCCTGCGAATGGAGCGTCCGGCGTTGTTGATGAGCACGTCGATGGGGCCGACTTCGCTGCTGATCCGCGCCTCGAGCTCGTTGACCGAGTTGGGGTCGGTGAGATCGGCGGGCAGTGCCCAGGCGTCGCCACCGGAGCGGAGGATCTCGTCGCGGACGTGTTCGAGCCGTTCGGTTCCGCGTGCGATGAGGACGATGCTGGCACCGAGCTCCGAAAGGCGGTGAGCTGCGGCTTCACCGACACCGGACGAGGAGCCGGTGATCAGGACCGTTTTGCCTTCGATGTGGTGGCCGGTGCGGAGCAGACGCGCTGCGACGCCGTCGATGGACGGCAATGGTTCGAGCGCTGCCCGGGCCACGAACTGCGAGATCACCATTCGACTGTACTCATTCATGACAAAGCTCACAGATCGGGACTCGTGCTGTGCGTTTCAATCGGATCGGCGAACGACGAAACCGCCGCAACCTCGGAAGGTTGCGGCGGCTTCGGCTGTCGTGCGGGATCAGATGGCGATGCCTGCCCCGCCCAGAACCTTGCCCTGCTCGGCTGCGAAGTCGTTGGTGTTGTCCACGAGCTGCGGAACAACATCGACGAACGAACTCACCTTGTCGACCAGTACGGTGCCGCCGGGCAGCGACTGGACCTGCGAGACCATCTTTTCGAGCCCCTGCGGATCGATCATCGGCGCGGACGGTGCGGCTTCGACGGGGGGCGCCGGAGGAGCAGCCTCGACGGCGGGTGCCTCGGGTGCGGCCTCGGCCTCGGGCTGAGCCTGGGGTGCCGCGTTGGCCTCCGGCTGCGCCTGGGGCGCGGCGTCGGCCTTCGGCTGTGCCTCGGTGTCCTCTTCCTCCATGTCCGGAAGAATCGGCGCAACGCCCTGGTCGTGCTCGACGGTCGGGGAGATCGTCTGGTCGCCCGCGCCGAAGTTGGCGCCGGCAGCTCCACCGATCACAGCGCCGGCCGTACCGCAGACTGCGGCTGCGGGAAGGCCTGCCACGGCAGCACCGATTGCAGCCCCACCCGCGGTTGCGGCAGCTCCGGCCGGAATTATGCCGACGACTGTAGGGATGGCCATGCTGCCGACGAAGATGCCACCGATGGTTCCTCCGGTAAGACCGCCAACGACTGCTGCGGGGATGCCGCAGCCGAGCGCGCCGATGGTACCTCCGGTCAGAGCGCCGCCGACTGCCGCTGCTGCGATCCGGTCGGATCGGCTGGTCTCGACGCCGATGGAGTTCCAGAAGGTGGCGACCTGGGCCTCGACAACAGCCGCGCTGTTGTTGGTCTTCTCCATGTCCTGCTCGGACATCCACTCGGGCTTCTCGGAGATGTAGTCACCGATGCGGAGCTTGTCTTCGGGGGCCTCGATGGGCGCAACCGGGGCGACAGCGGTGGGCAGGTGGAGTTCCTGCACCTGCACTGCCTCGGGTGCCACGTACGCTTCTTCTTCCACGTCGTACTCGCTGTACGTGGGAAGTTCACGCGTCGGGACGTTGTTGTACTCGGCGGGCGGTGCGATCCAGTAGGACTTGGGCTCCGACTGCTTGGTGCGCTCGATGGTCGGCGCGACCTTGTCGGAATCGGAGTCCGAATCGGACTCGGCCGTGGTGCCCGGCTGTGCGGTGCTGGGGGCGGCCTCGTCGTCCGGATTGACGGCGTCGGTGGTGCCCGGCTGCGGCGCTGCAACTGCCACGCTCGAGTAGCTGATCGCGATGGCAATGGGCAGTGCGCCCATCACGGCGGCGCGCTGGCCCTGGCGCCGGTGTCGACCGCGGATCTTCTGCGTCATTCTGGCTGTCCCTTCGACTTCGATGTGGTGCAACGACACGAAACTGCTTGCTGGAGAGCAACTTTCGTTTGTGTCATCGACACGACGGTGGAATCAACACGACTGCGGAATGCCTCTGTGGAGTCAGCACGGCACACCGCCGTGTTGATGTCGCGTTGCGAGATCTGTAACGGCCGAGTGCCAGAGACGCGATAGGTGGTTAGGCGCCACACCTACGAACCGGGAGCAAAGCTCACCGATACACAGAGAAGTCACGTTCCCCCCGACAGGTCCCTACATCGCCCGCGCTGGGTGATGCTTTCCGTGTTGCACCCGGACCCGATTTGTCGGATCCAGTCCCCCCTCGGGGAGTGCGGCGCAATGCTAGCAGCTGCAAGCGCCGCATCCAGAACCCGACTCGGACATTTCCTACTGGCCGGTTCGGTTTCCGCATCCGGACAAGTCCGGCGGAACGACGAAGCCGCCGCAACCTTCGAGGTTGCGGCGGCTTCGTTGATTGCGCGAGATCAGGCGTTGGCGCTGACGCCCGGGCTCGGTTCGACCGGCGTGTCCGGGTTGATCTCGGGATTGAGCACCTCGTAGGTCGCTCCGCCGACAGCACCGGCGACTGCACCGATTCCTGCGCCGATCGCGCCGCCAACGATTGCGGCCGGAATGCCCGCCGCAGCCGATGCGGCGGCTGTAGCCGCAGCAGCACCCACGCCGCAACCGATGGCGGCGGCTGGGATGCCGCCAACTCCAGCGATCGGGGCGGAGAGAGCGGCCCCGGCCAAACCAACAACGGTAGTGCCAGCGAGGCAACCCGGAAGGTTAGCCGGGATGCCCGCGGCGATTGCCAGCGGAATACCGAGACCAACTGCACCGATCACGCCACCAGTCGCAGCGCCTGCAATAGTCGCGCCTGCAACGACATCGGAGCGCGTGCCGTCGACACCGATCGAGTTCCAGAACGTCGCCATCTGGGCCTCGGCCACGGCGGCCGTGTTGTTGGTCTTCTCCAGCTGCTCTTCGGTCATCCACGCGGGCTTCTCGGAGATGTAGTCACCGACGCGCAGCTTGTCCTCGGGTGCCTCGATGGGCGCAACGGGATCGACAGCGGTGGGGAGGTGCAGTTCCTGGATCTGAACCGGCTCCGGTGCCACGTACGCTTCTTCTTCGACGTCGTACTCGCTGTACGTCGGGAGTTCACGGGTCGGGACGTTGTTGTACTCCGGCGGCGGTGCGATCCAGTAGGACTTGGGCTCGGACTGCTTGGTGCGCTCGATGGTCGGCGCGACCTTGTCGGAGTCGGGCTTGGACTCGGCGGTGGTGCCCGGCTGCGCGTCCGGCTGAACCTCGTCGGTGGTGCCCGGCTGCGGAGCCGCCGTGGCCACGCTCGAGTAGCCGATCGCGATGGCGAGGGGCAGTGCGCCCATCACGGCGGCGCGCTGGCTTTGGCGCCGGTGGCGTCCGCGGATCTTCTGCGTCATTCTGGCTGTCCCTTCGACTTCGATGTGCTGCAACCGCACGAGGCGATCTGTGGGAGGGGAGCTTTCGGCCGGGAGCCGAGCTCACCGGTGCACAGCAAAGCCACGTTCCCCCCGATTGATCCCTGCATCGCCTGCGTTGGGTGATGCTTCATCCGATTGCACTTCGGATCCGATTGCGGCAGATCCAAACCCCCTCTGGGAGTGCGGGAAAAGGCTAGCAGCTGCAAGTGGTGCGCTCCGACCACGAAGCGTGAATCTTGGGGTCGAGCGACCCCATCCGAGAATCGGACAAGTCAGGCGCGTGTGAATCGGGCATGTGTCGGGCGCCACTGGGCCGATCTGGACGATCGTTCGAATCGGCGTTCTACGTTGGCATTCAGCGCTTTCGGGCATTCCGCGCAATCGGTGCAATAGTTCATGATCCAAATACAAGCAAGCATGCTTGCTTTTTAAAAAAGCCCGTGTGATGCTGGTCGCATGCCGACACTGCAGGACGTCATTGCGGATCTGAAGGCGGAGGGCGACGCCCTCGAAGCGTTGGTGGTCACACTGCCGCCAGACCGGTGGCGCACGCCGACGCCGGCCGCTGGATGGACCGTCGCGCATCAGATCGGGCACCTGCTGTGGACCGACCGCGCAGCACTCCTGGCAGTGACGGACCGCGAGGCATTCGAGACGGGTCTGACCGAGGCGTGGAAGAACCCGACAGGCTTCGTGGACGAAGGTGCCGAGGCCGAAGCGCAGAAGGCGCCCGGAGAGTTGTACGCGCAGTGGCGCGCCGAGCGGATCCGGCTGGCGAACGAGCTTGCTTCCGTACCGGACGGAACCAAGCTGCCCTGGTACGGCCCGCCGATGAGTGCAATGTCCATGGCAACAGCGCGATTGATGGAAACGTGGGCACACGGACTCGACGTGGCCGAGGCCCTTGGCGTGCGTCCGGTGCCCACCAACCGGCTCCGCTCCATCGCTCATCTGGGGGTGCGCACCCGCGACTTCGCGTACTCCCTGAACGGTCTCACCCCGCCGGCCGAACAGTTCCGCGTCGAGCTGACGGCGCCGGACGGTGACGAGACCTGGGCGTGGGGGCCCGAGGACGCCGTGCAGCGCATCACCGGCCCGGCACTCGACTTCTGCCTGCTGGTGACCCAGCGCGCCCACCGCGACGACCTCGCGCTCGAGGCGGTCGGGGACGACACCCGGTTCTGGCTCGGCATTGCGCAGGCATTCGCCGGTCCGTCCGGCGCGGGACGTGAATCGAGCACCAACGCATGAGCGCACCGGTACGCATCGGCAACTGTTCCGGGTTCTACGGCGACCGCATCTCGGCGATGCGGGACATGCTCGAAGGCGGTGAACTCGACTACCTCACCGGCGACTACCTGGCCGAGCTGACCATGCTCATTCTCGGACGCGACCGCATGAAGGACGCCAACCGCGGCTACGCCAAGACCTTTCTGCGGCAGGTCGAGGACTGTCTCGGACTCGCACTCGACAAGGGCGTCACGATCGTCACCAATGCCGGCGGACTCAACCCTGCCGGGCTGGCCGCCGCGCTCCGCGAGGTGACCACGAAGCTGGGACTGAACGCGAAGATCGCGCACGTCGAAGGCGACGACCTCATCACGAGGGCGGGTGAACTGGGTCTGGGCGCCCCGCTCACCGCCAACACCTACCTCGGCGCTTGGGGAATCGTGGAGTGCCTGAACGCCGATGCAGACATCGTGGTCACCGGTCGCGTCACCGATGCCTCGGTGATCGTCGGCCCCGCTGCCGCGCACTTCGGCTGGGGCGCCACGGACTTCGACCGACTGGCGGGCGCCGTGACCGCAGGCCATGTCATCGAATGCGGCACCCAGGCCACCGGCGGCAACTACTCCTTCTTCACCGAGATCGACGACATGCGCCGCCCAGGATTTCCCATTGCGGAGATCTTCGACGACGGCTCTTCTGTCATCACCAAACACCCCGGGACCGGCGGTGCCGTCTCGGTCGGGACGGTCACCGCGCAACTGCTGTACGAGGTCACCGGCGGTCGGTACGCAGGCCCCGACGTGACCACCCGCATCGACTCCGTGGAGCTGACGCAGGACGGACCGGACCGGGTGCGGATCAGCGGCGCCAAGGGGGAACCGCCGCCACCGGAACTCAAAGTCTCATGCAACAGCCTGGCCGGATTCCGCAACGAGGTGACCATGATTCTCACCGGCCTCGACATCGACGCGAAAGCAGCCCTGGCACGCACCCAACTCGAATCGTGGCTGACCACGAAACCGAAAGAGCTCGAGTGGACGCTGGCCCGAACCGACCACCCGAATGCGGACACCGAGGAAGCAGCCAGTGCACTGTTGCGCTGCGTGGTGCGCGACCCCGATCCCGCGGTGGTCGGCCGCGCCTTCTCGTCTGCCGCGGTGGAGATCGCACTCGCCAGCTACCCCGGTTTCAGTCTCACGGCACCGCCCTCGAACGGCCAGCCGTACGGCGTGTTCACCCCCGGTTACGTGGACGCGGCCGAGGTCCCGCACACAGCAGTGCTGCCGGACGGTTCACGGGTGTCCATCGAATCCTCGGCCCAGACGCAGGTACTCACCGATCCGGCGGACCCCACGCTGCCCGAGGCATACCCGGCCGGTGCGGTCCGCAACGTTCCCCTGGGAACCATCGCGGCCGCGCGCAGCGGCGACAAAGGCGGAAACGCGAACGTCGGCGTCTGGGTGCGTACCGACGAGCAATGGCGCTGGCTGGCCCACACCCTGACCGTCGACGAACTGCAGCGGATGCTTCCCGAGGCGGCAGACCTCACCGTCACCCGGTATCTGCTGCCCGAACTGAAAGCGGTCAACTTCGTGATCGAAGACATTCTCGGCGCGGGTGTCGCCTCCCAGGCACGCTTCGATCCGCAAGCCAAGGGCCTGGGGGAGTGGTTGCGCAGCAGACACATCGACATTCCGGAGGAACTCCTGTGAGCATGTGGGACACACCGGAGCGGAAGGCGCTGCGGGAGACCGTGCGGCGTTTCGTCGAGCACGACATACTGCCGAACCTCGACGACTGGGAGCGCGGCGGCGAGATACCGCGAGAACTGCACAAGAAGGCCGCAGCGCTCGGTCTGCTCGGTGCCGGATTCCCCGAGGGCGTCGGTGGGTCGGGCGGTGACCTGGTGGACGCCGTCACCATCTGCGAGGAGATGCACTATGCCGGTGCGTCCGGCGGGCTGTTCGCCTCACTGTTCACGTCGGGCATCGCCCTCCCGCACCTCGTTGCGGCCTGGGACGAATCGCAGATCGAACGCTGGGTGCGGCCCACGCTCGCCGGGGAGAAGATCGGATCACTCGCGATCACCGAACCCGGTGGTGGTTCGGACGTCGGGCACCTGCGCACCACCGCGAAGCGCGACGGCGACCACTACATCGTCAACGGGGCCAAGACGTTCATCACCTCGGGGTGCCGCGCCGACTTCGTGGTTGCCGCGGTCCGCACCGGAGGCGACGGAGCGTCTGGGGTGTCGCTGCTCGTCGTGGAGAAGGGGACACCCGGATTCGAGGTCACCCGCAAACTCGACAAGATGGGCTGGCTGGCCTCCGACACCGCGGAACTCTCGTTCGTCGACGCGCGGGTGCCCGTGACCAACCTGGTCGGCGCCGAGAACACCGGATTCGCGCAGATCGCACAGGCCTTCCTCACCGAGCGAATCGCCCTGGCAGCGCAGGCCTACGCGAGCGCCCAGCGGTGCCTGGACCTGACGGTGCAGTGGTGCCGTGACCGAGAAACCTTCGGACGCCCCCTCATCTCGCGACAGGCTGTGCAGAACACGATCACCGACATGGCCCGCCGCATCGACGTGGCCCGCGTCTACACACGTGCGCTTGTCGAGCGGTCGATCGAATCCGATCAGGACTTCATCGCCGAGGTGTGTTTCGCGAAGAACACCGCCGTCGAAGCCGGTGAATGGGTGGCGCACCAAGCGGTTCAGCTGTTCGGCGGTGCCGGCTACATGCGGGAGAGCGAAGTGGAACGGCAATACCGAGACATGCGGATTCTGGGGATCGGTGGCGGCACCACCGAAATCCTCACCGGGCTCGCGGCAAAACGATTGGGGTATCAAGCATGAGCGTTCTGCGAACCACGCTCGACACCGCCTCGGAGGTGTACACCACCGCGGTCGAGGCGATGGAAACCAAGCTCGGCGAAGTGAACGCCGAGCACGAGAAGGCGATTGCCGGTGGCGGCGAGAAGTACACGAAGCGCCATCACGACCGCGGCAAACTCCTCGCGCGTGAACGCATCGAATTGTTGATAGACGAGGACTCGCCGTTCCTCGAACTGTGTCCGCTCGCGGCGTGGGGGAGCGACTTCCCGGTCGGTGCCAGCACCGTCGTCGGAATCGGGGTGGTGGAAGGCGTCGAATGCCTCATCGTCGCGAACGACCCCACCGTCCGTGGTGGCACCAGCAACCCTTGGACTCTGCGGAAGGGATTCCGGGCCAACGACATCGCAGTGCAGAACAGGCTGCCCGTGATCTCCCTCGTCGAATCGGGCGGCGCCGACCTTCCCACGCAGAAGGAGGTGTTCATCCCCGGTGGGCGCATGTTCCGCGACCTCACACAACTGTCTGCCGCCGGCATCCCCACCATCGCCCTGGTCTTCGGCAACTCCACCGCCGGCGGTGCGTACATCCCCGGCATGTCCGACCACGTGGTGATGATCAAGGAACGGTCCAAGGTGTTCCTCGCCGGACCGCCGCTGGTGAAGATGGCCACCGGTGAGGACTCCGACGACGAAGCGCTCGGGGGAGCCGAAATGCATGCCCGCAAGTCCGGGCTGGCCGACTACTTCGCCGTCGACGAGCAGGATGCGATCCGCATCGGCCGCAACATCGTCAAACGGTTGGGCTGGACCAAGAAGGGCCCCGCGCCGCGTGCCGACGTGATCGAACCGCTCGCCGACCCCGAAGAACTGTTGGGCATCGTCCCCTCGGACCTGAAGATCCCGTTCGACCCCAGAGAAGTGATCGCCCGGATCGTCGACGGCTCCGATTTCGACGAGTTCAAGCCGCTGTACGGGTCGTCTCTCGTCACCGGCTGGGCGGAGTTGCACGGCTATCCGATCGGCATCCTCGCCAACGCACGCGGTGTGTTGTTCAGCGAGGAATCGCAGAAAGCCACCCAGTTCATTCAGCTGGCGAACCGCTCCAACACTCCACTGCTGTTCCTGCACAACACCACCGGTTACATGGTGGGCAAGGAATACGAGGAAGGCGGGATGATCAAACACGGTTCGATGATGATCAACGCCGTCGCCAACTCGACGGTGCCGCACATTTCGATCCTGTTGGGGGCGTCGTACGGGGCCGGTCACTACGGCATGTGTGGGCGCGCGTTCGACCCACGCTTCCTGTTCGCCTGGCCCAGTTCGAAGTCCGCCGTCATGGGCGGTGCGCAGTTGGCGGGAGTCATCTCGATCGTCGGCAGGGCATCCGCCGAGGCGCGCGGCCAAGCCTTCGACGAGGAAGCCGACGCCGGGATGCGCGCCATGATCGAGAACCAGATCGAGGCCGAGTCACTGCCCATGTTCCTGTCGGGACGCTTGTACGACGACGGCGTCATCGACCCCCGAGACACCCGCACGGTGGTGGGAATGTGCCTGTCGGCCATCGCCTCCGCCCCGATCGAAGGCACCGACAGCTTCGGTGTCTTCCGAATGTGAGGTCCCGTGTCGACTACTGCAGACCTGCGATCCATCGATTCCGTGCTGGTGGCGAACCGCGGTGAAATTGCGCGGCGCGTATTCAGCACCTGCCGCGAATCCGGCATCGGCACCGTTGCTGTGTTCTCCGACGCTGACGCCGACAGCCCGCACGTATCCGAGGCGGACGTGGCGGTGCGGTTGCCAGGCAGCGCACCCGCCGACACCTACCTGCGGGGCGACCTCGTGATTGCAGCAGCGAAGACTGCCGGTGCAGACGCCATCCACCCCGGCTACGGATTCCTCTCCGAGAACGCCGATTTCGCCCAGCAGGTACAGGACGCGGGACTCGTGTGGATCGGCCCACCCGTGAAGTCCATCGAACTGATGGGGTCCAAGGTCGAGTCGAAGAAGATCATGGCCGCCGCCGGGGTGCCCGTGCTGGCAGAACTCGACCCGTCCTCGGTCACGTCGTCCGATCTGCCGGTTCTGGTCAAGGCATCCTCCGGCGGTGGTGGCCGCGGGATGCGCGTCGTCCGTGAACTGTCGGCCCTGCACGGCGAAATCGAGGGTGCGCGCCGCGAAGCGCAATCTGCGTTCGGTGACCCGACGGTGTTCTGCGAGCGCTACATCGAGACCGGACGGCACATCGAAGTGCAGGTGATGGTCGACCGGCACGGCACCGTCTGGACGGTCGGCGAACGTGAATGCTCCATTCAGCGGCGGCACCAGAAGGTGGTGGAGGAAGCGCCGTCCCCGCTCGTCGAACGCGTCCCCGGAATGCGGGCGCGCTTGTTCGACGCGGCCAGGCTCGCCGCCGATGCCATCGGCTACGAGGGGGCCGGCACCGTCGAATTCCTGGCCGACGAGGACGGCAATTTCTTCTTCCTGGAGATGAACACCCGCCTACAGGTGGAACATCCGGTCACTGAATGCACCACCGGAACCGACCTGGTGGACCTGCAGATCGCGGTTGCGAGCGGTGGGCCCCTTCCCACCGACCAACCGGCCCTGCGCGGCCATGCCATCGAGGTTCGGCTGTATGCCGAAGACCCCACCGCCGACTGGCAGCCGCAGACCGGAACGGTGCACAGGCTTCGATTGCCAGGCGAGGTCACCGAATTCGGGGTGCTCGATCGAAAGAGCGTGCGCCTCGACTCGGGTGTGGTCGACGGGTCCGTCGTCGGGGTGCACTACGACCCGATGCTGGCGAAGGTCATCTCGTTCGCACCGGACCGGACACAGGCGGCGAAGCTCCTTGCGGCGACACTCGCTCGCACGGAGCTGCACGGCCTCGTCACCAACCGCGACCTTTTGGTGAACGTGCTGCGGCATCCCGCGTTCCTGGCCGGGGACACCGATACCGCCTTCTTCGACACCCACGGACTGGAGAGTTTGTCCGAGCCACTCGCGTCGCCGGACAGCGAAGCGTTGTCGGCACTGGCCGCGGCCCTTGCCGACTCGGCAGCCAACCGGGCAGGTGCCCGCGCCGGAGGCGGACTGCCGAGCGGCTGGCGCAACATGCCCTCCCAGCCGCAACTCAAGCGGTACACCAGCGCGCGCGGTGAACACGAGATGCGCTATCGGCTGGGCCGAAACGGACTGACGGCAGACGGTTTCGAGAACGTGAATCTCGTGGTGCACACCCCGGACTCCGTCGTACTGGACGTCGACGGCCTGCGGCGGACCTTCTCGATCGCACGCCACGATGACCGCGTGTTCGTAGACTCCGCGCTCGGGCCGGTGGCGCTGACCGTCGTCCCGCGGTTCGTGGACCCGACAACAGAAGTGGCCGCAGGGTCGTTGCTCGCCGCGATGCCGGGGTCCGTCATTCGAATCGGCGCCGAGGAGGGCGACACCGTATCGGCCGGTCAGCCGATTCTGTGGCTCGAGGCGATGAAGATGGAACACACCGTCACCGCACCGACCGCGGGGGTGCTCACGGAACTTGCGGTGGTCATGGGACAGCAGGTCGAGGTCGGGTCCGTTCTTGCAGTCGTAGAAGCGGCACCTGTCTCGGAAGCAGAAGGGGAAGCGTCATGAGTGGACTCAGCGTCAAGAGTGGATTCAGCGTCAAGAGTGGATTCGTGGAGACGGACGAGCAGAAGGAACTTCGCGCTGCGGTGTCGAAGCTCGGTGCGCGATTCGATTACGTCGACTACGTGCTGCCGCGTTCACGGCAGAATCAGCCCCTCACCGAGTTGTGGGCCGAGGCCGGCAAACACGGATTCCTCGGGGTGAACCTGCCCGAGGAATACGGCGGCGGCGGAGCTGGAATCTACGAGCTGGCCCTCGTGCAAGAAGAACTCGCCGCGCACGGTGCGGGACTGTTGCTGATCGTGGTGTCGCCCGCGATCTGCGGAACGGTCATCGGCAAGTTCGGAACCGAGGAACAGAAGCAAAAATGGCTGCCGAGCCTCGCCGATGGTTCGTCGATCATGGCGTTCGGCATCACCGAGGCCGACGCGGGATCGAACTCCCACCACATCACCACAACCGCACGCCGCGATGGCGCCGACTGGATTCTCCATGGCAGCAAGATCTTCATCTCCGGTGTCGACCAGGCCGACGCGGTACTCGTCGTGGCACGAACCGAAGACTCGAAGACCGGCAAGCTGAAACCCGCACTGTTCATCGTCCCCACCGATGCCCCGAACTTCGTGAAGCAGCCGATGGAGATGGACATCCTCGAGCCGGACACCCAGTTCACTCTCTTCTTCGACGACGTCCGGCTGCCGGCCGAAGCCCTCGTCGGCGAACCGGATGCGGCCCTCGCTCAGTTGTTCGCCGGCCTCAACCCCGAACGGATTCTCGGTGCAGCGATGGCGGTAGGCATGGGCCGCTATGCGCTCGACGCAGCAACCGCGTTCGCGAAAGAACGGGCCGTGTGGAAGACACCGATCGGCGCGCACCAGGGCATTTCGCATCCACTGGCGCAGGTCAAGATCGAGCTCGAACTTGCGAAGCTGATGATGCAGAAGGCAGCCGTCCTCTATGACAGCGGCGACGATTCCGGTGCCGCCGAGGCCGCCAATATGGCGAAGTACGCGGCAGCCGAAGCGAGCATCAAAGCACTCGACCAAGCCATCCAGACCCACGGGGGTGCGGGCCTGACCAAGGAATACGGGCTGGCCGCCATGCTCGGCGCCGCCCGTATCGCCCGCGTGGCGCCGGTGAGTCGGGAAATGATCCTCAATTTCGTTGCCCAGCACTCGCTGGGTCTGCCGCGGTCGTACTGACGGAAGGAGTTCGGTATGGACGCTGACAATCCGTACGTCCGTTACGAAGTCGGGGACGGTGTCGCCACGCTGACCCTCGATTCGCCGCACAACCGGAATGCCATTTCGTCGAGGCTGGTGAGTGAAGTCGGCCAAGGGCTTCGCGACGCAGTCGAGGACGACGCAGTCCGGGTGGTCGTGCTCACCCACACGGGGAACACCTTTTGTGCCGGCGCAGATCTGAGCGAAGCAAGTGGCACCGGAGGTGACCCTGCGGAACTGGCGGCGCAACGCACCCGGCAGATGACCGAACTATTGCGCGGGATCGTCGAACTCCCCAAACCGGTGATCTGCCACCTGAACGGGCACGTCCGCGCCGGCGGTATGGGGCTCGTCGGCGCATGCGATATCGCGGTCGCGGGACCGGACAGCACGTTCGCGCTCACCGAGGTACGGCTCGGCCTCGCCGCATCCATCATTTCGCTCACGGTGCTACCCCGATTGGACTCGCGGGCAGCGAGCCGATATTTCCTCACGGGCGAGAAGTTCGGTTCCCGGATTGCCGAAGACATCGGTCTCGTCACCAGTGCCTCGCACGACCCCGCCGAGACGGTCGACGAACTCGTCGCGCAGTTCATGCAGGCTTCGCCGCAAGGTCTCGCCGAATCGAAAGCGCTCACCACGCGGACCGTTCTCGACGGGTTCGACCGCAATGGCGCCGACCTCGAGGCACAGTCCGCCCGCCTCTTCGGTAGCGAGGAAGCCAGGGAAGGCATGATGGCGTTTTTGCAGAAGCGGCCACCATGGTGGGCGCGCTAGGTATTTGGCAGGAGGACCGACATGGCACGCGAGCCGAAGCAGGACCGCAGTCGCGCGACGCGTGAGCGCCTGCTCGAGGCCACCATCGACGCTCTCGCAGAGCTGGGGTGGAGTGCCACGACTGTCGGTGTCGTCGCACAGCGCGCCGGGGTGTCACGTGGCGCAGCACAGCACCATTTCCCGACGCGAGAAGACCTGTTCACCGCAGCCCTCGACATGATGTTCGATGCCCGCATGGCCGAGGCGCAACGAGAGTCGACCGAACTGCCGACAGGCGCCGGCCGCACCGAAGCGGTGGTGACCCGGTTGATCGAGTCGTACACGGGCCCCTTGTTCAAGGCGGCCCTGCAGGTGTGGACGGCCGCCGCCTCGGACCCCGAACTTCGGGCGCGGGTGCTGCCGCTCGAAGAACGCTTCGGTCGTGTCGCACACCGCACCGCCGTCCAGCAACTGGGTTGCGACGACTCGGACCCGGCCTCGCACCGCCTGGTTCAGGCCACACTCGACCTGGCACGCGGCCTTGGGCTCGCCGACGTCCTCACCGACGATTCGCGGCGGCGCAGCGAGGTGGTGCGGCAATGGGCGGCCCAACTCGATTCCGCACTCAACCTGACAGTGAAGGCCTGATCGGTAGAGTCACGGCGCATGGGCAGGAAATGGGGAGCATTCGTGGCCGTGGGGTTGGTCGCGGTCCTGTTCGGATGCAGTGGGGGAGAAGAGCCGCAGGCGGATCCCGGCTCGGCGCTGGTTCGCCCCGAGCCCACCGAACCAGGCCCGTTCATCGAAGAGTGTGGATCGTTGACCGACCAGGAAGTGGCCGAGGCATTCGGGATGCCACCGTTCACGACGGTGACCCGCAATTCGGTCGGCTGCGTGTGGGAAGTCGGCGGGGTGGCGGGGCCGAGCGTCACCTACTCCTGGTACCGCGGCAGCCCCATCGGGCGTGAGCGCGCCGGCTCGGAGTTGATCGGCCGACCGGCGGCGGACATCGAGATCGGTGGCCATACCGGATTCATCGCATCGGCATCGGACTATTTGTGCGAGATCGGTATCGCCTTCGGCGGCGACTTCGTGCACTGGTCGATCATGTACGGCGATTCCCGGCCTGCCCACGACCCGTGCCAGGTCGGCAGGGCACTCGCCGAGAAGACCGTGGAGCGCGTGCAATGAGACGAATCGCACGAGCGGCCGTAGCGGCCGTGACCGCTCTGATCGTTGCCGGCTGCACATCGACGGTCGAAGGCACACCGCAGCCGGAAGGTTCGGGCGGGGTGGCGGCCGGCGAACTCGGCGACTTCACCAGGCTCCTCGAGGAGTGCAACGCCCTCACCGACGAGAAGATCGCCGAAGTGATCGGCGCCGATGCCATCGTTCGCGGATTCTTCGGAGCCATCTGCCGATGGGACGCGGTCGGGGCGATGGGAACCACCAGCGTCACGTTCAACTGGTTCGAAACGGGATCCCTCGAGACCGAGCGCTCCGTCGCCGACGGGCTCGGCTACGAGGTGTCGAACATTTCGATCGAAGGGCGCCGGGCACTCGCGGTGCGTCAGCCCGCAGACCCTGGATCGTGCAACGTCACGGCCGGGTCGCCGTCCGGCGGTGTCTTCGGGTGGTGGGTGCAGTACGGTGCCGGTGGGGGCGATCCCTGTG
>JAAZAD010000450.1 GCA_012514505.1 Rhodococcus sp. (in: high G+C Gram-positive bacteria) | reverse complement strand
GTCGGTAAGACCACGCTGTTCAAGACGATCGTCGGTCTCGAAGAGCCGGACGCCGGTGAGGTCAAGGTCGGCCAGACCGTGCAACTGAGCTACGTCGACCAGAACCGCTCGGGCATCGACCCGGACAAGTCGGTGTGGGAGGTCGTGTCCGATGGCCTCGACTACATCCACGTGGGGCAGACCGAAATGCCGTCCCGCGCCTACATCAGCTCGTTCGGATTCAAGGGTGCCGATCAGCAGAAGCCGTCCGGTGTCCTGTCCGGTGGTGAGCGCAACCGCCTGAACCTGGCGATGACGCTCAAGCAGGGCGGAAACCTGATCCTGCTCGACGAACCAACCAACGACCTCGACGTCGAAACCTTGGGTTCGTTGGAGAACGCTCTCGAGCAGTTCCCCGGCTGTGCCGTCGTGATTTCCCACGACCGTTGGTTCCTGGACCGCACCTGCACCCACATCCTCGCGTGGGAAGGCGGCTTCGGTGACAACGAGGCGGCTTGGTACTGGTACGAGGGCAACTTCGAGGGCTACGAGGCCAACAAGGTCGAGCGCCTCGGGCCCGACGCCGCCCGCCCGCACCGGGTGACGCACCGCAAGCTGACGCGAGACTGAGCGCCGTGACCAATCAGATCTTCTCGTGTGAGATTCAGGTCCGTTGGGCCGACAGCGACCGGCTCGGGCATGTCAACAATGTCCGGTACGTCGAGTACATGCAGGAAGCCCGAATCCTGTTCTTCACCCACGAGATGGAAATCGAGGGGGAACGCCCGCACGCCATGGTCGTGCGCAAGATGGACATCGAATACCTGCGTCCGGCCACCGATTCGTCGGGACCGCTGTCGGTCGAGGTGTCGGTGCTGCATCTGGGACGGTCGTCCTACACGATGCGTCACGTCGTCAAGGATCGGAATGGCGAGGTGTGCGCCTCCGGCGACGCCATTCTCGTGGCATTCGATCCGCAGTCGGAAAAGTCCCGACCCTTGTCGGACGCCGAGCGTGCGATGCTGACGCGGAACCTGGTCACGGAGCCTCCTCTCTGAACTGACCACCGAAGTTCCCGCTCCAGTCGGATCACCGCGGCTACTCTCGAGGAGAGTGGACCGCGGTGATCTGTATCTCGAGGGAAGTGAGCCACCATGACGCGGACGAGGTCTGTCGAGGTGGGCGAGTGGGTGAACGAGCTGCCTCCGCAGCTACGAGACCGCGCAGCGGATCTGGCGGCTGCGTACTTTCGTCACGTCGACGAGGACGACGGCTCGAGTGTGATCGCCGAGTTCGCGGGCGACGTTCTGGCAGCTCATCTGAGATTGGCCAGGCATCGTGTCGCGGGGGAACCTGCCATTGGTGTTCACAGACCTGGCAGTGACTGCGGGCCCTCCCTCCAGATCGTCGTGGAGGACATGCCGTTACTCGTCGAATCCGTGACTGCACTGCTCACTCGTCGCGGCCTGAACATCAGCGAGTTCGTCCATCCGATTCTCGCCGTGGAACGCGACGAGACCGGTGCGCTGACGAACGTTCTGACGGGTGGGCACGAATCGGGCGGTGCATTGGAATCGGGCAGTGCACTCGAATCGTGGATTCATGTTCAACTCGACAGGCGCACCGCCGATTCGGAACTCGATGGGCTGACCCAGGCCGCCGAGAAGGTCCTTCGCGATGTCCGTCAGGTGGTCATGGACACCGACGCCATGCGTGCGCTGGAATTCGATGTCGCCCGCGCGCTGGAGGACGCCGCCGTCGGATCGTCGCGCAGCGAGGAACTGACAGATTGCGCTGCGCTGCTCAGATGGATGGCCGACGGGCACTATGCGATCCTCGGATACCGGCGTTACGAACTCGGCGAGCCGGATTCGGCGGGGGAGCGGACTCAGCAGGTGGTGCCCGGCAGCGACCTCGGCATGCTGCGGACCGACGGCAACAACGGTCGGCAGCTGGGGTTACCGCCGGCGGCGGAGAATCCGGACCGCCCGTTCCTGCTTCTCACACAGGGGTCGTTTCCGGCTACCGTGCACCGCTCTGCCTACCCGTATTTCGTCGGTGTCAGCATCTTGGACGACGGCGGCAACATCATCGGTGAGCACCGGTTTCTGGGCGTGTTCACCGTTACCGCACTGCACGACAGCGTCCTCGACATTCCGGTCATCGAACGACGGGTGCGGACGGTCATCGAGCGGGCAGGCTTCGATATCGCGTCCTACTCGGGGCAGGCGATGCTCGAAGTGATCCAGTCGTTCCCACGCGCCGAACTGTTCTCCAACGATGTCGATACCCTCCTCGACATCGCGAAGGCGGTGCACAACATCGGGCTCAGGCGCAGGGTCCGACTGTTCGTTCGCGAAGACCCGTTCGGGCGCTTCGTCTCCTGCCTCATCTACCTCCCGCGCGACCGATACAACACTCGGTCCAGGCTCGAGATGCAACGTATTCTTCTGCGCGAGTTCGGGGATGGTGCTTTGGAGTACACCGCGCGCGTCACCGAATCGGATCTGGCGCTGCTGCACGTCACCATCAGGAAGTCGGCTGACCGCCAGCATGCGCGTGCCGATGTGTCGGACACCAACCGTCTGCGGGTGCAGGAGTTACTCGCGGAAGCGGGTCGCACGTGGGACGACCGGTTGGGTGACCTCGTCTCGACTCTTCCCGATTCGGAACCTTCGTTGACGCAGCGGTACGCGGACGCGCTGCCGGACGGATACAAGGAAGATTTCGATGCCGCCCGGGCGCTGTCGGACATTGCACGTATAGAGCCGCTGACCGAAGGTGCCATCGATCTACTGCTTTATCGGGATCCCAACGAAGAGAAGGGCAGGTGGCGCTTCACGCTGTACATCGGCGGTGAAAGTGTGTCGCTGAGTGACGTGTTGCCCGTTTTGCAGAGCCTCGGTGTCGAAGTGCTCGACGAGCGGCCGTACTTCATTCGTCGCCCCGACGACTTCACGTGCTGGATCTACGATTTCGGACTCGCCGTCCCCATCGATGTGCGGGTGTCGTCTACGGGCGGTGATCTCGACGCGGCACTGGCAGATGGCGAATCGGCGCCGCCAGTTGGTGAGCGCGGGGTACAGGCTCGGTTCAACGAAACATTCGCCGCAGTGTGGCAAGGGAAGGCCGAGGCAGACAGATTCAACGAGTTGGTGCTGCGTGCAGGACTCACCTGGCGACAGGCCGTGATTCTGCGGGCCTATGCAAAATACCTGCGTCAGGCGGGTTTTCCCTACAGTCAGTTCCACATCGAAGGTGTGGCGTTGGCGCACCCGGAGACGACGTGCGCACTGGTGACCCTCTTCGAGGCAATGTTCGATCCTGAGCTGTTCGATCCCGCTCACGCGGAGTCGCAGACTCGTGTCGCCGAGTTGGAGGAGCATCTGCACACTGCCATCGATCAGGTGGTCAGTCTCGATGCGGATCGGATCTTGCGCGGACTTTTCGGACTGATTCGGGCAACGCTGCGCACCAACTATTTCGTCAACACGGATCGCGATGACGCACTCGGGTGTCTGTCGATCAAACTCGATCCCGGCCGGATCCAGGAACTGCCCAAACCACGGCCGCAGTTCGAGATATTCGTGTACTCACCGGAAGTCGAAGGCGTGCACCTGCGCTTCGGGACCGTCGCGCGCGGCGGCCTGCGATGGTCGGACCGCAGGGAAGACTTCCGTACCGAGATCCTCGGTCTCGCGAAGGCACAAGCGGTGAAGAACGCCGTGATCGTCCCGGTGGGTGCAAAGGGGGGATTCGTGGTGAAGTCACCCCCTGCACCCTCCGGCGATGCCGTTGCCGACCGCAAAGCTGCGCTGGAGGCAGGCAAGGCCTCCTATCGAACGTTCATCTCGGGACTGCTCGACGTCACGGACAACGTCGATCACGCGTCCGGTCAGATCGCGCCACCGCCGCGGGTCGTGCGCAGGGACGGTGACGACCGCTACCTGGTCGTTGCGGCAGACAAGGGGACGGCAAGCTTCTCGGATCTGGCGAACTCGGTTGCGCAACAGTACGGATTCTGGCTCGGGGATGCCTTCGCGTCCGGCGGTTCTGCGGGCTACGACCACAAGAAGATGGGCATCACGGCGCGCGGTGCGTGGGAAAGCGTGAAGCGTCATTTTCGGGAGATGGGTGTCGACACGCAGACCCAGGAGTTCACGGTCGTCGGCGTCGGCGACATGAGTGGCGACGTTTTCGGCAACGGAATGCTGTTGAGTCCTCGGATACGGCTCGTCGCGGCGTTCGACCATCGTCATATCTTCCTGGACCCGAATCCTGTTGCGGCATCGTCCTTCGCGGAACGGTCGCGAATGTTCGCATTGCCCCGCTCTTCGTGGGCCGACTACGACACCAGCCTGATCAGCGCAGGTGGCGGTGTGTGGGACAAAACCCGAAAGTCGGTCCCGATCAGTGCCGCCGCGCGCAGCGCACTCGGCCTGGAGGACTCCGTGACGGAACTGTCTCCGCCCGAACTCGTCCAGGCGATCCTTCGAGCCCCGGTTGACCTGCTCTGGAACGGCGGTATCGGCACATACGTGAAGGCGTCCGCCGAGACCAATGCGGACGTCGGGGACAAGGGCAACGACGGCGTGCGAGTCGACGCCACCGAGCTGCGGGTGAGGGTGGTCGGCGAGGGCGGCAACCTCGGCGTCACGTCGCGTGGGCGAATCGAGTTCAGCCAGTGTGGTGGCCGTATCAACACCGACGCGATCGACAACTCGGCCGGCGTCGATTG
>JAAZAD010000449.1 GCA_012514505.1 Rhodococcus sp. (in: high G+C Gram-positive bacteria) | reverse complement strand
CGGTCCACCACGACATGGGTCTGATCCTTGGCAACCTGACCCCGGTGATGCACGGGCTCGATCTGTGGGTGATGCCGCCGCAGCGGTTCATCACGGAGCCTCGCCTGTGGCTCAGCTGCTTCGGTGAGCTCGGCGCGACGCGGACGGCTGCGCCGTCGTTCGGGTTGGGTTACGTCGCTCGGAAGGTTCGGCCCACCGACCTGGGCGGCATGGACTTCTCCGGGTGGAAGAGCCTGATCTGTGGTGCGGAGCGGGTATCGGCGGACGTGCTGTCCGAGTTCGTGAAGCTGGTCGGCCCGGCGGGTTTCAACGAGCAGTCGATCCTTCCGTCCTACGGAATGGCCGAAGCCACCTTGGGGATCTCAGGAAAGACAATCGGGTCGCCGACGAAGAAGATCCGGGTCGCGCCGTCCTCGCTGCGGATGGGGCAGACAGTTGAGGTCGTCTCGGCTGAGGACAGCGGAACCTGGCATGTCGGCTGCGGACTGCGGATCGACCCCAGCATGACCATCGAGATACGCGCCGAGGATGGATCCGCTCTCGGTGCGGGAATGGTTGGCGAGATCGCTGTGTCTGGGTCGTCGGTGGCCGCCGGCTATTACGCAGACACGATCGGCTCGACCGCGCGGTTCGAGGGCGACACTCTGTACACGGGCGACGCCGGATTCCTGTACGAAGGAGAGCTGTTCATCGTCGGACGGCTCGGAGACAGCGTCAAGGTCCGCGGAAAGAGCGTATTCGCCGAGGACACCGACGCAATCGTGCACAGTGTCGCCGGTCTGGGCTCTAACAACGCGGTGAGCCTCCTCGGATTCCTGGAAGACCAGGAATCGATCATCGCCCTCGTCGAGAAGCCGACAGGGGAATGGGTGTCCGAGGTTGCGAAGCAGCTCAGCGCGCAGTACACGTCCATGCGCGTCGTCGTTATCGCGGCCGGCCCGGGCACGCTTATGCGCACCACCAGCGGCAAGCCGCGCCGTACCGCGATGTGGCAAAACATGCTCGAGCGCTGGGATGCCACGGAGTTCGCGTTCGACTCCGCCACCGTGCTCGAACCAAGCGGCTAGCCCCAACGCTCCCATCCTGTTTTTTGGTCACACCCCCGTTGCCTACGCGTGCCGTAATCGCGTCCTGACAGTTCAGGAACGAAGTTCGTCCGACGCCCACTGGCGTTCGGAGTTTCCAGTCGAAGGAGTACTGATGCAACAGACGTCCGCACCCGTTCTTGCGTTGAACGGTGGCGAGAGAATCCGGGCGGCCGAGTGGCCTACCTACGACAAGGGCTACGTCGACCTGAACGACGGCGACGAGACGGCCGCGATCCGGGCGATCAAGAGTCGGCGTCTCTTCCGGTACGACAGCAGGCCACACTGTGAGACGGAGGTCAGTCAGCTGGAGCACGAGCTCGCAGACTTCTTCGCCGCCCCGTACGTGTTGGCCTGCTCGAGCGGAACCACGGCGCTGGCGCTGGCGCTGTTCGCCGCCGGCATCAGACCTGGCGACGCCGTCGCCTGCCCGGCATTCACCTTTGCGGCGACCCCTAGCGCGATCATGCTCGCGGGCGCGCGGCCGGTCATCATCGACGTCGACGAGAACCTCCACATGGATCCGGTGGACCTTGAGGCGAAGTTGACACCCGAGGTCAAGGCCGTGGTTGTCGTTCATATGCGCGGTTTCGCATGCGACGTCAAACTCCTAGCGAGCATTGCCGAGTCGCGTGGGATCCCGTTGGTCGAAGATGCTGTTCCCGCTCTGGGCGTTGGCATCGGAGAACGCAAGCTGGGCACGTTCGGCACGGCTGGAGCATTCAGCACGCAGTCCGATAAGAGCATCAATACCGGCGAGGGCGGCTTCCTCGTCACGTCCGATCGGGACCTCTTCGAACGTGCCGTGGTCCTCTCGGGAGCATACGAGCAGCAACTCAGTCGGCACACGGATCCGTTCCCGCCCACTATCTACGATCTCACGCTGCCCATTTTCAGCTTCCGCATGGACGAGATCCGCGGAGCAATGGCGCGCCACCAGCTCGTCGGCTTGACCAAGCGCGTTGCCACGTTCCAGCAGAACTACCGTTACGTGGCCTCGTTCCTCG
>JAAZAD010000448.1 GCA_012514505.1 Rhodococcus sp. (in: high G+C Gram-positive bacteria) | reverse complement strand
TTCAACCTCGCCACCTACGACGAGGGGGACAGCTTCGATCAGTCGAACGCCAAGGGCTTCGTGCAGATCCACGGCCTCTCCTCGAAGGTCGCGGCCAAGCGCGATCTGGGCTTGTAACAATGACCCAGGCTCACGGCACCAACGAAGGTGCCCTGTGGGGCGGTCGGTTCGAATCGGGACCGGCCGCCGCCATGGCGGCTCTGAGCAAGTCCACGCACTTCGACTGGGTGCTTGCCCCGTACGACGTGCGCGCCTCGCAGGCCCACGCGAAGGTCCTGCACCGTGCGGGACTACTGACCGAGTCCGATCTGGCGACGATGCTCGACGGACTCGAACAACTCGCCACGGACGTCGCCTCAGGGGCGTTCACCCCGGCAGAATCCGACGAGGACGTCCACGGTGCGCTCGAACGCGGACTCATCGAGCGCGTCGGTCCCGAGATCGGTGGGCGGCTGCGGGCGGGACGGTCGCGAAACGATCAGGTCGCCACGTTGTTCCGTATGTGGCTCCGAGACACGGCCCGGCGAATCGGTGACGGAGTTCTCGACGTCGTCGAGGCGATCGCCGGGCAGGCTGCGGCGCATCCGGACGCAATCATGCCGGGCAAGACGCACCTGCAGGCCGCGCAGCCTGTGCTCCTCGCACACCACCTGCTCGCGCACGCGCATCCGCTGCTGCGAGACGTCGACCGCCTGCGCGATTTCGACAAGCGCGCGGCCGTGTCGCCGTACGGGTCGGGTGCGCTGGCGGGGTCGTCGCTGGGGCTGGATCCGGACGCGATCTCCGAAGATCTGGGATTCGCCTCCGCTGCGAACAACTCGATCGACGCGACCAGTTAGCGCGACTTCGCGGCCGAGGCCGCGTTCGTGTTCGCGCAGATCGCGGTCGACCTGTCGCGGATGGCGGAAGAGGTGATCCTATGGAGCACACCCGAATTCCGGTACGTCACACTCGCCGATGCGTGGTCGACAGGGTCGTCGATCATGCCGCAGAAGAAGAACCCCGATGTGTCCGAGCTCACGCGCGGAAAAGCCGGGCGCCTGATCGGCAACCTCACCGGCCTGCTGGCCACGCTCAAGGCACAACCGCTCGCCTACAACCGAGATCTCCAAGAAGACAAGGAACCGGTCTTCGATTCGGTCGCGCAGCTCGAGTTGTTGTTGCCCGCCATCACGGGGCTGATCGCGACACTGACGTTCCACACCGACCGCATGGCAGAACTCGCGCCGGCCGGTTTCACTCTCGCCACCGACATCGCCGAGTGGATGGTCCGGCAGGGTGTGCCCTTCCGGGTCGCACACGAAGCGGCCGGGGCGTGCGTACGTGTCGCAGAAGCACGCGGGGTCGGACTCGCTGACCTCACCGACGACGAGCTCGCTGCGGTCGATCCCGCCCTCACTCCTGCTGTTCGTGAAGTGCTCACGGTCGAGGGATCGGTGGCCTCGAGGAATGCGCGCGGTGGCACGGCAGGTGTCCGCGTCGCCGAGCAACTCGACGATGTCCGGGCCGAAACGCAGAGCCTGCGCTCGTGGGTGCGCGCCTGACCGGGTAGAGCTCGAACACGACCGTTGCCATCGAGCGACACTTCGTCGGGCGCCACCGACAGGGGCAGGCCGTGTGGCACTCTGAGACCGTGAACCGGGACGTCGGACGCCAGGTGGAGGGGGCGGTAGGTGGAACTCAGTGGTGACGCGGTGATCGGGTCCCTGCGGCGCATCATTGCCACGGCACAGAACGGTCTCGAGGTGGTGCGTTTCGGCGGCCTGGAATCGGGGGCAGCGCCGTCTCCGTTCCAAGTCGTCGTGCGTACCCCGATGTACCGGCTCCGTCGGTACTTTCCCGAAGCCGATACCGCTCGCTCGGGAATTCCGATCGTGCTCGTGCCGCCGATGATGATGGCGGCCGATGTATACGACGTCACCCCCGACACGGGTGCTGTCGGTATGCTGCAATCGCTGGGACTGGACCCGTGGGTGGTCGATTTCGGGTCGCCCGACCAAGAAGAAGGCGGGTGGGGACGCACGCTGACCGATCACATCGTGGCCCTCGACGACATCATCGATCGGGTCCACGAATACACGGGTCGTGACGTCCACCTGTCCGGATACTCGCAGGGCGGGATGTTCTGTTATCAGACTGCGGCATACCGGCGGAGCCGCAACATCGCGAGCCTCGTGACCTTCGGAAGCCCCGTCGACACCCTGGCAGCGCTCCCATTCGGCATTCCCGATGCCCTCGCGGTCAGATCCGCGGACTTCCTGGCCGACCACGTGTTCAACCGGCTTGCGATCTCGGGCTGGATGGCGCGCACCGGCTTCCAGTTCCTCGATCCCGTCAAGACCGTGCGCTCACGCATCGACTTCCTCATGCAGTTGCACGACCGTGAGGCACTACTGCCGCGTGAACCGCAGCGCAGGTTCCTCGATACGGAAGGCTGGGTGGCATGGTCGGGCCCGGCCGTCGCCGAACTGCTGCGACAGTTCATCGCGCACAACCGGATGATGAGCGGCGGGTTCGTGATCAACGACCGCGCGGTCAGCCTCGCGGAAATCACCTGCCCGATCCTCGCTTTCGTCGGTGAGGTCGACGACATCGGCCAGCCGCTCGCGGTTCGCGGCATCCGCAAGGCCGCGCCCCGCGCCGACGTGTACGAGTATTCGCTGCGCGCGGGTCATTTCGGTCTTGTCGTGGGATCGGCTGCTGCACAACAGACGTGGCCTGCCGTGAGCGAATGGGTGCACTGGCGTGACGGCCACGGAGACCGGCCCGTCGGAGTGGTTCCGATGGAAACACCGGATCCGCACGGAGAAGACGAGACCGGTGTGACAATCGGTAGTCGCATCACCCATACCGCCACGACGATCGCCGAGGTCGGTACCGAACTCGTCGAAGGCGTCGCAGACATTGCCGTCGGCGCTGTGCGGGGTGTCCGCGAATTGTCGGGGGAAGCGGTACGGGCCCTGCCCCGGCTTGCTCGGTTGCGGCAACTCGAATCACACACTCGGGTCTCTGTCGGGGGACTGCTGGCTGAACAGGGCCGTAAGGCCGCTCAACGCGAGTGCTTCATCTACGACGACCGCGTCTACACGTACGCGGTCGTCAACGCTCGAATCGACACCATCGTCCTCGGCCTCGTCAGTTGTCGAATTCGCCCCGCCATGCACGTCGGCGTCCTGATGGGAACTCGTCCCAGCGCGATGGCGGCTGTTGCTGCGGTGTCGCGGCTCGGCGGGGTGTCGGTGATGCTGGCCCCGGGCCCGGACCTCGCCGAGTCCATCAGGCTCGGCGCCGTCGAGAAGGTCATCACCGATCCGGAGAACCTCGACCGCGCCGCCTCCACCGGTCTGCCCGTGTTGGTTCTCGGCGGTGGCGACGTTCGCGACCTGGATGTTCCGAACGGTGCCGACGTCGTCGATCTCGAACGGCTCGACGTGTCGGCCGTGGAGCTGCCGGGCTGGTACGTGCCGAACCCGGGGCTCGCTCGCGAACTGGCATTCATCTTGTTCACCGGTAGCGGCGACGCACTCGAGATGAAGCGGATCACGAATCACCGATGGGCGTTGTCGGCCTTCGGCACTGCGACCGCGGCGGCCCTCGACCGCGGCGATACCATGTATTGCCTTGCGCCTCTGTATCATTCGTCGGGCCTGCTGGTCGGGCTCGGGGGAGCTCTCGCAGGGGGCGCCCGAATCGCGCTGTCGCGGGAATTGGACCCGGCGCGGTTCCGCGAGGAAATCCACCGCTACGGGGTGACGGTGGTGACCTACACCTGGTCGATGCTCCACACTGTCCTCGACAGCTCCTCCTGGCATTCCGACGATATCCACCCCATCCGATTGTTCCTCGGGTCCGGTATGACACCGGGCCTGTGGCGGCGCACCCTGGAGCGATTCGCGCCGGCGCGGGTCCTCGAGTTCTACGCGTCAACCGAGGGCGACATCGTGCTGGCGAATGTGTCCGGGACCAAGATCGGTTCGAAGGGGCGTCCTTTACCGGGCAGCGCCGAGGTCCGATTGGCTGCCTACGACCCGATTGCCGGACGGCTCGTCGAAGGCGACCGCGGGTTCGTCCGTGAATGTGACCCCGATGAAGTCGGGTTGCTGCTCGGCAGGCGGGGCCACTCGGCGGAGAGCCTCACCGCAGTGATGCGCGGTGTGTTCGAGGCGGGCGACAGTTGGGTCCCCACCGACAATCTGTTCCGGCGCGATGCCGACGGGGACTTCTGGCTCCTCGACAACAAGCGCTCGGTCATCGTGACACCGCGCGGCCCGGTCTACGCGCAACCGATCGTCGATGTTCTCGGTAGTCTCCCGCGCGTCGACCTTGCAGTCGCGTACGGAGTGTCCGTCGGTCATGCCGACATCGCAGTGGCGGC
>JAAZAD010000447.1 GCA_012514505.1 Rhodococcus sp. (in: high G+C Gram-positive bacteria) | reverse complement strand
TGTGATTCCCGCCTGAAATCTCGCCGCAACCCTGAAACGCCCGCCCGGCGGGCGGACCTGATGCCTGTGTCTACCAGAAGGAACCGTGTCAAGCCATGAGTTTTCGCACCAAGCGCCACATTTTCCCGTCGAATAGCACTCAATGTGGTCGACTCGATGCGTTACGTGTCTGCACTCATGACGGCTTGTGAAACCGCTGACGATCCTCAGCCGTCGACGACGGCCGTCGCCCGTCGAGCTGACCTGCCGACTCGACCGGGGCTACACGCTTGGCGGCTCTCCCAGAAGGTCACACACTTGGACCCCAGAAGGCTTGGACGACGAGCCTCAACCTCAACGTGAGGTCGAGACCTGGAGTGACGCGCTTCCCGTCTGCCTCGGACGAGCTCCCTCGTGATCATCGTCGTCCCTGAAGGTGAGCGCGATGGCGATCAAGATGATGGGCAAGGGCGCGGAGAACATGTTGTAGAAGAACATCTGCAGCGCCCCCACGAAGACCACGGACCCGAGCATGATCGAGACGGGATCACGCCGAGTCGACACGGCGTAGATGGCCCACACCATCCAGGCGAGGTAGAGCGCGAGGCCAACCAGGCCATGCGAGAACATCGCGAACCACACATGCCCGTGCGACCCCACGTGCGGTGGAAACGGGTTCGTGGAGGGTCGAGGGCCGCCCCATCCGAGTATCGGCGATTCCTTGGCGCCGGCCCAGGCCTCGCGGTAGATCCCGGCGCGTGTGCTCGCACTCGACTCCTCGAGTCTCCCGCCGACGGTCTCGCCGATCGGCGTAAGGGCGATCAGTCCACCGATCACGACGATCGCGGCAGCAGCCACCTTCAACGGCCCTCGGCGGCCGGCCAAGAAGCTGCGTACGGCCACCACCGTCAGCACCAATCCAAGGCTCAGCCAGAGCCCGCGGTTCACCGACAACAATGCGGGCGGTAGTGCCAGCAAGAGCCCGAAGGTGCCGAACCGGCGGCGGCGCTGGTCGGCGGCGAAGAGTGTCGCCGCCGCAAAGAACGGCGTGAGTAGGCCGACCGCAGCGCCCCAGGAGTTGGTGTACGCGTACAGCGCCGACGGACGCGGGATCGGTAGACCGAAGATGTCCTGTACCTGCGCGAGTCGGGGGCGAACCATGAACGCGACGTAATCGTCCGCCAGAAGCGCTCGGGGAAGCAGCAGGCTCGCAGGCGTCACACTGAGGCGCACATGCGGGAAGAGGAGACCGAGGTAGCCGCCGAGGATCGACCATACCCAGAGCATCGCGACCCAGTTGACGAAGGTCGCCCGGGAGACGCGGCGCTCGTTGTAGACGTAATAGGCCAAACCGAGGGCAGCCACGTAGGTGGCGTACCGCATGCCGAACGCCAGCACGCGCGTCAGCCTGTCGAGCCGAACCACCGTGAATCCCGCCCACAGCACGTAGATCGCGAACAGGGTGACCGTCGGAGGCCGGGAGAGCCGTCCCTGCAACATCGCCCACACCGCCAAAGGGATCACCGAGATGGCCCAGACGAACTCGGCGAAGCCCATCAGCCAGAACAACGGGTACAGAACGAACAGGCTGTAGACGATCCAGCCTGGCCGAAGTAGCGGCGGCCGTCCGATCGCCGCCACAGACTAGATCCCTCGGCCGAACCGATGCGCCAGTGCCAGTGCCCTGTCGGCCGAAACGACACGTAGGGCGACGAGCACGGCGATCGGCCAGCGTTTCTCGAGCGGCCAGCGACGCAGTATCGCGCCGACCTCACGGAACGTGCTGCGCCGTTCGCCGAGAGCCGCCAACGCAAACGCGATCTGTCCGCGCACGCGACACTCGGCACGGCGATCGCGACCGAATTCGGGATGCTTCTCCAGAAGGTAACGCTGTGCCATCACCGTCGTTTGCCAACGCGTCTGGAAGTACGACGTCCGACCCCAGTGGATCGTGGCGAGTGGTGTGCGCACACACCGAATCCGTCGCACTCTGGCCACTCGAAGCAGGATGTCGTAGTCCTCCGAGTATCCGCCAGGGATGTCTTCGTCGATCAAGCCGACCTCGTCGAAGACCGAGCGCCGGAACAGGAACGTCGACGAGTGCGCCTCCGGCGTTCGGTCACGAAGCAGTGTCCTGTGGTCGAGTACGTCGACCGGAGAAGGACGAGGAATCGCCCTCCCGTCGTAGTTGATGACGATGCCCGTCGTGCACAGACCAGCGCCGTCGTCATCGACCAGCACCGTCACTTGTTCCGTAATCTTTCGAGGCAGCCATGTGTCGTCGTCGTCGCAGAACGCCACGTACTCGGCATCGCCGCTCTCCAGGATGCCCGAGTTGCGCGCACCCGAGAGCCCCGGCGTGCGCGTGTTGGCGATCACCCGCACGCTCCTGAGCGCGTCGTGCTGTTCCAACGAACGATCTGGGTCAGCCTGGTCGAACACCACGATCACGTCGATCTGGCCGGCGTAGTCCTGCTGCAAGATGCTGTCGAGTGCGCTGCGAAGCATCTCAGGCCGGTTGTGCGTGGGGACGACGACGCACACCGCGGGAGGCGGACTCGCGGTCACCTCGAGTACACCTGGCGAAGAGGCGTCGTGACCACGCTGACGAACACACGGGCAAGACTAGGCATCTCGGTACGCCATCGATCATCGGCACGCACGGCGACGGCACCGGACCGAAACCGCATCGGATTGCCCGACACCGTATGGTCGGTCCCGAGGAGGACCACCGTCTCGTCGATTGCCAGATCGCGGCCGCGGTCACTCAGCTCGTCGCCCGCCAGTCGGTCGAGGAGAGTCACCAGATCGCGCGGACTCGC
>JAAZAD010000446.1 GCA_012514505.1 Rhodococcus sp. (in: high G+C Gram-positive bacteria) | reverse complement strand
GGTGGCCGAGGCGAACGACACCTTCACAGACCTGATGAAGATGCAGGCCCCGATCATCGCCCTCGGACTCGACTCGGCGGAGGTCGGGTATCCGCCGTCACTGTTCGAGGACGTGTTCGCCCGTGCTCGCGCGGAAGGACTGCGCATCACTGCGCATGCCGGCGAGGAGGGACCGCCGGAGTACGTCCGGCAGGCACTGGATCTCCTCGGCGCCGAGCGCATCGACCACGGCATCCGGTCACTCGAGGATCCCGATCTCGTCGCACGTCTTGTGGAAGAGCAGATCCCGTTGACGGTGTGTCCGTTGTCGAACGTCCGGTTGCGAGTGGTCGATACGCTGGCCGATCATCCGCTGCGCCGCATGCTCGAAGCGGGATTGTCGGTGAGCGTGAACTCCGACGATCCGGCCTACTTCGGCGGGTATGTGGACGACGCATTCACCGCTCTGCGAGAGCACCTGGGCTTGACGGACGAGGAAAGAGCGGTCCTGGCGCGCAACTCGATGCGCGCAGCATTCCTCTGATTCCGATCCGGTACTACGCACCGAGTACACGTCGTAGACAGGCGTTGTCGAACATGCGCTGCGGATCGACGCGGTCGCGCACTGCGAGGACGTCGTCGAATCGGGGATATGCCTCGCTCAGTTCGGCGGCGGTGAGGCTGTGCAGCTTGCCCCAGTGAGGGCGTCCGCCGACGGATCGTGCGATGGCCTCGACTGCCGAGAAGTACTCGCGATGCTCGCCTCGATGGAACTGGTGCACCGCGACATAGGCGGTGGCGCGCCGATGGGCGGTGGACAACCAGACGTCGTCCGCGGCAGCGAAACGCACCTCGATCGGAAACCCGATCCGCAGCTCGGTGCGGCTCAGCCAGGTGGCGATGTCCTCCAGGACCGCGGGTAGCGCCTCGACCGGTATCGCGTACTCCATCTCCTTGAACCGCACACGCCGATTCGACGCGAACACCCGGTGGCTGCGATCGGTGTAGGTGCGCTCCGACAGCGCGCGCGCCGACACGGAATTGAGTCGGGGGATCAACGAGGGTGCCCGGGTTCCCAGGTGCTGGAAGGCGTTGAACACGCCGTTGGAGAGGATCTCGTCGTCGACGAATCCTCGTATCCGACCGACGGGGTCGACGGGCGTGGCTCCGGGCAGCCGCGTGTTGGTTTTAGTGAGCACGCCGTCGGTGTGAGGGAACCAGTAGAACTCGAAATGGTCGGCGCGAAGCCGGTCGTCGAGGCTGTCGAGCGTCTCACTCAGCGAGGATGGCGTCTCATGGGCACGCAGGCGGAACGCGGAGACGCACTCGAATGTCACGTTGGAGAGAATGCCGAAGGCCCCGATCCCGAGCCGGGACACCTCGAACAGGTCGGGGTTGTGCTCGGGCGAACACTCGACGATCGATCCATCGGCGAGCACGGTGGTCAGCGCCCGAACCTGCGCGGAGAGGCCGGCGAAATTCGTGCCCGTTCCATGCGTTCCGGTGGAGATCGCTCCGGCGACGGATTGGACGTCGATGTCGCCGAGATTGGGCAACGCGAGACCGAGTGACCACAGTTCTTCACTCAGCTCGTGCAGGCGCGTCCCGGCCCGTACGCTCACGAGCGCGCCGGTGTCGGTGGGTGAGACTGCCTCGATCCCGGTCATCCGGTCGAGTGAGACCAGAGTGCCGTCGGTGACCGCGACACCGGTGAACGAATGGCCGGCGCCGACAGCTTTGACTCTTCGGTGTTGTTCGGCGGCGCGCACGATCACGGCTGCGAGTTCGGGCGTGCTGCCCGGTGTGTCGAATTGTTGCGGGCTCGCGTGCTCGGTCCGTGCCCAGTTGTGCCAGGTCGCCATCTCCACATGATCGACCTGGACACGCGTTCAGGTCAATAACCCGCTTCGGCGCGTGTCCCGAACTACCATCGGGACATGTC
>JAAZAD010000445.1 GCA_012514505.1 Rhodococcus sp. (in: high G+C Gram-positive bacteria) | reverse complement strand
GCCGTCGTGGCGTCGAACGACCCGGGTTCACCCGACCCGATCGTCATCGCCCGCGACACCGTCCTGCACATGTGCGGCGACGACAGCGCCGTCCTCGGCGGTTCCGCACCGGTGGACATCCCCGGTGGGACGCAGTCCGTATCCGGCTTTCTGCCGCACGTGGGCGACCCGGCTGGCGTGACCACCAAAGACGGTTCACTGTTCCGTGCCGAAGACATCGTCGCCGGAGCAATGCGCTGCCTCCTGCGCGAATGCGAACCACTTCCCGACCACGGTGGCCGCACCGGCGGCGCACCCGACATCATGGCGGCGTATCCAACCAAATGGGATGCCACCGCGGTGGACGCGTTGCGTGATGCGCTCGACTTCGCCGACCTCTCGTACGTGTCGCTCATGTCCGACGCCGAAGCGACCGCAACGTGGTTCGAGTCCGAAATCGCCGAACGCCCAGGAAAACTGGTGGGCATTTATCACATCGACGACACCGGAGCCACCGTTGCGCTCGTCCGCTCCGGCGTGGCGGCCGGCAAGGCGTTCCGCTTCGCCGCCAGCGCCGACTCCTCCCCCACTTCCCGCATCGCGACAGCACTCGGAGCATTCGGATGGCTGCCGGCCAACCTCGACGCGGTGGTCGTCACCGGCGACGGACTGATCGCGCGAGACTCCACCGCTATCGCAGCAATCGCCGATACGGTGGGAACGAAGTTCGATGTGCATTGTGTCGTCGGTCCGGGGCCTGAGCAGACCGCGGCTCTCGGTGCAGCGATCCGCGCCGCCGGATTCAACCCGACCACCCACCGGGTGACCCCGATCGGCCTACCCCCGTCCTACGACGTGACAGAGGTGATCGACGCCGTGGCATACGAGAAGCGCAAGTCCGACCGTGACGGCTCATCCCCCGCTGTCCCCGACGTCGCTCCCGGTGCCGGCAAGAAGCAGGGCAGTTTCACCAAGAAGCCGAAGGGCGCCACCACATCGAAGAAGCGCCCCCGGAAGCGCTTGTTCGGCATGGTCGCAGGTATCACCACAGGCACCCTCGTCGCACTTCTCGGAATCTCGTACTTCGTTTTCGAATTCTGAAAGTTGGGTCGGTTACCGACCGCGTCCACTTCGTGAACCGCAGATCACGGCGATTCGGTTTATTCAGTAGTTCCGTCTGCGTCCGAGTCGTTTCCACATTCTGTGGTGTCGAACCTGGCCGACGGACGCACCACCTAACCTGTCACGGTGACCGAATCCGCCGACCCCACCGAGTGGGCGCCCACGCCGGGCCGCCTCCCCGGCTCCCCCGCCCAGGACGGCCGACTCAAGCTATTCACGTTCGCGACCGCAGAGAAGCGCGTGGAGTACCTGTGGGTGCTACGCGCCTTCGACAACGCCCGGGCGAATTACGTCGTACTCCTGCACGCCGCCGAAGTGGCCCGCATCTTGGAGAAGATCGCTGCGGACGATCCGTCCGGGCTCCTCTCCCCCGCCGAGATCGGCCCGTTGCTCGAGCAACTCCACGCCTGGGAGGTGCTCGAGCGCAGCTACGACGGCACTCGTGCCGCAACGCTCGCCGAGTATCGGAATCGGCATTTCGTCTACCAGTTCAGCCAGGGCGGGTACCAGACCTTCCGCGCGGTCGAAGGTGTGCTGGCAGCCAGGAGCGACGAGGCGTCGCTGTCACGTCTTGCCCTGCCCGATCTCCTGGACGACCTGCTGGACCTGGCGGCGGCGAACCGCAGTGGAGACGAAGACGGGGTGTACCGCAAGCTCGGTCGTCTCGACGCCACCCTCTCCGACATCGCGACCCGAGCGTCGCATTTCTATCTGACACTGGGAGATCTGGTGCGCACCACCGAGATCACACCGGAGTCCTTCCTGTCGCACAAGGATGCGCTCCTGTCCCACATGCGGGAGTTCAGTTCCGATCTGGCCCGATACACGCCGAAGATCGCCGATGCCATCGCGAGCGTCGAGGCCACCGGGACCCAGGAAATGTTGCGGCGAGCGGCGCGCTCCGACGAGAGAGTGTTCCTTCCGTTTGCCGAGAGACTCGAGGACTGGACGGCTCGCTGGTCCGGGGTGACCAAATGGTTCGTTGCGGAGCAGTCTCGGCGAAGCGAGTCCGAACGACTGGGCGACGGCACGATGAGTGCGATCAGCGCCGTTCTCGCCTTGTTGCGCCGAGTCACCGAAACTCGCAAGGGCGGGGTGAGTCGCGAAAGCCAACTACGTCACCTCGCCGGCTGGTTTGCGGCCACGCCGTCCGAAACGGCAGCACACGCCTTGTTTCAGGCGGTGTTCGACCTCGGTAGACCTCGACATCTCTCGGTTGTCCATCCCGACGCGGACCTGATCCCCGATTCTCGGTCCTGGTGGGAAGCGCCGCCCATCGAGATTTCCCGCACTCTCGCCGAAACCGGCCGCCCGCCGTCACCTGGTCTTCCTGCGCGCGTACAACGCAACGACGGCGGTGTACGCCGACTACGTGAAGAACAGCTGAGGAAGCAACGTGCGCGCGCATCGGCGGCACGATCACTCGCCGACGGCGGCCCATACGAACGCACACTCGACGAAGCGGAGACCGACGTGCTCCTGAGCCTGCTCAACATTGCGCTCACTGCCCGGGTACCCGTGAGCGGACGGACCGAGAAGGCAAGCGGGTCCGAGAACGGAGTGAAGTTGACGCTCAGCCCGCACGACGAATCCACCACGGTTCGCACTGCACGCGGCTCGCTGCACCTCGACGGGCTGCGGGTGAGCATCCGTTGAGGGCAGAGCACATATCGCCGCTGACCCTCGATTCCTACCAACGCGCAGCGCGGGTCATTCTGTCCCATCACCTGCTGACGCAGTCCTATCCGGATCGAGCCGCACTCCCCCAGGTCCGCCGGTGGGCCACGGAACTGCGCGATGACTTTCTCGAGCTGTTCGGGTATCGGCTCGAGGTCACCGAGACCACGGCGCGACTGTTCACCGTTGCCGATCACCTCGATCCCGCGACACCGGCCAGAACTCCCGGCGATCGAGTTTTCGACCGTTGCCGCTACGCGTACCTGGCACTGTGCTTGGCAGCCCTCGGACGGGCCGGGAATCAGATCACACTCTCCGAGCTGGCCAACCACGTTGCTGCCTCGGCCGCCCAGGTCGACGGCGTCGACCTGTCCACGGAACGTGCGACGGACCGCGATGCCTTCGTCGATGCCGTCGGCTGGCTCGCCGCTCGTGGCGCCATCGGCCTCACCGACGGTGATGCCGGCGGCTGGGCCGCGAATCCGGATGCAGGAGAAGCGCTCTACGACATCGACCGAACGGTCGTAGTTGCCCTCTTCCGGCCTCCGCGGGCGCTGCAGCACCTGCGCTCCGTTCAGGGCCTGCTCGAAGATTCGGCCGATTCCGTCGATGCCAAGGCCGTGCGGAGACGTGTTCGTCGTGCCCTGGTCACCCGACCGGTGGTGTACGCGACCGAACTGGACGAGAACGAACGCCTGCAGTTGGCGCTTCCGCGCACCACGTCGGACCTCGAATTGCTGACCGGTCTGGTGACGGAGCGTCGCGGCGAGGGTGTCGCAATGATCGACACCTCGGGCCGTCTGTCCGACACGCGATTCCCTGGTACAGGCACGGTCTCCCAGGTTGCCCTTCTCCTTGCCGGCGAAATCGCCGACCGGGTGCTGGATCTCGATTCGCCCGAATTGACGCGCCTTTCGCTGCCCACTCGATCGAACGCGTTGATCGACGAACTCGACAACGCCATTCCTCGCTCGGGAATCTTCGAAGACCTGGCCGATGAGCCGTCCCCTGATTCAGCCACGCAGGACTGCCTCGAATCCGACGACACACAGTTCCCACTCATCGAGCACAGTTGGGTGACCGACACCCTCCACACACTCGTGGATCGTTTCGGTAAGACGTTCGCAGCCGCGTGGCAGGCCGATCCGGAGGGCCTCGAAAAGGCGGCACTCGACCTTCTCGAACGCCTCGACCTGGTGTCCCCTGTTCCGGACGGCATCCTGGTGCTCCCCGCGCTCGCACGCTACCGAGGGGTGACCGTCACCATCAGAGAACGCACTCCCGAGATCGACCTGTTCCAGGCCACCAGCAGTGAGGACTCCAACGCATGAAGAACGCACGCTTTCGTCCCACGCGCGCCGGAATCATCAATCTGTGGGACTACCGGGATCAGGAGTTCTCGTTCGCCGACGGCCGGCTCGTACTGCGGGGGCCGAACGGATCCGGTAAGACCAAGGCTCTCGAGGTGCTCTTCCCGTTCGTGTTCGACGGCAGGATCGAACCGCGTCGACTCAATCCGTTCGCGGGCGAGGAACGCACGATGAAGTCGAACCTGCTGTACCGCGGCCAGGAGAGCGCGTACTCGTATGTGTGGATGGAGTTCTGCCGCGGCGACAAGGACGATCCGGAATCCGTCACCGTGGGAATCGGCATGCGCGCCAGCCGGACCAACGACAAGGTCACCCGCTGGTATTTTGTCGCGGATGGGCGGGTCGGCATCGACTTCTCCCTTCTCGGGAGCGACGATCGCCCGCTCACCAGAAAGCAACTGGCCGAGCAGATCGGCACCGATTGCCTCGAGGATCGTCCGGTCGACTACCGCGCCGCTATCGACGCCAGGTTGTTCGGTCTGGGAGTGGAGCGCTACGACCAACTCATCAACCTCATCCTCACGCTGCGCCGTCCGCAGCTGGCAAAGAACTTGGACCCGAAGGGGTTGTCGCAAGCCCTGACCGACGGGCTACGTCCCCTCGACGAACAGCTCGTCCTCGAGGCGGCACGGTCGTTCAGCGACATGGAGGAAGTGGGGCGGGCGCTCGAGGCGCTGACCGTTGCCGACCAGGCTGCCCACAGCTTCGTGGGCGTCTACACCCGCTACCTGAAACAGCAGGCAAAAGCAGAAGTCCACCTGCTCAGTGCTCGACTCGACGCGGTTGCCCGGTGTGTGTCCGACCTCGAGTCGGCGACCACCGAACAGGAGCGTGCCCGTTCGACGCGGACTGCTGCCGAAGACGCGTTCGCCGCAGCAGAGAGGGAGCTGGACCAGGCCACAGCAAATCTGGACGCACTCACCCGGTCGACGGCGTACGAAGGTCGAACTCAACTCGACGACCTGGCGCAAGCCGTCTCCACTCTCGAACGTTCCACTGCCGCACAGGTGGACAAGGCCGGCAAGGCAGCAGCAGCCCTCGAACAGCGCACCGAAGAGGCTGCGAGGTCGCGCGGTGCAGTCACACACACTGCGGAGGCACTCGCTCGTGCAGAAGACGAGCTGCAAGCCGCGGCCGACGACGCCGGAATCAGTTGGACTGCGCTTCCGGAGTCGGCACGCAACGATCAGTTGACCAATGCGCTCCGCGGCCATGCCGAAGAGCGTGCCGGCGACGTGCGTGCGGTCCGCGGGGCCGCGGCAACCCTCGAGAAGTCCGCCGCGGCGCGTGAACGTGCGGCTACCGCCGCGCGGCGCAGTCAGGATCAGCACGAGACGGCACGGGCGTCGGTCCTCGAAGCCGAGACCGCAGTGACAGCAGCGCGAAGCGAATGCGGTGTCGCACTGCGCACGTGGTGGACGAATAATTCCGACCTCTTCCGCGACCTCGGTGTGCCCGACACGCTCTTCGACGAACTGGACGCGGCGCTCGCCCACGTGGAGGACGACGACACCCCTCCCCTACCCGAAGTCCTCTCCCTGTTCATCGCCGACGCGGTGGAAGCTGTGCGCGGGGACAGGCACCGCGCCGAGGTGAGGATCGATGCTGCCGAAACGGCCCTGACCGAACTACGCTCTGCTCGCCGATCGGTGGCGGCGGAGCACGACGATGCACCGCCGCCACCGCTGTGCCGCACCGATTCCCGCGCGGACCTGTCAGGCGCTCCCCTGTGGCGGCTGGTTCGTTTCCGCACCGATGTAGAAGCGTCGGTAGCCGCAGCCGTCGAAGCCGCCCTACAAGCCTCGAATGTGCTCGACGCCTGGGTGACAGACGACCCCGAAGCCCTCGGCGGCGCGCGATCCGAGCAGTTCCTCCGCCCGCTGCCCTCCCATCGGCGCCCCACTGGACGCACGCTGGCGGACGTGCTCGAGGCCGAAGCCGACGCGGGAGTTCCGGAAACGTTCGTGCGCGAGATCCTGGCCTCCATTCAGTTGGCGGACAGCGCCTGGACGGACGCACCTCGGACAGACACCGCTGTGGACGACGACTCGAACTCGCAGCCGCCTGTTGCCCTCGACTCGGGCGGTACCTTCCGCCAGGGTGTGCTGCTCGGGCGGCACGGTAAGTCGGACGCCGAGTACATCGGCGCAACGGCACGGGAACGTCGCCGGATTGCTCGGATCCACGAGCTCGACGAGTTGATCGTCGCCGCCGAACTCACGGTGACGCAAGCGCGCACCGCCGAGGAGAGGGCGCGCGTACTGCTGACCCGGACGTCGGAGGTCGGCTCGACTCTTCCGCGCACCAACGGCATTCGCAGCGCACTGAAGTCGGTGACCGAATCCGCCGGTGTACTGCGCACCAGATCGGAGTCGGCGACCACCGCCGCTCGCGAGCTGGATCAGGCCATCACCGAGGTCTCCGCAGCGGAGAAGCATCTCCGCAGTGCTGCCTCCGCACACCGGACACCCCACCTCGAGCGTGAACTCGATTCGCTCGCCGCTGCGATTCGACACTTCGAGCAGCGGGGCGAGACAGTCCTGCGGTGCCGACGCGATCACGCACGCGAGATCGAACACGCATCCGAGTCCGCGGACCGGCTGACCGAAGCCCGGTACACCGCAGAGGAGTTCGCGGAGGAAGCGGCCATCGCCGAGGAATCGCTCGTGCAGCAAGCCCAGCGCCTCGAGACTCTGCGCGAGTCGCTGGGTGCGAGCACCGAGCAGATCGATGCACAACTCGAGGAGGCGCACGCTCGCATCGAGGCGTGCAAGCGAGCGCAACGCACCGCCCGGAAGGCCGACAAGGACGCCGGCGAGGCGATCGGCAAGGCAGAAGGCGCGCACACAGCAGCCGTGGCCGCTTTGCGGGTGGCTCTGACCGAGACGCACAACGATGCTTCGAGGCTCGCACCATATGCGCGACGGGATCTGCTGGAACTGCTGGGAATCGATACCGAGCACGCCTGGCCCGCCAGCGACGCCGCCTGGCTCACCCCGGATCAGTTGACATATCGCCTGCAGCAAGGCGAGGACGTCGGTGTACTTCCTGCAGACGTACTCACGCTTCATCGGGCCCTTGCCCATGCCACCGAATCGGTGCGTGCCGGTGAGTCCGCCCGCAAGTCCAGCCGGACGGCGCTCACCACCGCATTGCAGGAGTTCGAATCGCAGCTCGCCTCCTCCGGTCAGGACTACCGGCTGCAGTGGGATGCCCCCGAGGGGGTGACGATGGTTCAGATCCATGACGACGAGGGCACGTCCTCTGTCGGACAGTTCGCAGCGAGAATTGCTGCGGCCCGAGCCGATCAAGAGCTACTTCTCACCGATTCCGAACGCCGCATCCTCGAGGACGCGCTGCTCACCGGCCTCGCGCAGCAGATTCACGAACGCACCGTCGACGCGCGTGGGCTGATCGCGAAGATGGGCGCCGAGATGCGCGAACGTCACATGTCCTCGGGCAGCACGATCGGTGTCCACTGGCTACTCGCCGACAATCTCGACGACAGCGCTCGGGCCGTGTCGAAACTGCTGGAGCGGGATACAACAGCACTCGGTTCGGACGAACTCGCCACCATGCGCGCACATTTCGCCGCACAGATCCGAACCGCGCGGGCCGCACACCCCGAACGCTCGTATCCCGAGATTCTCTCAGCGGCACTCGACTATCGTCGCTGGCGAGTGTTCTCGTTCACCCTCGTCGGCGCCGATGGCAGCGAGGATCGGCTCACCGTTGCACGACACAGCGCACTGTCGGGTGGCGAGCAGTCGGTGTCGTTGCATCTCCCGTTGTTCGCGGCCGCGCACGTGATGCTCGACTCCGCAGACCCGCACGCGCCGAGGCTCTTGGCTCTGGACGAGGCCTTTGCCGGTGTCGACGACAACGGCCGTGCCGAACTACTCGGCCTGAGTGTGCAGTTCGATCTCGACCTGTTCATGACCGGGTACGACCTGTGGATCACCTACGCGGGTGTGCCGGGCTGTGCGCATTACGACTTGGCGCATTCCTCGGCGGAGCAGACTGTCAGCGCGGCACTGCTCGTCTGGGACCACGGGGAACTCCTCGCCGAGCACGACGGTTCAGATCTCGCCAGTGCCCTCGGTTCGCCACTACGACGACGAGTTCCCACTCCTGCCGAGGGCGCACTCGAATTCGTGTGAGGGCGCGACAACGGGCGCCCGAACGGTCAGTGCTGTTCGATGCCCGACCGCAGCAGATCCATACAGCCCTGGTCACAGGCGCTCGCAGTGGAATCGGCGCCGCGTTCGTCAGACGTCTCACCCGGCGGCACAGACCATGGAGCGTGGCGGCCGCATCATCAACATCGCGTCGTTGGCGGGTCTCAATCCCGCTCCGGGGCTGGCATCGTTTGCCGCAAGCAAGGCTGCGCTGATCTCGTTCAGTCAGTCGCTGCACTACGCGCTGCGCGGGAACGGAGTCGTGGTCACGTGCGTTTGTGCCGGTTACACCCGCACCGACCTCCAGCGCAGGGCACAGGTCGACGCGTCACGACTGCCGGAATTCATATGGGCCGGACCGGTTTTGTCGCACGAAAGGCACTCTCCGCTAGTGAACGTGGCCGCTCGATGGTGGTTCCCGGGCGGCTGAATGCATTCACCGCGATCGAGATGCGTCTGCTCCCCCGGCCCTTCGATACGAGATTGGCGGCCCGCATCTACGCACCTGTTCGCCCCATCGAGAACCCACAGTGAGACGTGCGGATGTCGTTCGACGAACGCCGCGCCAACGTCAGGGCCGGAGATCGACGCTGTTCAATGCCGGACACACCCGAGCCTCCGGACACCGGGGCGGTCCACGGATTCAGGTTTAGACACGGTTAGGCATTTCTTTACGCTTCTTGTAGGTTCCTCATCAGCGACGGGCCCGCCGCTGACCGAAGCCCCTATCGAGACAGGCTGCAGATGGCCAGAACAGGTAGACCCTTGGAAACCCGCATGCCCAAAGCCCCCCCCCTGGAAGACTCCACTCGTAGTCACGTTGATATCGGTGCTGGTCGCGACGGGCGGAGGGATCGCCGCGGCCCAGCCCACCACGACCCCGACGTCAACTCCGGGCGCGACGACCACAACATCGACAACGAGTACAACGTCGACGCCGCCGCCGCCGCATGAGACGGTGACCACGCAGGTCGCCAGGCCAACCACCACACCCGCGACAACGATTCCCCCTCTTCCGGTGACCACTGAACAACCTGCACCGTCAGCCAACGGTCCTGCACCGTCGGCCAAAGCCGACATGCCTGCCGCGTCACCGATGACGACCTCACCGTCGGCATCCGATACGCCGGAAGCCTCGCCTGAGCAGGCTCCCGCGACCAAGACACCACAATCCCAGACAAAGTCACGCGGGCCGAAGAAGCCTGCCGGCGACTGGTCGCCGACGGAGAACCCGAAGTCGACAATCATTCCGGGACAGATGCGTTCGGACCGCGAGGAAATACCCGAAGGATTCACCAAGGCCGACGCCGACAAAGCCGAAACCATGGAGGCACGCCAGACGATGTCGCGCATGGTTTCACCGGGATGCCAGGTGTATTGGCCCTCCCCCTATCAGGTCTGCGGCGCCATCAAGGACAAATACAACTCCCTCGGTGGACCGAACAGCTTCTTGCTCTGGCCGACCACCAACGAACTGGTCAACCCCGACGGATTCGGACGCCGAACGCACTTTCAGAATGGCCCGATCTACTGGTCCGCCGCCGGCGGTGCTCACCCGGTGGTCAACCACTTTCACCAGAAGTGGGGGCAGTACGGCTACGAGGGCGGCTGGCTCATGTACCCCACTACCGACGAGATCGTGCTCAACGGCGGTCGAATGCAAATTTTCCAGGGTGGGAGCGTGTACTGGAGTCCTCTCACCGGCGCCCACACAATCGGTGGCCAGATCCGCACCACGTGGGGTCAGACAGGCTGGGAAGGCGGCCTTCTGGGCTATCCGACCACCGACGAGATTGTCCTCCCCGACGGGCAAGGCAGAATGAACCGCTTCGAACGCGGCGTCATCTATTGGTC
>JAAZAD010000444.1 GCA_012514505.1 Rhodococcus sp. (in: high G+C Gram-positive bacteria) | reverse complement strand
TGGCGCGAAGACGTCGGCGCACCCCCGGTCCTCGACGTCCTGCTCGGACAGGGCGATGTCGGGGCAGCACTCGTCGACGCCGCCGACTACATCCAGTTCACCGGATCGGTGGCAACCGGGCGCAGAGTCGCAGTCCGCGCAGCGGAGTCACTCACCCCGGTCGGCCTGGAACTGGGCGGCAAGGACCCGCTCATCGTCCTGTCCGGAGCGGACATCGCCCGCGCCGCCAACTGCGCCGTCTACGGCGGGTTCGCCAACAACGGTCAGGTCTGCATGGGTTTCGAACGGGTCTACGTCCAGGACTCGGTGTACGACGAGTTCGTCGCCCGCGTCGTCGACAAGGTGAAGTCGCTTCGCTCGGGCATCGACGACAACAGCGACGTCGGAGCGCTGATCCACCCACCACAGATCGACATCATCGACCGGCATGTGCGCGACGCAGTCGACAAGGGCGCGCGGATCCTGACCGGCGGGAACCGGATCGACCGTCCCGGAACATGGTTCGAACCCACCGTACTGGTCGACGTCGACCACTCCATGGCACTGATGCGGGAGGAGACCTTCGGGCCCGTCCTACCGATCGTTCGGGTCACCGACGCCGAGGAAGCCGTCACACTGGCCAACGATTCGGAATTCGGGCTGTCGGCATCGGTTTTCGCAGCCGACATCGGTGAGGGTGAACGTATCGCACAGCGCCTGGAAGCCGGCGCCGTCTCGATCGACGATTTCGTCGCCAACATGGTGTGCGCGGATGTTCCCCAGGGCGGCTGGAAACGATCGGGTATCGGCTCTCGCCTGGCCGATACCGGACTGCTGAAGTTCACCCGGACAAAAGTGGTTGCGTCACACTGGATTCCACTGCCGAAGAACGACCTGTTCTGGTTTCCCTATACCCCGGCCCGCCGCAGGATCTTCGCGACGGCAGCCCGCCTGATCAACGGCCGCGGCCTGGGCCGTCTCGGCCTCTGACAACCTCCGGACTCACGGAAGGACCCTACGTTGCCTCTCCTCTCACGTTATCCCGCGATCGGCCTCAACGGTGCCGTCGTCGCCGTCACCGGTGGTGCCCGCGGCATCGGACGTGCCACCGCGGCACAGTTCACCGGTCAGGGTGCCACGGTCACCATCGGCGACCTCGACGGTGATGCCGCAACGCGCTCCGCCAACGAAATAGGCTGCCGCAGCGCAGTACTGGATGTCACATCCCGCGAATCCGTCGCACGATTCCTCGACGTGGCCGGCCCGGTGGACATTCTGGTCAACAATGCGGGCATCATGCCGCTGGGGGCCTTCCTCGACGAGCCGGAGAAGCTCAGCGCCGCCCAGATCAATGTCAACCTGTGGGGACCCATCCACGGCATGCAGGTCGCGCTGCCCGGCATGATCGCGCGCGGGCGAGGGCACATCGTCAACGTCGCGTCGCTCGCAGGCAAGATGCCCACTCCCGGCGGGGCGGTGTACTGCGCCACCAAGCATGCAGTCGTCGGCGTGAGCACCTCGGTGCGCGCCGAAGTCGCCGAGCACGGCGTGAGCGTGAGCACGGTAATGCCGAGCCTGGTGCACACCGATCTGGGCTCGGGTGCAAGCCTGCCCGGTGCACTCTCGCTCGAACCCGAGGATGTCGCACGCGCCATCGTCGACAGTGTCCGTCACCGCCGCGCCGAGATCGTGTTGCCACGGTGGCTGGGCACCGCGACCGGAGTGGGCAACCTGCTGCCGGGATCGGTCATGGACGGCGCGCTGCGGGTCGCCGGACTGCGCGATCGAGGGCTGGCAGCCAACGACAGCGCCGACCGCGCCGAATACCGGCGGCGCCTGGCAGGACAGGCGGAACGGGCATGATCACCGCATACGCACGTCGGGCCGGCTCCGCAGCACTCGCGGGTGTCCTGAAACTTCCTGCGCGACCGTCGGACCTGGCTTCACCTCCGGCGGGAAGCGACCTGCTCCCGGTCCGCGGGGACAGCGGGCCACCCTTGATCGGCTACTCGCTCAACGTCTTCGACGACCTGCTCGGTCTCCAGCGTATTCTCTACGACCGGTACGGGGCGGTGCACTGGACGAGCGCGTTCGGTACCCGCATCGTGCTCGCGGTCGGCGAAGAAGCCGCCGGTGAGGTGCTGGCCAACAGGAATCGGGCCTTCGCGAATTCGGGCTGGATCCCGTTCCTGGGACCGTTCTTCCGTCGCGGCATCATTCTGCTGGACGCCGAGGAACACATCTATCATCGGCGTATCCTGCAGCAGGCCTTCACACGTCCCCGGCTGGTCGGCTACCTGGAGACCATGAACGACGCCATCGACAACGCTCTGGACCAGTGGGATCCTCGCGGACAGTTTCCGATGTATCCCTCCGCGAAACAGCTCACCCTCGATATCGCGACCAAGGTGTTCGTCGGTGCCGAACTCGGGCCCGAAGCACAGCGACTGCATCGCGCATTCACTGCGACGGTGGAAGGCGGGCTGGCCATCGTCCGCGCCGATGTGCCCGGCGGGCGCTGGCATGCCGGCCTGCGCGGGCGGAAGGTCCTCGAGGACTACTTCCGCACACAACTGCCGTCGAAACGCGCGAACCCCGGTCCCGAGATGTTCTCGGTGCTGTGCCGGGCGGAAGACGAGAACGGAGCCCGGTTCACCGACGACGACGTGGTGAACCACATGATCTTCCTGCTGATGGCGGCGCACGACACCACCACGACCACCATCGCGATGATGACGTACTTCCTGGCGAGCCATCCCGAATGGCAGCAACGCGTGCGTGACGAAAGCCTGGCCCTGGGCAAGGACAGTCTCGAATACGACGATCTGGACCGCTTGACATCACTGGATCTGGTCTTCAAGGAAACTCTGCGCATGTGCTCCCCCGTCGGGATGCTGGCCCGCGAAACCGTCGCCGACACATCGATCCTCGGGCATTTCGTGCCGGCCGGTACCCAGATCGGAGTCGCGTTGTCCTCCGGTCATCGCATGTCCCCGTGGTGGAACGACCCGGACCGATTCGATCC
>JAAZAD010000443.1 GCA_012514505.1 Rhodococcus sp. (in: high G+C Gram-positive bacteria) | reverse complement strand
GGCCCTGCGCCGGGGCGCCATCGCAGCGGCGGCCGCACTGGCCGTCCTCGCGACCTCTGCCTGCGGTCTTCTCGAATCGCCGGACGGCCCCGGAGCCATCGACATCCCGTCGACGAATGCGCTGATCACCGAGTCCCCGCCGTCGAGCCTGCCGCCGACCTCCACCACCAGCAGTCGGACTCGGAGCAGCTACACCGCGCCCGCCGAAGACAGCTACAAGCGCGCGATCTCCAACGCCCCCCGCGTCGGCGTCAGCTCCTTTCACATCGGCGCGACGACCGAGACCGGCGAGCGGATGAACGAGTTGTCCGGCGTCCACTTCTCCACGCCGGACCGGAACGTGCGGTGCTCGACGGGAAACAACGGCGCCGGTGCATTGGTCTGCACCGGAGAACAGATCCGCGGACCGCGCAGCGCCGGGTCGAATACGCCGGAGGGCTGTGACTGGAAATCGGATTTGGCGGTACTGAACTCCGAGGGCATCGACACCGGAGGCTGCGCCAATCTCTATCCGGTGCTCTATCGTTCACACATTCTGGAATACGGGACCACGATCGTCACCGGCAGTTTCTCTTGCCTGAGCGACGTCGCCGGCCTGTTCTGCCTCGATTCTGCGTCGGATGCCGGTTTTGCCATCACCCGTCAGGGATATGAGGAGATTCAGTCCGACGATCGGGCGCCCCGGGAGATTCTCGGCGGATCCGAATCATCACGACGGTCGACTTCTGCCGCGGTGCCGTCGCGCTGATAAACATTCATCTACGCGTACTGTCGATATTCGGGAATGTTTTGTAGACTCCCCGCAGGAGAAATGCACTCCGGAATACTCACGACAATACGAAGGGTCTTTCATGGCGAAGCGGACCAAGATCATGATCGTCGACGACATCGATGGCGCCGAGCTCGACGAGTACGAGACCGTCCGGTGGAGTCTGGACGGAAAGAATTACGAGTTCGACACCTCCCCCGAGCATGCCGCCGAGTTCCGGGATGCCGTGGCCACCTATGTGGCCGCCTCGCGGGTGATCGGCCGCAGCAGCAAGCGCGCCGCCGCCAAGACCAACGACACCAAGGCGATCCGCGCCTGGGCGACAGACAACGGCTTCACCGTCAGCGATCGCGGACGCATCCCGGCCGATGTGGTCGCCGCCTACGAGGCCGCTCACTGACCGCAGACCCGCGCGCCGGCTGAGCCGGCGCCGCCGGGGCCGATCACCGCGACCGCTGTTGTGCGGTCGCGGTGATTTTTATTGGCGGCTGCGAGCCCGACTGCGCGCTAGGGTTTTCTCCCATGTCCTCCCCGCACGCGCGCCGCCGACGGCTCCCGGCGCTGATCCTGGTTCTCATCGGCGTGCTGGCGCTGACCGCCTGCGGTGCCTCCACCGGGGACGACGGCCTGTGCGCCCCGCCCGGGCTGTCCAGCGCGACCGCGGCCCCGGAGAACCTGAACACCGCCGAGCAGGCCGTCGACCAGTTCACCACCCCCGACGTGGTCCCGCTGGACCAGATCGACGTCTCCGCGCTCCGGCTCGCCGAACCCGGCACGCTGACCGTGGGCACCCTCTCGGACGCGCCGCCGAGCATCTGTCTCAACGCCTCCGGCACCTACACCGGCTTCGACAACGAACTCCTCAAGGCCGTCGGACAGAAGCTGGGCCTTCAGGTGAAGTTCGTGGGCACCGAATTCGCCGGCCTGCTCTCGCAGGTCGCCAACCGCCGGTTCGACGTCGGGTCGTCGTCGATCACCACCACCGAGGAGCGCCGCAAGACCGTCGGCTTCACCAACGGCTACGACTTCGGCTACTTCTC
>JAAZAD010000442.1 GCA_012514505.1 Rhodococcus sp. (in: high G+C Gram-positive bacteria) | reverse complement strand
CTGTCCATGGTCGATGCCATGCTCCGCCAATCCGGCGCCCTTGCCGAACGCGGGTCCCAAGAACGAGTCATGGACTCCGGTGACCTCGAGCGTGAAAAGGGCATCACGATCCTCGCGAAGAACACCGCGGTGCACAAGCATCACGAGGATGGTTCGGTCACCGTCATCAACGTGATCGACACCCCCGGTCACGCCGACTTCGGTGGCGAGGTGGAGCGCGGTCTGTCCATGGTGGACGGTGTCGTGCTGCTGGTCGACGCATCCGAAGGACCGCTGCCGCAGACTCGCTTCGTGTTGCGCAAGGCGCTGGCCGCGTCGCTGCCCGTCATCCTGGTCGTCAACAAGACCGACCGCCCCGACGCCCGCATCGAAGAGGTCGTCACCGAGGCGCAGGATCTGCTTCTCGACCTGGCTTCGGACCTGTCCGACGAGGCTGCCGAGGCTGCTGAGCTCGCCCTCGACCTTCCGGTCCTGTACGCATCCGGCCGTGAGGGCAAGGCGTCGACCGAGCAGCCCGAGAACGGTCAGGCCCCGAGCGCCGAGAACCTCGAGGCTCTGTTCGACGTCCTGATGGAGCACGTGCCCGCACCGAAGGGCAACGTCGAGGCTCCGCTGCAGGCGCACGTCACCAACCTCGACGCGTCCGCGTTCCTCGGACGTCTCGCGCTCGTTCGTATCCACAACGGCGAGCTTCGCAAGGGGCAGACTGTGTCGTGGTGCCGTGAGGTCGACGGGGAGCCGGTCGTCCAGAAGGCCAAGGTCACCGAACTCCTGACCACGATCGGTGTCGAGCGCGTTCCCGGTGAGGTCGCCGTCGCAGGTGACATCGTCGCTGTTGCCGGCTTCCCGGACATCATGATCGGCGACACGCTTGCGGATCTGGAGAACCCGGTGGCGCTGCCGCGGATCACCGTCGATCAGCCGGCCATCTCCGTGACCATCGGAACCAACACGTCGCCGCTCGTCGGTCGCGTTCAGGGACACAAGCTCACCGCCCGCATGGTGAAGGCGCGCCTGGATCAGGAACTCATCGGTAACGTCTCGCTGAAGGTCCTCGACATCGGCCGTCCCGACGCCTGGGAGGTTCAGGGTCGTGGTGAGCTCGCGCTGGCCATTCTGGTCGAGCAGATGCGCCGCGAAGGCTTCGAGCTGACCGTCGGTAAGCCCCAGGTGGTCACCCGGCAGGTCGACGGCAAGGTGCACGAGCCGTTCGAGGAGCTCACCATCGACAGCCCCGAGGAGTACCTCGGTTCCATCACTCAGTTGCTCGCCGCCCGTAAGGGCAAGATGGTTCAGATGACGAACCACGGCGCCGGCTGGGTTCGTATGGAGTTCATCGTGCCGTCCCGTGGTCTGATCGGGTTCCGCACCGACTTCCTGACCGAAACGCGTGGTACCGGTATCGCCAACGCGGTGTTCGACGGATACGGCCCGTGGGCCGGCGAGATCCGTGCCCGCCACACCGGTTCGCTCGTGTCGGACCGCACCGGAACGGTCACGCCGTTCGCCATGATCCAGCTGGCCGACCGTGGCATCTTCTTCGTGGAGCCGGGTGCGGACACCTACGAGGGCATGGTTGTGGGCATCAACCCGCGCGCCGAGGACCTCGACATCAACGTCACTCGTGAGAAGAAGCTGACCAACATGCGTCAGTCCTCCGCCGACGTCATGGAAACTCTGGCGAAGCCGAAGAAGCTCGACCTCGAAGGCGCCATGGAGTTCTGTGCCGGCGACGAGTGCGTCGAGGTCACGCCGGAAGCCGTGCGCGTGCGCAAGGTCCACCTCTCGTCGACGGATCGCGCTCGCGAGCGTTCGCGGTCCAAGGCACGTGACAAGGCGTCTCTCTAGTCGTCGGACGCAGTGCCTGACGAATGTGCCTTCCGGTCGATCGCCTCGATCGGAAGGTACATTCGTCTTTCGCGAGTGAGGATGGTGCAGTGGCCGGTGATGGCACGGTGACAACGACAAGTGCTGTGAGAACGAAGCGTTCGCAACCGAACACGAAGTCGAGACTGCGATCGGTCCTGCTCGCCGCAACCTCTGTTTCGGCGGCCTTGCTCGTCGGAGCATGTACTGCCGATCCGCCGCCCCCGGTCGAGAGCACGGAAACGACCACCATGCCGGTGCCGGCGTCACCCGAGGTGCAACTGCCGGTGGTCGTCGCCATCGACGACATCGGGATGGGGTTCAACCCGCACCTGCTAGCGGATCAGTCGCCCACCAACGCAGCGGTGAGTTCGCTCGTGCTGCCGAGTCCGTTCAGGCCCGTCCCAAGCGTCGAGCGCCCCGGCCACACAGACTGGGTGCCCGATCCGTCGCTCATCGTCTCGGCCGACATCACGTCGCAGAATCCGCCGGTCATCACGTACCAGTTGCGGGATGTGGCGCAATGGTCGGACGGCGCACCGATTGCTGCAGAGGACTTCCGCTACCTGTGGGAACAGATGGTCACCTCGCCGGGCGTCGTCAATCCTGCGGGATATCAACTGATCGAAGACGTTTCGTCGTCCGGCGGCGGCAAGACGGTCAGTGTGACTCTGCGCGAACCCTATCCGGCGTGGCGGGAGCTGTTCACCAATCTGCTGCCGGCGCACCTGCTCAAGGATTCGCTCGGCGGGTTCACGACCGGCCTTGCCGAAGGGCTGCCGGTGTCCGGTGGACAATTCCACATTCGGTCGATCGATCGTGGTCGGGACGAGATTCTTCTCGAACGCAATGACCGATTCTGGGGGATTCCCGCCGTCGCGGACCAGATTCTGTTTCGCCGCGGAGGGGCACCGTGGCAGCTCGCAGATTCGATGCGGACCGGCGACACTCAGGTCGCCCAGGTTCACGACGGATCGGCCGCTATGGCTCAACTGGCGGCTATCCCCGGAGTTCGAACCGATGCTGTTCTGCAGCCGAGGTCGCTCCATCTGACGCTGAATTCTCGTGTGCCCGCGCTGGCCGACGTGCGAGTTCGCCGCGGGATTCTGGACCTGCTCGACCCGGCGGTGCTGGCCACCGTGGGTGCGGGCGACGACAATGCGGTCCCGGCACAGTCGCTCGTGTTGCCACCATCCGATCCGAATTATGTGGCGACCGCGCCACCGAGACCTGCGCCGGAACAGGCGCTGGACCTGCTTGCGCAGGCGGGCTTCCAGGCAGGGCCGGAAGGTGAGCTGATGCGTGAGGGTCAACCTCTCGAGCTGGTCATCGGAGTGCCGGAGCGCGACGAAACCGCAGCTGCGGTGGCGAATACTGCGGCCGATCAACTCCGTGGTGTGGGTGTCGCAGCTACCGTTCTTTCGGTACCGGTCGACGAAATATACGGTGAGGCACTGGTTTCCGGCGAGGTCGACGCTGTGGTCGGATGGGTGCGTTCGGGTGGTGATCCCGCAACTGCGTTCGCCTCGCGTTTCAGTTGTCCTCCTGGGCCGGAGGTGATTCGGGCACTCGGCCTCGATGCGGAGGATCGAGCGGAGGCGCCGATCAATCGTTCGGGTGTGTGCGATCCGGCGCTCCAACCCGAGATCGATGCGGCGCTGCGTGGAGAAGGAGACGTCGGTGCGGTACTCGCACGCGTCGATCAACGAATGTGGGAACTGGCAGGTGTTCTGCCGATCCTGCAAGATCGCACGCTGGTAGCAGCGGGGCCCGGAATCGACGGTGTATCCCTCGGTGGTGCGCTTCCGGTCGGAATCTTCTCCGACGCGGCTATGTGGTCACGGACCGAATGATGAGGGCCGAGAATTGAGCGGACGTCGCATTCTCCTCGTCCACGCACATCCGGACGACGAGACGATCACGACGGGCGGAACCATCGCGCACTATGCGGCGCAAGGAGATTCCGTCACCGTGCTCACCTGCACTCTCGGTGAAGAAGGCGAGGTCATCGGTGAGGAGTGGGCAGGGCTCGTGGCAGACCGGGCCGACCAACTCGGGGGCTTCCGGATTCTCGAGCTGACTGAGGCACTGAGGGCGCTCGGTGTCGGCGGACCGAACTTCCTACTCGGAGCTGGTCGTTTTCGTGACTCCGGAATGGCGGGTACGCCCGCAGCGGCGAATCCGAGAGCATTCGTCAACGCGGATGTGGACCGGGCCGTGGCAGCCTTCGTCGAAGTGATTCGCCGACTCCGCCCGCACGTCGTCGTCACTTACGACGAGGTGGGCGGATACGGCCACCCCGACCATATTCAGGCCCACCGGTTGGTGACTGCCGCAGTGCAGGCGTCGGATTCGGATCAATTCCCGGAAGCCGGGCCACGGTGGGACGTGCCGAAGCTTTACTGGACGGTCACCGAAGCGTCGTCGCTCGAGGCAGAGCTGTGCCGGATCGGGGAACTACCTGACGGATGGCGGATGCCCGATCCCGGCGAGTTGCCAAGCGTTCCGGACTCGGCGGTCACCACAGCCGTCGATGTCGCAGATGTCATGGATGCGAAACGAGCTGCGCTCGGTGCACATGCCACCCAGGTCACGGTGGCACCGGGTGGCCGTGAGTACGCCCTGTCGAACAATATTGCGCAGCCGGTGCTCGAGACAGAGCATTTCGTGCTCGTCCGCGGTGAGCTGGGGGAGTGTGACGAGATCGGGCGTGAACGCGATCTGTTCTCGGGAATCACATCGACCGAGTAAGTCACCGACGTGGGGTGAGGGTGAACCGGCCCCTTGCTGTCGAACTCGCTGTCGGACCGGTTCACCCCTCGGCTTTCGGGTCAGCCTTGCAGCAGATCCTGCATGGTGGTGATCTCCGACTGCTGAACATCGACGATCGCGTTGGCCATGTCCTTGGCCTCGGTGTTCTCGCCCGCCGCCAGTTCGGTCTCGGCCATGTCGATTGCCCCCTGATGGTGGACGATCATCATCTCGAGCCACATGGTGTCGAACTCGGCGCCGCTCATGTTCGCGAGCTCGGTCATCTCCCCTTCGGACATCATCCCGCTCATGCCGCCGTCCTCGCCGTGGCCGCCGCCGTGATCCATGTCCATCGAGTGGCCCGTTCCGGTCGGCGCGGGCTCGCCGAACTGCTCGAGCAGTGCGGTCATCTGCTCCATCTCGGGGCCTTGTGCCGCCTCGATCTCGGACGCCAGATCGATGATCTGCTCGTTGGTGGTGCGCCCGTCGACCATTGCGGCCATCTCGACAGCCTGCTCGTGATGCGGGTACATCATCTGCAGGAAGGCCACGTCGGCCTGGTTGTGGGCGGTGCTGCTGTCAGCAGATTCGGTTTCGCCTTCCGCAGACGCGACTGCGGAGGTGGCACTGGACGCCTGACCCGCGTCGGTCATGTCGTCACCGTTGCCGTCGCTACAGCCGGCGACGACGAGAGCTGCGGCCGCTGATCCGGCGGCGAAGGCGATCTTGATTCGGGTGGAACGGTTCGACCTCATGGTCTGTACTCCTCGAAAGAATGGGTATGTGAAGGTGTTTCGGGCACGCCAGACAAGGCGTGACCGGTCGGATGTGCCCGGTGGGTTATCCGTTACAGGGGCTCACCTGTCACACCCGCAACACCGACAGCTGCGAGAGAGTGGGTGTCGTCCAGGGCGGGGCACGGTCGGCGCGCCGACGGAGCCAGGACGCGCGGCGCAGCAGCACAGGAACCGACGTGGGAACGGTGATGCGCGAGCGCGCGTAAGTGAGCAAGCCGATCATCACCACGATGGCCATGCACAGGTGTAGGCCCGCGTGGTGACCGCAATCGTCGTCGCCGGCGCACTCGCCGACGGCGGCAGCTGTCGGTGCGACGTGACCGGCGTGCGGATCGACCGATACGGCCGACGCAATCGCCGGATCCACCGGGGGTGGCATCGGTGTCGAGTGCATCAACGTGATGCCCAGGACCACCGCTGCAACCACGAGCAGCAGCATCAGGGGCTGCGTCCTCGGTGGCGTCGTCGACGGTGTCACGACGTGTAGGTTACCGACTTTGCGCAGTCGACGACGGGGTGAGTGTTCCCTACGTCACGACACTGTCTAGTCTGAAAGGTAGATCACATACTTCGAAGGGATTGTGGATGTACAACTGGAGTGTTCAGAACGCCATCGTCGCGTTCGTCGACACCTTGCGCCCCGGCTGGCCGGAGCAGCGGGCGCTGTACTACGACGTTCTGTACAGCTTCGCCGACATGCAGAGCCACTTGCTGACCATGATGGGCTACCCCCCGGTTTCCTGATTCGGAAGCGTCCTGATTCAGACTTGGGAGCATGACCACCGCGCAGACCGACCTCACCGTGTGGACGCCACAGGACAAAGTTCTGCTGGCGTTGCTGGCCTTCGACGGTTTCTTGTGCGCGATTCTTTCGGTCTTGTTCCTTCCGCTGTACGTCGGTGGCACGCCGTTTCCGGTGACGATCCTGATAGCGGCGGTGGTCAATCTGTTGCTGGTGCGAACGGCGCGCTCGCTGACAGGACGTACCGGCACCGGGATGTGGCCACTCGGTGCCTGGTTGTTCGGTTTCTTCGTGTGCATGCTCGGCGGACCCGGCGGTGACGTGTTGCTGCTGGGGTCGGTGTGGACTCTGTTATTACTGATCGGTGCTGTCGTGCCGTCTGCCGTGTTCCTCTGGAAAGCCGCGATGTCGTCGCCGATTCCGGTGCGCTGACCGGCTTCGGTTCGTTTGACGGGTGCGCTTCTCGGGTACGCGTTCGGTGAACTGTATCCGGCGGAGGAGCCAGTCATGGCGGACCCAATTTCACGACGGACGATGCTGGAATCCCGGTCGTCAGTGATCAACATTCACTCACTGTCGGTCCCGACGGGCCGATCCTTCTGCAAGATCACTACCTCATCGAAAAGATGGCCCAGTTCAATCGCGAACGGGTCGCGGAACGTCAACCGCACGCCAAGGGTGGTGGCGCGTTCGGCCGATTCGAAGTGACGAACGACGTGAGTGCCTACACCAAGGCCGATCTGTTTCAGCCAGGTAAGAAGACGGACCTGCTGATTCGGTTCAGTTCGGTCGCCGGTGAGCGCGGGAGTCCGGACACATGGCGAGACCCCCGCGGTTTCGCGATCAAGTTCTACACCGACCAGGGCAACTACGACATGGTCGGCAACAACACGCCGGTGTTCTTCATGCGCGACCCGATGAAGTTCCAGGATTTCATCCGCTCCCAGAAGCGCCGGGCCGACAACAACCTGCGTGACCACGACATGCAATGGGATTTCTGGACGTTGTCTCCGGAATCGGCGCATCAGGTGACCTGGTTGATGGGCGATCGGGGCATCCCGAGGACGTGGCGGAACATGAACGGGTATTCGAGCCACACCTACATGTGGGTGAACGCCGAGGGCAAGCAGTTCTGGGTGAAATACCACTTCAAGACCGACCAGGGCGTCGAATTCTTCACCCAGGACGAGGGTGACCAGATGGCGGCGACGGACACCGACTACCACACCCGGGATCTGTGGGAGCACATCGATGCGGGTCGGTATCCGAGCTGGACACTGCACATGCAGATCATGCCGTTCGAGGACGCGAAGAACTATCGCTTCAATCCGTTCGACCTCACGAAGGTGTGGCCGCACGGCGACTACCCGTTGATCGAAGTGGGACGGATGACGCTCGATCGAAATCCGACGGACTATCACTGTGAGATCGAGCAGGCCGCGTTCGAGCCGAGCAACCTCGTGCCCGGTATCGGTACCAGCCCGGACAAGATGCTGGTGGGACGGTTGTTCGCCTACCCGGACGCGCACCGCTACCGCATCGGCGCGAACTACAAGGATTTGCCGGTGAATGCGCCGCATGTTCCGGTTCGGTCGTACTCGAAAGACGGCAACATGCGGTACAGCCTTCGCAGCGATCCCGTGTACGTGCCGAACTCGAAGGGCGGACCGCATGCTGATCCGGAGCAGGTCGGTCCTACCGCCACCTGGCACACCGACGGTGACATGGTGCGCACCGCCAACACCCTCCATGCGGACGACGACGACTGGGGTCAGGCCGGAACCCTCGTGCGCGATGTCCTCGACGACGACGCACGGACGCGACTGGTCGGCAACATCGTCGGTCACCTGCTGGGCGGCGTGACGGAACCGGTGCTGCAGCGGGCGTTCGAGTATTGGCGCAATGTCGACGCAGACCTCGGTAAGAGGGTCGAGGATGGTGTGCGCGCCCAGTAGATCGAGCACACTGAAGGAATGTCCAACGACGAACTGACCGGGTTCCGGATCGCAGTGACGGCCGAGCGCCGTGCCGACGAGTTCATCACGCTCCTCGAGCGTCACGGTGCCATCGTGAACTACACGCCGGCGATCCACGTGCTGCCGCTCACCGACGATTCACAGCTGCGCGCCGCCACCGCGAAATTGCTGGAGTCGCCGCCCGAGGTGACGGTGGTCAGTACGGCTTCCGGTTTCCGTGGCTGGCTCGAGGCTGCCCGGGAATGGGGTCAGGAAGACGCTCTGTTGCGGGCACTCGGCTCCGGTCGGATCATCACCCGGGGTCCGAAGGCGAAGGGCGCCGTTCGCGGCGCCGGTCTCCGGGAGGCATGGTCACCGGAGACAGAGTCGTCCGAGGAGGTCCTGGACCACCTGAAGTCCGAAGGAGTGACCGGGACTTCGATCGCGGTGCAACGTCACGGCACGATCACCGAATGGGAGCCGATAGTCGATCTGAGCAAGGCTCTCACCGACCTCGGTGCCGATGTCACGGCGTTGTCGGTGTACCGGTGGGAGCGACCCCACGACCAACAACCGATGCGTGGACTCGTGGAAGAGATCGTCGGCGGCCACGTCGACGCGGTCACGTTCACCAGCGCACCCGCCGTGTCCTCGCTGCTGAGCACTGCACGCGATATGGATGCTGTCGACCGGGTTGCGGCTGCTTTTCAGGACAAGGTGGTTGCCGTGTGCGTCGGCTCGGTGACCGCGTCCCCGTTCGAGGCGCTCGGAGTCCCGACCATGCAACCCGACCGGCCGCGCCTGGGAAGTCTCGCCAAGCACATCTTCGAGGAGTTGCCGAAACGCCGATGATCAGCTGAGAACTCCAGCCGCGCGGGCGGCTTCGGTGAGGACCGATTCGAGCATCGCAGGTGTGAGACGCCGCGTGAAGGTGTTCTGCTGGCTGACGTGATAGCAACCGAACAGGTTCAGTGGACGGTCGCCGTCCAGCGACACCCGCACGCCGTGTCCGAACTTCGGCCTCGGTTTCGGGATTGTCCAACCGTGGTCGTCGAGCACGGGCAGGAGTGCTTGCCAACCGAATCCGCCGAGGACGACAACCGAGCGCAGCGTCGGTTTCAGCAACTCCAGTTCGGTGTCGAGCCAGTGTCGGCAGTTGTCGCGTTCGGCGGTCGTGGGTTTGTTCGCCGGTGGGGCGCAATGCACCGGCGACGTGATGCGGGTGCCGCGGAGTTCGAGTCCGTCGTCGATGGAGGTTGCGGTCGGCTGGTTTGCGAGACCGACCGCGTGCATTGCTGCGTAGAGGAAGTCGCCGCTGCGGTCGCCCGTGAACATGCGGCCGGTCCGGTTCGCGCCGTGTGCGGCAGGGGCGAGGCCGACGATCAGAACGGCGGCGTCGGGTGGTCCGAATCCAGGCACCGGCCTGCCCCAGTAGGTTTCGTCACGAAAGGCGGCACGCTTTTCGACGGCTACCTTCTCCCGCCATTCGACGAGGCGTGGGCAGGCGCGGCAGTCGATCAGTTCGGCGTCCATTGCTGCCAGATCTATCGGCCTGCCCACACGTCACCTCCGCCCGGTGTGACGGCTTCGACGAGCGCCCATGCCTGGTCCGCTGGAATGTCTGTCACCGCATAGCTGCCGACTCCGGCCGGCGTCGCCGCAATCACCGTCGCGACGCCTGCGCGCCGCTGGAACCACGTCTGTCGCACCGTCCAGCCGATGATGCCGTCGGCGTCGAGGCTGTGCCGCTTTCTGTCGAGTGACCCGCTGCGGGTGATCAGCCATCCCGGCGCCGTGGCGTGGCCGAGACCGCGGTACCGGTCCCACGCCAGGGCCGCCGAGGCGCACAACAGCAGTGCGGTGACCACCCACGCCGTCCAGTGCACGTTCCGACTGGTCCAGGAGAGGCCGACGAGGACGGCGGCACAGGCGAGCGGGAGGGCGAGGGCACGGGCGAATCGTCGTCGGCGCGCAACGGGTCCGTGCGCAGCGAGGGGAGTGGCACCGAGGCGTTCGTCCCCGATGACGGTTGCCATGACTCTTTCGCATTCGGTGCGCGGGCCCTGGGGTAACAGGAGCGAGGACGAACCCTGTCCCGCGGCAACACCCGTCATGATCGCATCCAGCGTGGCGCCTCCGGCCAGCCGTAGCAACAGCGGTTCTGCCAGCGTCGTCCCGCGCAGACGTTCCCGGTCGAGTGTGGTTTGTCGTGTCGACAGCAGGCCGTGCGTCACATGGAGGACGCGGCCGTTGTCGGTGACCGTCAGCGCGCCGTAGGTGATGAGGTAGCGCACACAGGCGAACGCACTCGCCAGGATCAGAAGCGCGATGACTCCACCGAAGATCACCAACGTGAGATCGACGTGCTCGACGGACGCGATGCCCTCCGATACGCGGGAAGGATCGATGCTGCCACTCAGTCCGTACTGGAATGCTGCGCCGACGAGAAACGCGATGGTCGCGATGCCCGTGATGGAGAACGGGGCGTAGCGAACCCACGACGGGCGCCACTGCCCGATCTCGACGCCGGTCGCCACAGCATCCCCCGATTCGACTGCCGGTCCGCTCCCTTCGTGGCGGAGAGTGTGGGTCAGCAGGGCAGCGCGTAGTTCGGGAACGAGGTCCGACGACAGGGCATCGATCTCGAATCGGTTCGTGTCGGACTGGCCCGGTGCGCGTTGCCCGGTGCCGATGCGCACGATCGACAACCCGAGCAGTCGATGCAACAGGTGGGATTCGACGTCGACCGAACGGATGCGTGAGCGCGGGATCGACAGGACGCGCTTCTGGAAGACGCCCTGGCGCAGTTGTACGTGCACCGGACCGATGCGGTACGTGGTGGTGAGCCATCGGGCGAGACCGTACGCCACCAGGCCGGCGACGACCAGAAAGCTCCACAGGTGATTGCCGCTCTGGGCGCCGAGAACGAACGACACGAGCAACACCGGCAGAAGTTTGACGATTTCGTTCACCGGATGGACGAGGAGCATTCGCCGGTCGAGTTGCAGCCATGGTTGTTCCGACTCGCGGGCTCGCGCGGACTCGGTGTCCTCTTCGGCGGGCGCGACATCTGCGGGGGCGGGCAGTCGGTGAGGTTCGGTCACGTGGCGTCACCGGCGTTCTGCTGGGCGATCTCGGTGAGTTGTGCGACCGTGCGGTCGGCCACGTCCCGGTCGAGTGCCGTGATCTCGACAGCGCCTGCGGACGACGCGGTGGTGACCGTGACCGTGGACAGTCCGAGCATCCGTTCGAGGGGACCGCGCTCGGTGTCCACCGTCTGAATGCGGGAGATCGGCGCGATTCGGCGCTCCTGGTCGAACCAGCCGGTTCGGGTATAGACGGCGGTGTCGCTGATCTCCCAACGATGAACCCGATAACGCCAGAGCGGAACGATGGTCACATGGACGGCGGCCGCCACCACGGAGACCGCCAATACGCTCGCGTGCACCCAGGTCGGCCAGAATCCGATTGCGGCGAGGACGACTTCGGCCACGAGAATCGGCGACCACATCAACGCGGCTTCGCCCGCCCACAGGCGCTTGGCCTTGGGGCTCGGACGCCATTTCGGGTCCGACATGGTCACGGTGGGCGGCGAGGTCATGGGCTTCACTTTGGCCGAGCCCCGACGTTCTGTCGAGAAGGCACATATCGTGGGAGGTGCCCCCATCGAGAGAAGGAGGAGAGACATGACCGAATTCGATGCCGCTGACTCTCCGGAAGTACCCGAGGCCGACCGGATCGAGCAGAGTCTCGACGCAGGTGACGAGGCCACGAACGACGCCGATGGGACTCCGTTGGAGGCGAACGAGGCCGACGCCGCGGAACAGCACATCTCCGTTCCCGACGACGAGGACTACCCGCGGGGCTGAGGTCGGTCGTGGAGATGTCGACCCCACCCGGGGTGGCCGGGGGCAGCGATCATGGCGCATGATCGCTGGGTGACCCATTCAGGCGATGATTCCGGCAGCCCGACGATGCTTCCCATGCCGGGCGCTCCGGTGTCCGCACAGACCAGTTCTACTGCGTGCGCGTCCCCGACCCCGTCGGCGATGCGACGAGTACTTCGCCGTGCACGCGACGGCGCCACTCTCAATGTCGACGAGGCCACCACGCTGCTGCAGGCTCGGGGCGACGACCTCACCGATCTGTGTGCGTCTGCCGCCAAGGTGCGCGACGCGGGACTCGTCGCGGCGGGCAGGCCGAAGGCCGTCACGTATTCGCGGAAGGTGTTCATTCCGTTGACCCGGTTGTGCCGGGACAAGTGTCACTACTGCACCTTCGTGACGGTGCCGGGCAAACTGCGGTCCGAGGGGCACGGCATGTACCTCGAACCCGACGAAGTTCTCGAGATTGCGCGGCGGGGGGCCGAGTTGGGTTGCAAGGAGGCTCTGTTCACCCTCGGTGATCGGCCGGAGGACCGGTGGCCCGAGGCCGCGCAGTGGCTGGACGAACGCGGTTACGACTCGACCCTCGACTACCTGCGTGCGATGTCCATCCGGGTCCTCGAGGAGACCGGACTGCTGCCACATCTGAACCCCGGCGTGATGGGCTGGGAGGAGATTTCCAGGCTCAAGCCGGTGGCGCCGTCGATGGGCATGATGCTCGAGACCACCTCCACGCGGTTGTTCACGGACAAGGGGGAGTGCCACTACGGCAGCCCTGACAAGGACCCCGCCGTGCGGCTGCGGACGTTGACCGATGCCGGGCGGCTCAGTGTCCCGTTCACCACCGGGATTCTGGTGGGGATCGGTGAAACGTTCACCGAGCGCGCCGAGTCGATCATGGCAATCCGAAAGTCACACAAGGCGTTCGGTCACATTCAGGAAGTCATCATCCAGAACTTCCTGGCCAAACCGGACACCGTCATGCGTGATTCGCCGGACGCGGGTCTCGACGAGTTCACGGCGGCGATCGCGGTCGCCCGGTTGCTGCTCGGCCCGAGCATGCGTATCCAGTCGCCGCCGAACCTGGTGTCGGCCGACGAATGTGTCGCGCTGTTGGCTGCGGGCGTCGACGACTGGGGCGGCGTGTCGCCGTTGACCCCGGACCATGTGAATCCCGAGCGGCCCTGGCCCAACCTCGACGCCCTTGCAAAGATCACAGCCGATGCCGGCTTCGAGCTGACCGAACGTACTGCAGCGCAACCGCAGTACGTCCTGGCCGGTTCACCGTGGATCGATCCGCGCGTGATCAGCCACGTCCAGGCGCTGGCCGACCCGGAGACCGGACTGGCGAATGCCGATACCAAGCCGGTGGGAATGCCCTGGCAGGAGCCGGACGAATCCTGGGAGTCGACTGGCAGGGTCGACCTGAACAGCGAGATCGACACCGACGGACGCAACACCGACACCCGCAGCGACCTCGGCAGTGCCTTCGGCGACTGGGACACCGTCCGCGAACAAGTGCTCGAGCTGAGCGCTCCGTCACGCGTGGATACCAGTGTCGTGGCAGCGTTGCGGGCTGCCGAGCGCGATCCTGCGGCCCTCACCGACGACGAGTATCTGGCCCTGGCGACGGCGGAGGGCTCTGGTCTTGAAGCCGTGGTGGCGCTGGCGGATTCGCTGCGCAAAGAAGCGGTCGGTGAAGACGTCACGTATGTGGTGAACCGGAACATCAACTTCACCAACATCTGCTACACGGGCTGTCGATTCTGCGCCTTCGCGCAGCGCAAAGGCGATGCGGACGCGTTCACCTTGTCGACGGACGAGGTTGCCGATCGTGCGTGGGAAGCGCACGTCGCGGGTGCCACCGAGGTGTGCATGCAGGGCGGTATCGACCCGGAGTTGCCCGTCACGGGATACGCCGATCTGGTCCGTGCGGTGAAGAAGCGGGTGCCGTCGATGCACGTTCACGCCTTCAGTCCGATGGAGATCGTCAACGGGGCCTCCCGCGGGGGGCAGAGCGTCCGTGACTGGCTGACCGAACTGCGTGAGGCCGGACTCGACACCATCCCCGGTACCGCCGCCGAGATTCTCGACGACGAGGTCCGCTGGGTTCTCACCAAGGGCAAGTTGCCGACCGCGACGTGGGTGGATGTCGTCACCACCGCGCACGAGGTGGGCCTGCGCTCGAGTTCCACCATGATGTACGGCCACGTCGACAGCCCACGCCACTGGGTGGGACACCTACGGGTGCTGCGCGGGATTCAGGACCGTACCGGCGGGTTCACCGAGTTCGTGCCGCTGCCGTTCGTGCATCAGAGTGCACCGCTGTACCTCGCGGGCGCCTCTCGTCCGGGCCCCACCAACCGCGACAACCGTGCGGTGCACGCCTTGGCGCGGATCATGCTGCACGGCAGCATCCCGAATATTCAGACGAGCTGGGTCAAGCTGGGTGTGACCGGCACGCAGATGATGTTGAACGGCGGCGCGAACGACATGGGTGGCACGCTCATGGAGGAGACCATTTCGAGGATGGCCGGTTCGGAGCACGGATCGGAGAAGACCGTCGAGGAACTTCGTGCCATTGCAGAAGGAATCGGTCGTCCAGCTCGCGAGCGCACCACCACGCACGCGCGGCGCACGGGAAGGGATTCGGCAGCATGAGCTCCAAGGACGTTTTGGGTGATCGTCGTGTAGTCGCAGTACTGGACCGCGCGGTGTGGGGCATCAATCCTGTGCTCGATCTGGTGTACACGGACCCGCTGAGGTTGAAGGCGCGCACGTTCGTTCCGACGCCGGACGAGCGCAACATCGCAGAGGCTCTTCTCGACGGTGCAGCCTGGGTGCTGGACACGATTCGATTCCCCGGCACCGACGCGTGGGGAAAGGCCACAGTGGACGAGCGATCCCAGTGGTGGGTGACCCGGCTCGGTGCGGTCAACACCATTGCGGTGGCATTTCCCGGGTTCTTCGGTGTGCTGCTGAACCGGCTGCCGCTGCAGGAACTGCTGGGGTTCGCCAACCAGGCGGTCGTCCTGGTGGCGGTCGCCCGCGAGCACGGCGTCACCGACAGGAAAGACCAGGTCGACCTGCTGGCCTCCGTGCTGTGTCGGCGTGAAGTCGATGCGCATGTCCTGCCCGGGACCACGCAGGCGAAGGACACGGACTCGGCCGAGCGCTCCTGGCAGCCGTTCGCCGTAGTCGGCAACCTGATCGGAACCGCCCGGATCTTCCGGGCGATCACCGGGGAACTCGACAAGCGCCCGCAGCCGGGCAAGGTGTATTCGCTGCTCGGGAATCTGCCGGTGGTCGGGGCCGTGGCAGGCTATCTGGGCGAACGCGGTGCGCTCGCACGTGCGGCGGAGCAGGGCAACAAGTGGATCGACCAGCAGGGCGCTACTTCCGGTCGGGGTGCACAGGGCAGGGCCGATACCACGATGCCTCGGCTCTGATCAGGTAACCCTTAGCGGATACCCTGGTCATGGGCAGAGCATAATAGGGATCCTCACGGGGTGATGAAACCTGTTTGGGGAGCGGTATCAGATCCCGATCAATCTGGTCGGAAGGCAGGAGAGCAGCGGTGACCTACATAATCGCGGAACCGTGCGTTGATGTTCTGGACAAGGCATGCATCGAGGAGTGCCCTGTCGATTGCATCTACGAGGGCGGACGGATGTTGTACATCCATCCCGACGAGTGTGTGGACTGCGGCGCCTGTGAACCTGTCTGCCCCGTGGAGGCGATCTTCTACGAGGACGACACCCCGGACCAGTGGAACGGCTACATCAGCGCGAACGTCGACTTCTTCGACGATCTCGGGTCTCCGGGTGGCGCGGCGAAGCTCGGCAAGGTCGATTACGACCCGCCGTTCATCAAGGCGCTGCCTCCCATGGGTGAGGACTAGGTAGACCAGATTGCGTCGAGTTCCCGTCGCCAGGGCGTTGCCGGATTTCCCCTGGGATTCGCTGGAAGGTGCGAAAGCGAAGGCTGCCGCGCACCCTGACGGCATCGTCAACCTGTCGGTGGGCACGCCCGTCGACCCGGTGGCTCCGGTCATTCGGGAGGCGCTGAACGCGGTTGCCGAGCAGCCCGGTTACCCCACCACGCACGGCACGGCCGCACTGCGTGACGCTGCGGTCGGCGCGCTGGCGCGGCGCTACGGCATCACGGGTATTGCCCCGGAGTCGGTGCTCCCGGCCATCGGGACGAAAGAGATGATCGCGTGGCTGCCGAGGCTGCTCGGTCTCGGTTCCGACGATCTCGTCGTCATTCCGGAACTCGCATACCCCACCTATGAGGTCGGTGCGCTGCTGGCTGGCGCACGCATCATTCGGGCCGACGGTCTGAGCCGATTGGGTCCGGAACGAGCGTCGTTGATCTTCGTCAACTCGCCGTCCAACCCGACGGGCAAGGTTCTGGGTCTCGATCACCTGCGCAAGGTGGTCGCCTGGGCGCGTGAACGCGATGCCATCGTTGTGTCCGACGAGTGCTACCTGGGGCTGACGTGGGAAGGCGAGGCGCTGTCGATACTCGACGAGCGCGTCAACGACGGTGACCTCACCGGACTCCTTGCCGTGCATTCGTTGTCGAAGACGTCGAACCTCGCCAGCTACCGAGCCGGATTCGTCACCGGCGATCCCGCGTTGGTCGCGGAACTACTCGAGGTCCGCAAGCACGCCGGGATGATGGTGCCGCTACCCATCCAGTCCGCGATGACTGCTGCCCTGGCCGACGACGACCACGAGAACGAGCAGCGGGAACGCTACCGTCGTCGTCGCGAGATTCTTCTCGGCGCCATTCGGGAGGCCGGCTTCACTGTCGACGATTCCGAGGCCGGTCTGTACCTGTGGGCCACCCGCGGCGAACCCTGCCGCGACACCGTCGACTGGTTCGCCGAACGCGGCATCCTCGTCGCGCCCGGCGAGTTCTACGGTCCGCGTGGGGGAACCCATGTGCGCATCGGCCTCACAGCCAGCGACGAACGAATCGCCGAGGCTGCGGAGCGGCTCCACACCTAGCTCGCGCAATTACAGCTCGCGCGAGTTGCGTCCATTTGATGATGGCGAAAGGGGAGTGATGAAGCGGCAACTACTTGGACCGCTGTTCGCGATTGCGATAGTGGCTTGCGTTCTGGGAATACCTTTCCTGGACATGCCTGGTGCTGGCATCGTGGGTTGGGGCCTGGTGCTCGTGCTGTTAGGCATTTGGTTGACCTTGTCACTTCGGTCGCATCGAACGGAAAGTAACTAGACGAGTAGCTTTCGTTGAGTCGCAAACGCCTAGTGACGGCACACCAGCATGTGCGTGGCGCCGCGCTGGAACTCGTAGTCGACGCTCACGATTCGTGCTGTGATGCCCCGGCTGTCGAGTTCTTCGAGCAGTCCGTCCAACTGTGGGTAGGGCTCTGAGGAGCCGACCGGCACCAGAGGAAAGATCCGGGCTTCGTCGCGGGTGACCCGCATCAATTCTGAAATCGCGTCGAGATGAAATGCGTGGTCGAGCCGGTCGGCATAGCTGAACAGCAGGTGTGAGCTGAGCACCAGATCGAAGCTCGAATCCGGGAACGGCAGCGACGGCAGTCGTCCTGCCACATAGTGATTCGGGTTCCGACGAATATCAGCGGCAAAGCCTTGAACGGCACGGTGCCTGACATGCTGATGCTCATCGGGATCGGCGAAGAACTCCCACACGTAGTCGTGCGAATGTGCACGGACGTATTCGTTGCCCCGATCGGTTTCGGCCTCGGCTGTAGCCGCGAGTTCGTTGGCCGTGTGCAGGGAGTACGCAACGTCGCACGCGATCACATCGCCTCCGCGCGAATTGCCTTCGCTGGTGAACCCCGCAGCGCCGCCAGGGCAGTCCAAGATTCGCTTGGTCAGATCGTCGGGGGAGAGGGCGAACATCGCTTTGTATTCCTCGAACGACCGGGCGGTGATGACTACTTCGCCGATTCCGTTCGACCGGGTGGGAGCGCTTTCGAATGACATTGGTAGATAGGTCCTCTCGATGGAAGTAGGTACCTCTCCTCGACAACCCGAGTTCGGTTCCGTCATCCAGACAGACCATCGGCCGCGCGAAGAGGCGGCCGGGAACACGCAGGGAAGGCCGCTAGTAAAGCCGCCACCAGAGCTGCGTGAATGTTGTCATGGGGGAATTAGATCACAGCGGTGCGGGTTGCTGCTCGCTGCACGGAGCACCGCATTCCGTCAACCGAGCGGTACGTGCAGCGATGAGCCTGTTGAGCTGCTCTGCTCGAGCGGCGCTATTGCGTTGGGCAACAACGATCCTTGCGCTGGGACTATTGGGTTTCGGCAGGTTGTCCGCGGTTCGTGCACTTCGCGAGCGTCGCGCCGGCTTGGGCTACTGGAGGCAACTCGCATGATCGACGAGCGGATCCGTCCTCAGTAAGAACCAGCTTCGGTAGTCGAGCGATTTCGTACCGCGAAAGCATTGTATCGAACTGGTGTTCGAACTATGATCTATGTATGGGGTCGGGGGATTCACACCACGGGGTAGACGAGCAACTGCGGGCGGACGCGTTGCGGTTGGCGACGAATGCGCCGGAGTCATGGCAGTTGGCGGATCGGCAGTTGTGTGACTCGGTGTTGGAGTTGTCGGCTGAGATTGCCGGTTTGGAGGCCCGTCGGGTGCG
>JAAZAD010000441.1 GCA_012514505.1 Rhodococcus sp. (in: high G+C Gram-positive bacteria) | reverse complement strand
ACGTCTTCACGATCACCGGTCGTGGCACCGTCGTCACCGGTCGTATCGAGCGCGGCGTCATCAACGTCAACGAGGACGTCGAGATCGTCGGCATCAAGGAGAAGGCGACCAAGACCACGATTACGGGCATCGAGATGTTCCGTAAGCTCCTCGACTCGGGTGAAGCCGGCGACAACGTTGGTCTGCTGGTTCGTGGTATCAAGCGTGAAGACGTCGAGCGTGGACAGGTTGTCGTCAAGCCCGGCACCACCACCGTTCACACCGAGTTCGAGGGCCAGGCATACATCCTGTCCAAGGACGAGGGTGGCCGCCACACGCCGTTCTTCAACAACTACCGCCCGCAGTTCTACTTCCGTACCACGGACGTTACGGGCGTCGTGACCCTCCCCGAGGGCACCGAGATGGTCATGCCCGGTGACAACACCGAGATGTCCGTCAAGCTGATCCAGCCCGTCGCCATGGACGAGGGCCTGCGCTTCGCAATTCGCGAGGGTGGCCGTACCGTCGGTGCCGGCAAGGTCACGAAGATCAACTCCTGATCTAGCTTCACCACTGCTCTGTGGCGCTCACTCCTTCGGGGGTGGGCGCCACAGGCGTTTTTGGGGACTGCGTCGACGGTTACCAAAACTGGAACATGTTCTCGTATTGTGTGGGGTGACCCAGAGCACCACAGATATGAGGTTTCAGAGTGCAGCGAACAGTGATCGTCGGGGCGGGACTTGCCGGCTTGCGCACAGCGGAGGAGCTTCGCCGAGCAGGATTCGACGGCGAGCTCGTGTTGGTCGGCGGCGAAACCCACTTGCCCTACGACCGGCCGCCGCTCTCCAAAGAGGTCGTACGCGGCGAGCGTGACGACACGACGCTCAAACCCCGCGAATTCTTCGATGACGAGCGCATCGAACTGCGTCTCGGGTCCGCGGCCTCCGGACTCGACACCGCGGCACGGGAGGTGACGCTGGCGGACGGCACTGTGCTCTCCTACGACGAGTTGGTGATCGCCACCGGGCTCACGCCCCGGCGGATCGGCGGGCTTCCGGATCTCGATGGCGTACACGTACTGCGTTCCATCGATGAGAGCCTGGCGTTGCGCGCCGATCTGGCGCCCGGAAAGCAGGCGCTGATCGTGGGTGCCGGTTTCATCGGGTGTGAACTCGCGGCCAGCATGGTGTCGGCGGGAATCGACGTGGTGTTGGTCGAACCCCAGCCCACCCCGTTGGCCTCCGTGCTCGGAGAACAGGTGGGTGAGCTGGTGGCCCGGCTGCACACGGACGCCGGTGTCGACCTTCGCGCGGGCGTCGGCCTGGCCGAGCTGAGCGGCGAGGGAAGGGTGTCACGCGCCGCGCTGACCGACGGCAGCGAAGTCGACGTGGACGTGGTGGCGATCGGGATCGGATCGGTTCCGGTCACCGACTGGCTCGAAGGCTCGGGTGTCGACGTCGAGAACGGGGTGCTGTGTGACGAGGTGGGCAGGACGAGTGCACCGCACGTATGGGCTGCGGGTGACGTCGCCGCCTGGCAAATCGAGGTCGGTGGACGCAAGCGGGTGGAGCACTGGAGCAACGCGGGCGAACAGGCGAAAATTCTGGCGGGCGCGCTGACCGGGACCGGTGACTCCGACGCCGCAGCCCAGGTCCCCTACTTCTGGAGTGACCAGTACGGGCTGAAGATCCAGGCCCTCGGCACCGTCGCAGCGGGCGACACCGTTCACGTCGTCAAGGACGACGGTCGTAAATTCCTCGCCTACTACGAGCGCGACAGTGTACTCGCAGGCGTGGTCGGTGCAGGGCTGGCGGGCAAGGTGATGAAGATGCGTGGACAGATCGCCGGAGCTGCCCCGATCGGCGACGTGTTGGAGGCTGCGTCCGCGTAGCGAGGACGGTCGCGCTAGATTCGTGTGGTGATCGTTGCACTCATGGACTCGGGTCTGGGCTTGTTGCCGACCTCTGCGTGGTTGCGGACGCTTCGCCCGGACCTGGACCTCATCCTCTCGATGGACCCGGACGGGGCGCCGTGGGGCCCCAAACCAGGTGAATGGGTCATCGAACGTGTAGTGGGCGCCGCCGAGCAAGCACTCGACCGTGGTGCCGAGGTGATCGTGCTGCCGTGCAACACGGCGAGCGTCACTGCATTGCGTGAACTTCGGGAGTTCGTCGGACCCGACATCCCGGTGATCGGGACCGTCCCCGCGATCAAGCCCGCCGCCGCGGCATACGCGACGGTCGCGGTATGGGCCACCGCGGCGACCACGGCCAGTCGGTACCAGGCAGACCTGATCGAACAGTTCGGAAACGGCGCAACAGTGGTACCCGTCGCGTGCCTGGGACTTGCCGAGGCGATCGACCGCGGCGAGAAGGAACGGGTGCACGACGCCATCGCCTCCGCTGTGGAGCGCACCCCCGCAGATACGGGAGCGGTGGTTCTCGGGTGCACGCACTACCCACTGGTGGCGGACCAGATCTCCGCCGCGCTACCCGACGGAGTGCGGCTCTTCGACAGTGCCGAGGCCGTGGCGGCTCAGACACTGCGACGGATAGACGCGCTCGGGCGTCCCGCCACAGGTCAGGGCACCGTCCGCGTGTATCTCAGCGGCAGAGCGGGAGAACTGCCCGCCAGCGCAGCGAACTTCGAGGCCGGGCGCATTCTCGCCGCACCATCGCTGCTGTAACCAGCACGGGCGCGAATCAGGGGACGCGCACCCACGCCTTCGTGGCGATGCCGTTGCCGATCCAGCTGCCCTCGGCGCAGGAAACCGACGCGCGGCCGTCGGGCTCGGCGAAATAGCTGGTCCGGTGGTAGAAGATCTTGGGAACCGACAGCACATCGAACGAGTCAGATCCGAATCCGAAGCAGTCGACGTCGAGGACGTAGTAGCTTCCCGGCGCACACTGAGAGGTGGCACCCGTGAGGTGACGGTCCACGATGCAGGGTCCGGGCTGTGCCTGCGCTGTCCCGGCGGAGACGATGGCCGTTGCGGCGGCCATTGCTATGAGAGATCCGACGCTTGCCACGCGATGTGTGGTCTTCATGGTGCCTCCCGAGGCCTGTATGCCACGTACCTGTTCACTCGGACTATGGCGACAGGGGCGGTGTGCGTTACAGGTGCCGTGAGTCGTCCCGTCTCAGCACGAAGAAGTACGGACGTCTCGAACCCTTCAGGTCCATGGCACCGAGTACCGCGTCGTCGGACAGTTGGCGAAAGACATCGTTGATCGGGAGTTGGTCGTAGAGCATGGTCGCGGTGTCGACGCCCCGGTATCGCGTCGTTCGCAGCCTCGCCTTGGCTGTCTTGGTCCGGAGAACCGTCCGAAGGGCCGTGATCGGTTCAGCGAGCGATCGCGTCGCGAAGGCCGGCAGCTTGTCGGTGAGGGCCATCCCGCCGAATGCCTTCGCCGGATCGAGCGCCCACAGCCCGCCCGGGTCGGTGGAGGGAAACAGAAGTGGATGGACGGTCTCGGCGTCGATGAACTGTTTGCCCCACCAACCGGTGGCGGCGAGCATTCCGTCCATCGGGTGACCGGTCGGGAGTTCTGCGCCACGCCAGGTGCCGATCATGAAGTCCGGGTCCACAGGCTCCGAGGCGTCGAACACGTCGAGTGCAGAGTCAGTGGTGGCCGGGACCGTCTCGAACAGGTCACCGAGCTGCGTTGCGGGATAACCGGTTGCCGGCATCGATCAGGCCTTCCAGGTCGACATACTCGATTTTCTCGCGCGACACGTAATTGTGATCAGGGCCGTGACGGTTCAGCGAGAGTTGGCGATCTTCTTCACTTCAGCGGGTACGGGCCGACCAGTTTTTACGCTGGCTTTCACCGCAGCCCGCGCTGCCGCTCGGCGGACTGAGAGACTACGTGTGACGGAGTTTGCCTTCTTCGGCGCTGCTGCTGTCGCCATCATCTGCCTCCTGTTCGTACTCGATGTCCGGGTCACCTAATGCTACTTGCTCGGCGATTACTTGGACGATGTCAGAATCAACGCGCGTGGCCAACTTCGACGCGACGAGTGTTTCGAGGATCTTCCAACCCAGTTCAGCTTCGGAATCCGATGCGGTGAACGTGCGCTCGAACGCCCACGTTGTTCTCCGCCACCACTCCGAACGGCGGTCCGCGGAGTTCTTCTGCTGCCAGGTGATGATGACGCCGATAATGGCAAATAGTCCCACGGTGAGTGTGGCCCATGCCTGTGCTGACACAACGAATGCCCCCTCGACTGTGCGCTGTGATTGCCGACGAAGGGTGAAAGCTCCGTCGTTGCGTGTCGAAGAATAGGTGGACCTTCTGACAAAGCTTGGCCGCGGACACTGCGGTTCCATCATCCAAGTTGAACCATTCCTGCTGCAACGACCCGGGCCACGCTACCCAGCTCGTCGCGGCTTTCCCCTCGTGTGGAGAAGGTAGCGGCAACCCATGCGGTGGCGCACGCCTGCAGGGTCCCGGGTTGGACGGGGTAGGGGACGCTGGCCTGCAAGATCCGGACGGTGGTGTCGCGAACGTAGGCACGGAACAGACGCAGATGGGTGGACACATCGGGGTGGGTGTCCGCTTCGCGCCACAGGATCAGCCGCAACAACGGCGCGTGCCGGTCTCGTCGGTTCAGTGCGGCTTCGAAGTCGACGAGGCTCTGTGCAGGGTCGCCGGGTGTGATGATGGCGGTGACGTCCGTCAATGGATCGGTGGGCAGGCGCTCGGTCAGCAACGCACGCAGAATCTCGGACTTCGCCGGAAAGTAGTAGAAGACGAGACCTTTGGGCACTCCGGCATGTTGCGCGATCGAGGATGTGGAGGTGGCGTCGTAACCGTCACCGCCGAAGAGTTCTTCGGCCGCGTCGAGAATCAGTTCACGGGTTCTTCCGTCGCGAGCGGCGCGTCGACGGGTGGGTGAGGTGGGCGTGGGTCGGTGGGCGGGTGGTCTGGACACGGTTTGCCTTCTCCCGACGTGAATGACGGGGCGGGGGGTTTGCTACCCACGCCCCGTCGGAACTGTATCGATGTGATGCGGCCATCAGTGAGAGGCAAGTCCTCCATGTCGATGCATCCCGTGCCCGTGCATTCGAGAACTCATCATCGGTAGTCCGGTCACCGCGACGACCACTGCCAGCACACCGACCACCCATGCGGTCCAGGCCGCTCCGCCCATTGCGGAGAAACCCATCACCCACGGGGAGATGAACAGCAGCACACCCATGATGCCCATTGCGTATTCGGCCCAGCCCATTTCGGGGCGGGCCATGTGGACCAGACCGGACAGTGCAATCAGTGCACCGAGCACGATGAGAGACCACCGAGCAGCGTTGTTGGTGTCGACCCAAATCGGCGAAAGCATCGCGAAGACGCCGACCACCACCGCCACAACATCCTGCATACGACTCCACGACTTCATGTCCAGCCTCCTCGAAACGGATTGTGTCCACTTCAAGTACACGCCCGACTGACCGCCCGATCAATACTTTCGCCCGTTGCATTCGGATAACGTGAACCGCAGGTCAAGCCCTGTTTCGTGACCTTTCCGGAGTGCCCTGAATGCTGGTCAGGAAAGGTCGAGAAAGTACCGTGCGACAGGCCATCTCTCGTAGCCGACGCTCTCGTAACTGGCGCGAGAGTTGCGGTGTCCCGGGTCGTCTCCGGTCTCCACCATCGCGATCCTCATTCCGGCCGACCGCATCATGTCGTGCCCGGCGGCCAGCAACGCCTTGGCGATGCCCTTCCTCTGGTGGGCCGGGT
>JAAZAD010000440.1 GCA_012514505.1 Rhodococcus sp. (in: high G+C Gram-positive bacteria) | reverse complement strand
GGATCGAGCCGCCACCGATCTCGTTGCCGTTGCAGACGATGTCGTACGCGTAGGCGAGAGCCGATCCGGGGTCGGTGTCGAAGGTGTCCACCGACTCCGGCTTGGGAGAGGTGAAGGCGTGGTGGACAGCGGTCCACGCGCTCCAGCCGAGCGCGACGTCTCCGCTGGCAGTGGCATCCGCGGCCGGCTCGAACATCGGGGCGTCGACCACCCACACGAACGCCCAGGCGTCCTCGTCGATGAGATCCTGCTTGCGCGCGATCTCGCCACGCGCAGCGCCGAGCAACGCCCGCATCGCCTTGGTGGGGCCGGCGGCGAAGAAGATGCAATCGCCCGGCTTCGCACCCACGTGCGCGGCGAGGCCCGCACGCTCGTCCTCCGAGAGGTTCTTGGCGACCGGTCCGGCGAGCTCGCCGTCGTCACCCACGAGAACGTAGGCGAGTCCCTTCGCTCCGCGCTGCTTCGCCCACTCCTGCCATGCGTCGAGCTGGCGGCGCGGCTGGCTCGCCCCGCCCGGCATGACGACCGCGCCGACGTATGGGGCACGGAACACACGGAACGGCGTCTCTGCAAAGTAATCGGTGCACTCGACCAGCTCGAGGCCGAAGCGAAGGTCGGGCTTGTCCGAACCGTAGCGACGCATGGCTTCCGCGTAGGTCATCCGCGGGATCGGCTCGGTGATCTCGTGGCCGATCAAACGCCACACCGAAGCGAGAATTTCCTCGGCGAGCAGGATCACGTCGTCCTGGCTGACGAAGCTCATCTCGATGTCGAGCTGGGTGAACTCGGGCTGACGATCTGCGCGGAAGTCTTCGTCGCGGTAGCAGCGGGCGATCTGATAGTAGCGTTCGATTCCACCCACCATCAGCAACTGCTTGAACAGCTGCGGACTCTGCGGGAGGGCGTAGAACGATCCCGGCTGCAGTCTGGCAGGCACCAGGAAGTCGCGAGCACCCTCCGGCGTGGAGCGAGTCAGCGTGGGCGTCTCCACCTCGATGAACTCGTGGTGGGCCAGGACTCCGCGCGCTGCGGCGTTGACCTTCGAGCGCAGCCGAATGGCCTTTCCGGGACCTTCGCGACGCAGGTCGAGGTAGCGGTGCTTCAGTCGCGCTTCCTCACCGGCCTGATCGTCGAGCTGGAACGGCAACGGTGCGCTCTCGTTGAGCACCTCGAGCTCCGTGGCGTTCACCTCGATGGCGCCGGTCGCGATCTCGAAGTTCCGGTTTCCCTCCGGTCGTGACTCCACTGTTCCCGTGATCTTCACGCAGTACTCGGCACGAAGTCGATGCGCTTGCTCCGCTGCAGACCCTTCGCGGAAAACGACCTGCGAGACACCGGAGGCATCGCGCAGATCGATGAACACCACTCCACCGTGATCGCGGCGCCGGGCAACCCAACCGGTCAGGGTCACGGTTTGCTCGGCGTGCTCGGCCCTCAGAGAACCGGCGAGATGTGTGCGTAGCACGGGATTCCTTTCGAAACGTGGAGCAAGCTACTTCTTAGGCTGCGATCCTACGGAGACATGCGGTGTGAGTGGAAACGCACACCCTCTACTGATACCCCGTCGCCGACGTGAGGGGTATCAGAACAAGGTGAGCGTGTGCGCTAGTGCGGGAGTCGAAACTGACGCCCGGGGCCCACCTACGGTCTCGACCTCCCTCCGTGCAGAGGGAGCTTCGGCGTCATCGCGGCGCCCGAGTCTGTGCTTCTCGATGAGTGGATCGATACGCCGCTTCAACCACGCCTTGTACTCGGGACTCACGTAGGCGCCTCGCCCGTAGAGCTGCCGATACTGCCGAATCAATGCGGGATGCTCGACGGCCAGCCAGCTCAGAAACCACCCTTTGGTACTCCCCCGCAGGTGCATCGGAAACGCCGTGACCGAATCGGCGCCGGCATCCGCGATGGCGCCGAGCAGTCCGTCGAGGTGCCGCTCGGAGTCGGTGAGAAACGGGATGACGGGCGCGACCATCACATTGCATGGCAGGCCGGCGTCGACCAGAGCGCGAATCAGGTCCAGTCGCGCGCGGGTGGACGGCACCCCGGGCTCCAAGGACTTCTGCAAGTCGTCGTCGTGGATTGCGAGTGACACCGCGATGGTCACCGGAACCTGCTGCGCAGCCAACGCCAAAAGCGGGATGTCCCTTCGAAGCAGCGTCCCTTTGGTGAGTATCGAAAAGGGTGTGCCCGATTCCACGAGGGCCCGAATGACTCCGGGCATCAACCGATATCGACCCTCTGCACGCTGGTAAGGATCGGTGTTCGTCCCCAGCGCAACATGGTCACGCTGCCATGACTTTCGGGAGAGTTCCTTCCGGAGCACCGCACCCACGTTGGTTTTCACCACGATCTCGTTATCGAAGTCCGATCCTGCATCGAGGTCGAGGTATTCGTGAGTCGGCCGTGCGAAGCAGTATTTGCACGCGTGCGAACAGCCCCGGAAGGTGTTGACG